>CAZASR010000367.1:0-1502 GCA_964487765.1 uncultured Devosia sp. | reverse complement strand
ATCG
Organism: uncultured Devosia sp.; assembly: GCA_964487765.1. Lineage (GTDB taxonomy): Bacteria > Pseudomonadota > Alphaproteobacteria > Rhizobiales > Devosiaceae > Devosia_A. The sequence continues at coordinate 1,498 of CAZASR010000367.1, read as the reverse complement.
TCGAGCGCAAGCTCGCGCCTCAGCTTGCCGCTTAGGGAGAAGGGCATATGACCCTCTCGGCAATCGACCAAGAGCCCGGTGGCGATCATGAGCGAGCGTGAGGTGACCTACCGATCCGGCGAGGTGACCATGACCGGTTATCTCGTCGACGGCTCGCGCGGGGCGCCCGCACCCGGTGTGCTGATCGCCCACGAAGGCATGGGCCGCGACGAGCGGATGACCGTTTGGGCGCGCAAACTCGCCGAGCGTGGCTATGTCGCGCTTGCGCTGGACCTCTATGGCGAGCCTTTCGTCTCGTATGAGCAATTCTCCTTCGAGGAGATGATCGCGAAGCACGAGCACATGATGGCGACCCCAGGGCTGATGCGCGATCGCGCGACCGCCGCCCTGGAGACGCTCGCTGCTCAGCCCAACGTCGACGCCTCTCGGCTGGCGGCGGTCGGGTTCTGCCAGGGCGGCATCGTGGCCGCGGAACTTGCACGGGCAAGGGCGCCGATCCTGTGCGCCATCGGCTTCCATCCCGGTCTCAAGCGCCCAGCCGGCAGCGTCGACGGGCCGATCGAGGCCAAACTGCTCATGATGGTCGGGGCCCGCGATCCCGTCGTTCCGCCGGAGGATCGCGCCGCCTTCGCCGCCGAGATGGAGGAGAAGGGCGCGGACTGGCAGCTTCATCTGTTCGGCGGGGTCGGACACACCTATACGAACCCGCGCGTCGACGAATTGGTGGCGATGCCCGGGTTCGGCTACGACGCGCGAGCTGAGCGCCGGGCCTGGACGATGGCGTTCTCGCTGCTTGAAGAAGTATTCGCCGAGTAGGCTCTGCGAACAGCCGCTCCCGGATACGAACCGGTGTCGAGGCGTGATCGCCGGCGCCTCGCCCCACCTCTCAGGCGCCTTCAGTTGGTGGTGCGCACCGGCACGCCGTTGATCTCCACGTCGAATTCCTTGGCGGTGGGCCAGCGCGGCGCGCCGAGGCCGTCGCTCCAGATTTTCCATTCCTGGGTCAGCCGCGCCACGATGTCGGGATGCTGCGCCGACACGTCCCGCTTCTCGGGCGTATCGTCCGCGAGGTCGAAGAGCATGGTGACCGTCCCGCCTTGCGGACTGGCGTTGACCAGCAGCTTCCAGTCGCCGTCGCGGATCGCGTAGGACGGAAGCGAGCGCCAGTAGAGCCGCTCGTGGGGGACGCCGTCGTCGTGTCCCTGCACGTAGGGCAGCAGATTGCGCCCGTCGGTCGGCCGCTCGGGATCGCCCGTGCCGCCGCCTGCCGCCACGAGAGTGGGGAAGATGTCCAAGGTGCTGACGGGCTTCTCAAAGGTCCCGCCGACGGGGATCTTGCCGGGCCAGGCCATCATGTAGGGCACCCGGACGCCTCCTTCGGTCAGGTAGCGCTTCCAGGCGTTGAGAGGGTCGTTCGAGCAGACCTCGCGGATGTAGTCGGGGCAGCCGTTGTCGCTGACGAAGACGACCAGGGTGTCCTCGGTCAGGCCGTAGCTGG
>CAZASR010000366.1:0-1521 GCA_964487765.1 uncultured Devosia sp. | reverse complement strand
CAATGTGGGCCTGCCGGGCACGTCGGGATTCATTGGCGAATTCCTCACCATGGTGGGCACATTCCAGGTCAATACCTGGGTGGCCTTCTTCGCGGCTTTCGGCGTCATCCTCTCGGCGGCCTACGCGCTCTGGCTCTACCGCCGGATCATTTTCGGCGCCCTGACCAAGGAATCGCTGATGGGCATGCTGGATCTCGACCGCCGCGAAATTGCGGTGCTGGTCCCGCTGCTGGTTCTCACCATCTTCTTCGGCTTCTATCCCGCTCCGATCCTCGATGCCACCGCCGCGTCGGTGCATCTCGTGGCGGAGAATTTCGGCAAGGCGATAGGAGCCGCGGCTCCGTTGGTCGCCTCGGTCCACTAGGAGAGATTTGATGAATTCCGACCTCTCCAGCTTCGCCGCGCTCGCACCGGCCTATCCCGAACTGCTGCTCGCCGTCGGCATCATCGTGCTGCTGCTCGCCGGCGTGATCTTCTCAAAGGACCGGTCGGCCGGCATTGCCGTCCTTTCGATCGTGCTGCTCGTTGCGGTCACGGCGTTGAGCATCTGGCAGCCGAAGGAAGGCGTGCTCTTCAACGGGGCCTTCATCGTCGATGGCTTCGCCCGCTACATGAAGTTCCTCGTACTGGGCGGCTCGGCCTTCTCGCTTGTGCTCTCGACCTCGACCGCCAAGCCAATGGGGCTCGACAAGTTCGAGTATTCGATCCTCGTCCTGCTCGCGACCCTGGGCATGATGGTCATGGTATCGGCCAACGATCTCATGAGCCTCTATGTCGGCCTCGAGTTGCAGTCGCTCGCTCTCTACGTCGTCGCCGCCCTGAAGCGTGACGACAGCAAGTCCACGGAAGCGGGCCTCAAATATTTCGTGCTCGGCGCGCTGAGCTCCGGCATGCTGCTTTATGGCGCGTCATTGATCTATGGCTTCACCGGCATGACGCAGCTCGACCAGATCGTCGGTGCGGTCACGGGGGCGCAGCGTTCGATCGGTCTCATCTTCGGCATGGTATTCCTCATCGCCGGCATCGCCTTCAAGATCGCGGCCGTGCCGTTCCATATGTGGACGCCCGATGTGTACGAGGGCGCGCCGACACCTGTGACCGCCTTCTTTGCCGCTGCCCCCAAGGTCGCAGCCATGGCCCTCATCATTCGTGTGGTCACCGTGCCCTTCGGCGGCGTCACTCATGACTGGCAGCAGATCGTGATCTTCCTGTCGATCGCGTCCATGGTACTTGCCGCCTTCGCCGCCATCGGGCAGAACAACATCAAGCGGCTGCTCGCCTACTCGTCCATCGGCCATGTCGGCTTCTCGCTCGTCGGTCTCAGTGCCGGCACTTCGGTGGGGGTCGAGGGGGTCGCGATCTACATGGCCATCTACATCGCCATGACCATCTGCATGTTCGCAGCGTTGCTTGCGATGCGTACCAAGGATGGCTTCGTTGAGACGATCCCGCAGATGGCAGGTCTTGCGCAGAAGCGGCCCTTCGTCGCCGCCATCATCGCCATCACCATGTTCTCGTTCA
>CAZASR010000365.1:0-1528 GCA_964487765.1 uncultured Devosia sp. | reverse complement strand
GGCTGGACCAATGGTCCCGCCTCGCCCGCTCTTTCCCCCAAGGGGAAGGAGCACCCCCCAGAACCGGAGGCTTGAGGGCCGATGGACGCTTTCGCTCGTCCTCGGGAAATTTCAGTTTGCCAGATAGCCGCCATCGACGGGCAGCACCGCCCCCGTGATGTAGGCGGCCAGCGGCGAGCACAGGAACAGCGCGGCCGGTGCGATATCGGCCGGCGTGCCCCAGCGGCCCGCGGGGATACGGGCGCTGAGCTCGGCAAAGCGGAGCGGATCGGCGCGCGGCGCGGCGGTCATCGGGGTTTCGATCCAGCCCGGCGCCAGGGCATTGACGCGGATGCCTTCCCCGGCGAACGCCACCGCCAGCGATTTGACCAGCCCGACGAGGCCCGCCTTGCTGGCCGCATAGGCCGGCGCATGCGGCGCACCGAAGAACGAGAACATCGATCCGATCGCCAGCATTGCGCCGCCGGCGAGGCGGGGCCGGAAGGCCGTGGCGAGCCGCATCGCGCCGCTCAGATTGATGTCGAGGGCGGTGGCGAACCCCGCCTCCGTATATTCGGCAGCGCGCAGATTGACGCCCGCGCAATCGACAAGCGCCGCGAGCGGCCCCAAGGTCGCGGCGACCGCATCGACCGCAGCCGCATCGCGCACATCGAGCGTGTGGAACGCAATTCGTCCCGTTGCCGTGGCGGCAGCGACCTCCGCTTCCGTCGCGCCGGTCGCGACGACATGCGCGCCGGCATCGCGGAAGGCGGTGGCAATGCCGAGGCCGATGCCCGAGGTCCCGCCGACGACGAGCACGGCCTTGCCGGCGTAGAACTCAGTTGCCCAGTGCACCCGGCCTCCCCCACGCCCCTGTCGGCATCTTCGCTCCGGCGCGGCTCATCTGATGAACTGATCCACATAATCGGCGCCGAGGCCCACATCGACATAGTGCTTCCTGCACATATCGATCTTGGTGAAGACATCCTCGAACCCCACCTGCCGATTCTCCTCGTTGAGATAGACCATGCAGGTCGAGATGTTGAAGAAGGTGATCATCTCCTCGCAATCCTCGGGGACGGTCAGGGTGTGGATCTCGCCGGGCGGCTCGAACACGTAGGAGCCGGTTTCGGCGACCCAGTCGTGCTCGAGATAGTGCCAGCGCCCCTCGATGACATAGCCATGGACGGGCGCGGGATGCAGGTGGCGGCTGAGGATGCCGGCCTTGCGCACGCGCAGCAGATTGCACCACTGGCCCTGCACCGTGTTGAGCAGCAGCGGGCGGAACCAGACCCCCTCGGCCTGCGGCACCCAAACCCGCTCGTCCTCGGGGACGGCGACGAGCTGCATCTCGCGCGACGCAAGCGGATGGGCGGAGCCGTTGAGCGTTTCGTACATTGGCATCGTCCTTTGCGGCCTGCGGGGTCCCCGGACACGGGTCACCCTTCCGGCAACCTGCACAGCCCTCACGAGGCGGTCAATGCCGAACGGATGCGCCCAGGAGCGGACTCGGCAGATCGGCTTTCCCGGCGTAAGGGGAAGCCTGCCG
>CAZASR010000364.1:0-1550 GCA_964487765.1 uncultured Devosia sp. | reverse complement strand
AGAAGCCGATGCATAAGGACGCCGTAGTTCCGGGCTCGTTCAAGCCCGCCGCGGCTGCCGCCGGGGAGAGCAAGTAATGGATATTCAGGTCACTTCCCTCGACGGTAAGGACGCCGGTTCGCTCACGCTCAAGGACGAGATTTTCGGTCTCGAGCCGCGTGCCGACATCCTCCACCGCATGGTGCGCTACCAGGGCCTCAAGGCCATGGCCGGCACCCATGACGTCAAGAATCGCGCCGAGATCGCCCTCACATCCAAGAAGTGGGGTCGCCAGAAGGGCGGCGGTTCGGCCCGTCACGGTTCGCGCCGGGCGCCGCAGTTCCGCGGCGGTGGTCGCGCCTTCGGCCCGACGCCGCGTTCGCACGCCATCGATCTTCCCAAGAAGGTCCGCGCGCTCGCCCTCAAGCACGCCCTTTCGGCCAAGGCCAAGGCAGGCGAGCTGACCGTGGTCGACACGCTGGCGATCAAGGAAGCCAAGACCGCCGCGCTGCGCACGACCTTCGGCAAGCTCGACTGGTCGAACGTGCTGATCGTGGACGGTGCGGAGCTCGACAAGAACTTCGCCCTGGCCGCTCGCAACATCCCGCAGATCGACGTGCTGCCCATCCAGGGCATCAACGTCGCGGGCATTCTGCGCCGCAACCGGCTGGTCCTGACCAAAGCCGCCGTCGAAGCGCTGGAGGCGCGGTTCGCATGAGCAAGTTTACGAACTACGACATCATCCGCTCGCCGGTCGTCACCGAAAAGTCGACGCTGGCGTCCGAGCACGGCCAGATCGTGTTCGACGTGGCGGTGAACGCGACCAAGTCCGACATCAAGGCGGCCGTCGAAGGGCTGTTCTCGGTGAAGGTGAAGGCGGTCAACACGCTCGTCCGCAAGGGCAAGGTGAAGCGCTTCCGCAATACCCTTGGCGTCCGCAACGACACCAAGAAGGCAATCGTAACCCTCGTCGACGGCCAGTCGATCGATATTTCGACCGGCGTCTAAAGGGAGGCTGAGAACAATGGGTCTGATTACTTACAATCCCACCTCTCCCGGCCGCCGTGGGCTCATCACGACCAACCGGTCGGAGCTGTGGAAGGGCGCGCCGGTGAAGACGCTGACCGAGGGGCTGAGCAAGAAGGGTGGCCGCAACAACACCGGCCGCACCACCGCTTATCACCGTGGCGGCGGGCACAAGCGCTCGTATCGCCTGGTCGATTTCAAGCGCGTCAAGTTCGACGCCGTCGGCACCGTAGAGCGGCTGGAATACGATCCTAACCGCACCGCCTGGATCGCGCTGGTCAAGTACGACGATGGCGAGCTCGCCTATATCGTGGCGCCGCAGCGCCTGGCCGCGGGCGACAAGATCGTCTCCTCGCTGCAGACGATCGACGTGAAGCCGGGCAATGCCATGCCGCTCGAGCGCATGCCGGTCGGCACGATCGTCCACAATGTCGAGATGAAGCCCCGCAAGGGCGGCCAGATCGCGCGTTCCGCCGGCACTTACGCCCAGTATGTGGGCCGCGACGCCGGCTGGGCGATCCTGCGCCTCAATTCGGGCGAGCAGC
>CAZASR010000363.1:0-1552 GCA_964487765.1 uncultured Devosia sp. | reverse complement strand
GGGCGCTGTCGCGCGCCGCCTGCGCTACCACCGGCGCCGCCTGGCGCTTGGTGCCGACCAGCAGCACGCGGCCGCCATCTGCCACCGTGTCCGACACCAGCGGCAGCGCGCGCTGCAGCATCGGCACGGTCTGGCTCAAATCGAGGATGTGGATGTCGTTGCGCACGCCGAAGATATAGCGCTCCATCTTCGGGTTCCAGCGATGCGACTGGTGGCCGAAATGAACGCCTGCTTCGAGCAGTTGGCGCATGGAAAATTCGGGCAATGCCATGGAAGGCTCCTTTACCGGTTTTGCCTCCGCGGAGCGGTCAGCGGGCTCATGCCCACCACCGGATGGACGTCAGGGACGGCCGGCTCCACGTGTGAATTACGCCCGGGAATGCTGGACGCGGGCGGGATATAGGCGGATTTCCCCGCCGGCGCAAGCCGCGCTACGGCTTGTAGCGGGTGAGCCCGATGCCGCAGGCGATCAGCCCCGTCGAAACGAAGCGCCAGACGCCGAATCCTTCCTTGAGGATGAAGGCCGAGATCAGCGCGGCAAACAGCACGCTCGACTCGCGCAGCGCCGAAACCATCCCGAGCGGCGCCAGTGCCATCGCCATGATGATGATCCAGTAGGAGCCGACCTGCATGCCACCTGCCAACACTGCCGGTAACGCGTTGCTCCTTGCGACATGGACGATCGCGCTGGCCTTCCACATCAGGGCAATGAAAAACGTCAGGACGCCGTCGCCGATCGTGAGGCAGACTGCAAAACCGAGGGCGGAACCGGCCATTCGCCCGCCCAGCCCGTCGACCAGCGTGTAGGAGGCGATCATCGCGCCCGTCCCGAGCGCCAGCAGGACGGCGCATGGGTTACGGCTGAGCCCTGCCCGCCGATCCAGGGCAAGCGCCATGACGCCCGTCGCGAGGAAGATGATGTCGAACAGCGGAATAATGCCCAGCACCTCACCGGCAAAGACCGCCGCGCCCAGCGCCACCAGTGGCGGCGCCGACCCGCGGGCGATCGGATAGACCTGGCCGAGATCGCCGTGGTTGTAGGCGGCGGCAAGCGCGAAATGGTAGGCGGTGTGGATGAGGATCGCGAGCGCCAGCAGCGGCCAACTCGCGGGGTCGGGCATTTCGACGAATGGCAGTGCGACCAGCGAGACGAGGCTGCCGAACAGCGTCACGACTGCCATCGAGGCAATGCGGTCGCCGCTCACCTTGATGAGCGCGTTCCAGCCCGCGTTCAGCATGGCGGCCAGCAATACGAGGAGTGTGATCTCGATGCTCATCGTCACCCCGGTTGGCATCCATCAAGTCCATTCACGTCCGGTTCAACCACCAGCGGCAATTCTCCGTCAACTCACGGAGCTCGCCATGTCCCGTCTTGCTTTCGCCTGCCTTGCCGCCCTGGCGGTATTGGTTGCCCTCCCTGCCCCTGCCGCCGACACTTTCGTCGTCGAGGGTGAGGAGCATTGCGTCGTAAACGTCGCCTCCTGGGATCGCCTCAATGTCCGCGACGAGCCCGGCACCCATGGCGAAATCGTCACCCGCCTGCGCTACGGCA
>CAZASR010000362.1:0-1562 GCA_964487765.1 uncultured Devosia sp. | reverse complement strand
ATTCGATCTCCAAGCGCGACTATGTCGCCGTGCAGTCGGGCCTGCTGCTGATCGCGCTCATCGTGATGGCGGTGAACCTGCTGGTCGACGTGCTCTATGCCGTCATCAATCCACGCATTCGGGTGCAGTGATGGCCGAGAGCACGCTCGAGCAGTCGCCGACCGCCCGCTTCGCCGGCCTGCGCGATTTCTGGTACTATTTCTCGGTGAACCGCGGCGCGGTCGTGGGCCTCGTCGTCTTCCTGCTGCTGATCCTGGTGGCGATCTTCGCCGACGTGCTCGCGCCCTATGCGCCCGAGATCCAGTTCCGCGATTCGATCCGCACGCCGCCCTCCTGGCTGCTCGGCGGCAAGCCCGAATACTTCCTCGGCACCGACGAGGTCGGCCGCGACCTTCTCTCGCGCCTGATCCATGGCGCGCGCTATTCGCTGTTCATCGGCTTCTTCGTCGTCATCGGCGCGATGATCGTCGGGGTGACGCTGGGCCTGATCGCCGGCTATTTCCGCGGCTGGGTCGACGCGCTGATCATGCGCGTGATGGATATCGTCCTCGCCTTCCCATCGCTGCTGCTCGCCCTCGTCCTGGTGGCGATCCTCGGGCCAGGCCTGTTCAATGCCATGCTCGCCATCGCGCTCGTGCTGCAGCCGCACTTCGCCCGGCTGACCCGCGCCGCGGTGATGAGCGAGAAGAACCGCGAATACGTCACCTCCGCGCGCCTCGCCGGCGCCGGGCATTTCCGCGTGATGTTCCGCACGATCCTGCCCAATTGCCTCGGGCCGCTGATCGTCCAGGCGACGCTGAGCTTCTCGAACGCCATTCTGGAGGCGGCGGCGCTCGGCTTTCTCGGCATGGGCGCGCAGCCGCCGACCCCCGAATGGGGCACCATGCTGGCGCGTGCCCGCGAGTTCATTACCTCAGCCTGGTGGATCGTCACCTGGCCGGGCCTGTGCATCCTCGTCACCGTGCTCGCCATCAACCTCATCGGCGACGGCCTGCGCGACGCCCTCGATCCAAAGCTGAAGCGGAGCTGACGTCGATGGCTTTGCTCGAGATAAGAAACCTCACCGTTTCGTTCGACACCTCCGTTGGCCAGTTCAAGGCGGTGGAGGGCATCGATCTCAGTGTCGATTCGCGCGAAGTGCTCGCCATTGTCGGCGAGTCCGGGTCGGGCAAGTCGGTGGAGATGCTGGCGCTGATGGGCCTGCTGCCACCGAGCGCCACGGTGACGGCCGACCGCATGGCGTTCGACGGCAAGGACATGCTGACGATATCGCGCGCCGAGCGCCGCAAGATCGTCGGCAAGGACATCGCCATGATCTTCCAGGAGCCCATCGCCTCGCTCAATCCGTGCTTCACGGTCGGCTTCCAGCTCGAGGAGACGCTGCGCTTCCATCTGGGCATGGACCGCCGTGCCCGCCGCGAGCGCGCCATCGAACTGCTCGAGCAGGTTGGCATCGGCGACGCGGCGTCGCGACTGGGCGCCTTTCCGCACCAGATGTCGGGCGGCCAGTGCCAGCGGGTGATGATCGCCATGGCCATTGCCTGCAATAAACGTGCGATTTT
>CAZASR010000361.1:0-1575 GCA_964487765.1 uncultured Devosia sp. | reverse complement strand
GTGCCGGTAGCCATATAAGTCCCTCTCGCAGTCTCTGCCGTGGCGTTGCCCTTCATAGAAACGCCAATCGAAATGTCGCTAGTGACGTCAGCAGGCGCGTCAGGCGTCGCCAGGCACGGACGGTCGGCCGCAATATTCGACGTTCAGGTTCTAGCCTGAAAAGTTAACCGACACAATATGTCGCAGCCAACGCAAAGCACCGCCAGGGGGAACACCCTGCGGAACCGGCAGTTGATCGCAGTACGACGCATAAGGGCTCGGGAGGAGCCCACTCCAGAGCACCGGGCCACTCGCGCCCGCCGCTGAGGATGTGAAGAGGATTTGACGTTTACGTCAATCGTGCGGCAGCGTCCAGTCCACTCCATCTCCATCAACCACCGATTCCGTCCCGCATGGCCCAGATCCGCGATGATTTCCGCTCCGATACCGTGACCCGACCGAGCGCCGCCATGCGCCGCGCCATGGCCGAGGCCGAGGTCGGAGACCACGTGTTCGGCGACGATCCGACGGTGCGCCGGCTCGAAGGCGCAATGGCCGAGCGGCTTGGAAAGCCTGCGGCGGTATTCGTCACCTCCGGGACGCAGGCCAACCTCACCGCGCTGATGTCCCATTGCGGGCGGGGCGACGAGTATATCGCGGGTATGGAGGCGCATTGCTACATGCACGAGCAGGGCGGCGCAGCGTGGCTGGGCGGCATCCAGCCGCAGCCGGTGCCGCACCAGCCGGACGGCACACTGGCGCCGGGCGATATCGAGGCGGCGATCAAGGAAGAAGACGAGCACTATCCGCGCACCCGGCTTCTCGCGCTCGAAAATACCTTCCACGGCCGGGTGATGCCGCAAAGCTGGATCGAGGAGGCCACGGCGCTCGCCAGGCGGCACAGGCTCGGCACGCATCTCGACGGCGCCCGGATCTTCAATGCGGCGGTGGCCGGCAACATCGACGCCGCCGAGATCGCGCGGCCGTTCGACACCGTGTCGGTCTGCCTCAGCAAGGGCCTCGGGGCGCCAATCGGCTCGGTACTGGCCGGGGAGCCGGAACTGATTGCGCGGGCGCGCCGCTATCGCAAGGCGCTGGGCGGCAGCCTGCGGCAGGTCGGCATCATTGCCGCGGCCGGGCTGTATGCGCTCGAGCACAATGTGGAACGCCTCGCCATCGATCACGCCAATGCCCGCCGGCTGGCGGAAGGGTTTGCGCGCATGCCCGAGCTGGCCGTAACGCGGCCCGATACGAACATCGTGTGGGTGAATGTGACCGCGGAGCGCTCGGCCGCGTTCAGCGATTTCCTCGCCGCCGAAGGGATCGGCGTCACCGGTGGCTATCCCGGCAGCAGCGGCGTCTCGCAGCAGCGCTGGGTGACGCATCTCGACGTCGACGAGGCCGCGATCGACCGGGCGATCGCGGCGGCGGAGCGGTTCTTCAGCTCGGCAGGCTGAGGCGGGCCCAGATTGGCAGATGGTCGCTCGCCTCCCGGGCGAGAGCCGAGCGATGCACCCCCGCCTCGGCGATGTCGATGTCCTCGGTGACGATGATGCGATCGAGCGGCACCACCGGCATCGAGGCGTGGAAGCTCGG
>CAZASR010000360.1:0-1629 GCA_964487765.1 uncultured Devosia sp. | reverse complement strand
ATCCTGTCGAAACCGAAACTTCGCCAGGTTTCCTCCGAACATTCGACGATGAAGGTCGAGCAATCCGGCGCGAAGCGGTAGGCGTGCGCCCAAATCCAGCCGTGTTCGGTCTCCTCGAACGCGAAGGTGAAAGCGTCGAAGACCTTGGACGTGCCGAGCCAGACGAACTTGTTGGCGCGCACGTCGATGTCGACCTGGAAGGCGCCGGCGTGCGCGTCGCGGAAGCGCGAGTTGGCGCCGTCGGCGGCGATGACGAGATCGTAGGCCTGCCACTTGGGATCGGCGGGGTCGCACTCGGCATTGAAGTGGAGCGTGACGCCGAGCTCGCGGGCGCGATCCTGCAGGATTTCGAGCAATCGCTTACGGCCGATTCCGATGAAGCCGTGGCCCGACGAGGTGATGCACTCGCCCTTGATGTGGACGTCGATGTCGTCCCAGTGGGCGAATTCGGACGCGATGATCTGCGCCGATTTGGGATCGTTGCGCTCGAGGTTTTCCACGGTCTGGTCGGAGAAGACGACGCCCCATCCGAAGGTGACTCCCGGCGCGTTGCGCTCGAACACTTCGATCTGGTGGCTCGGGTCGCGCAGCTTCATCGAGATGGCGAAATAGAGCCCCGCCGGCCCGCCGCCGATGCAGGCGATTTTCATGGCGCGCGCCCTAAAGTCGCTAAAGTCACACGGTCATGCGTCTTTTTTCGTGACTTTAGCGCCTGCCGATCGAGGCGCGGACCAGGGGCGAGAGGAGAGAGCCAATTCATCTCGGCCAGCATGGCACATCAGCCGATGTGTAGGACAGAGGGTCTGTGCCCAGCGCGGCTATTCGTAGCGCCGCCCGCGCGGTCTCCCCTCCCTTCCAAACAGGGGGATATCACGGCAGCCGCTCCACGATGGTCACGTTGGCGATTCCGCCGCCTTCGCACATTGTTTGCAGGCCGAAGCGCTTGTCGTGGCGGTGGAGGGCGTGGACTAGGGTGGCCATGAGCTTGGCTCCGGAGGCTCCGAGCGGGTGGCCGAGGGCGATTGCGCCGCCGTGGACATTGAGCTTCGCCGGGTCTGCGCCGATCTGCTGAAGCCATGCCAAGGGCACAGGGGCGAAGGCTTCGTTGACTTCATAAAGGTCGATCTCGTCGATCTTGCGGCCGGACTTTTGGAGAGCGGTGCGCGTGGCTCGGATCGGTTCGTCGAGCATGATCACGGGATCGCCGGCGGTGACGGTGAGCTGGTCGACCCGGGCGAGCGGCTTGAGGCCGTGCGCCTTCACGGCCGCCTCGCTGGCGATGAGGACAGCCGACGCGCCGTCGCAGATCTGGCTGGCATTGCCTGCGGTGATGACGCCGTCGGGGACGAGCGTCTTGAGGCCGCCGAGGGCTTTCAATGACGCATCGTAGCGGATGCCCTCGTCGCTCCGGTGATCGCCGACCTGCACGATCTCCGCGTCGAACGCCCCGGCCTGTGTCGCCGCCGCTGCCTTGCGGTGGCTGTCGAGCGCGAAGGCGTCGAGATTGTCGCGCGACAGGCCGTATTTCTTCGCCATCATCTCGGCGCCGCGGAACTGCGTGAACTCGGTGACGCCGTAGCGGTCCTGCACGGATTTCGGCCACGGGCCGGTGCCGATCCCGGCCTGCAG
>CAZASR010000359.1:0-1633 GCA_964487765.1 uncultured Devosia sp. | reverse complement strand
CCGGTCGCGACATTGGCTTCGACGCCGCCCGCCTCCTGCAGCACCTTCTGCAGGAAATCCGGGGTGATGGCCGAGGCATCGACCTGTTCGCCGTCGATGATGATGGACGGGTTGGCGATGACGTTGGCGGTGTAGAGGCTGTTCTCGTCGCGCTCGACGCCATAGGAGGCATCCACATAATCGATGAGACCTTCGTCGAGCGGCCAGGCATTCACGCGGCCTTCCCAGTCGTCGACGATCGGGTTGCCGAAACGGAAGGCCTCCGTCTCCTGGTACCACGGACGCGCCGCGCGCCACGCCGCGCGGGCCGCCGCCAGCGTGTCCTCGCTCGGATTGGCGATGAGAGCCGCGACCGCGGTGTCGAGCGCCTTCGCCGTGGTGAGGGCGTCCTCGTAACCGGCCAGCGCGATATCGGCATAGGTGTCGAGAATTTCGGCGTCGGTCGGTTCGGCCGCAATGGCCGGCAGCGCCAGCGCGCACGTCCCAAGCAGCAGGCTCAGTCGAAACAGTCTCATTGGCCCTCGTCTCCTTCCATGACTATCGCGGGCCGTAACAAAGTGGAGTTTGTGGTTCAAGAAATATCGACCAAGTTTGGAACTGGTCTAAAGTGTTCGGAGCCGCGGTGGCGCGCTGGACGGATTTCCGGCCTTCGCGCAACCGGCCCGGGAGGCTATGGGTGGAGCCTGATCAAGTTCACGGAGTGACCATGGACAATCCGTTCGTCTCGACCCAGTGGCTCGCGGCGCGCCTCGACGATCCCCAAATCGTGCCGATCGACGCGAGCTGGTACCTGCCGGCGATGAACCGCGACGGCTACGACGAATACCTTGCGGGCCACATCCCGGGTGCGGTGTTCTTCGATATCGACGCCATTGCCGACAAGGCCACCGACCTGCCGCACATGCTGCCGCCGCCCGAAGCGTTCGCGGCGGCGGTGGGTGCGCTCGGCATCGGCGACGGCATGACCCTGGTGGTCTATGACGGCGCCGGATTGTTCTCGGCGCCGCGCGTCTGGTGGGAGCTCATCGCGATGGGGGCGAGCGAGGTGCGCCTCCTCGAGGGCGGCCTGCCGCAATGGAAGGCCGAGGACCGCCCGCTGGAATCGGGGCGGACAATGCGAGCGCCGGTGACGTTCACGCCACGCTTCCGGCCCGAACTGGTCAAGGACTTCGCCGACATGCAGGGGGCGGTCGCGGCGCGCGCACAGATCGCCGATGCGCGGCCCGCGGGGCGCTTTGCCGGCCGCGACCCCGAACCGCGCCCGGGCCTCCGGTCGGGGCACATGCCCGGCTCGGTGAGCCTGCCGGGGAACGAACTGGTGCGTGACGGGCGGCTGAAGCCCGCGGGCGAATTGCGCACGCTGATCGCGCAGGCGGGGATCGATCTCGGCGCGCCGGTGATTACGAGTTGCGGGTCGGGCGTCACCGCCTCGATGCTGCTGCTGGCGCTCAAGCTCGCCGGCGCGAGGGACGTCGCGGTCTATGACGGCTCATGGGCCGAGTGGGGCAAGCGGGACGACGCCGAAGTGGTGCAGGACGCCTGAGCCGGCCGCTCGCCCCTATCCCTTGTTCTTGTTGTTGACGTCGAAGATCACCGCGCCGAGCAGCACGACGCCCTTGATCATCTGCTGCCA
>CAZASR010000358.1:0-1646 GCA_964487765.1 uncultured Devosia sp. | reverse complement strand
ATCAACATGTACATCAACAGCCCCGGCGGCGTCGTGACCTCGGGCCTAGCGATCTACGACACCATGCAGTTCATCCGCCCGCCCGTGGCGACCTTGTGCACGGGGCAGGCGGCTTCGATGGGCTCGCTCCTGCTCGCCGGCGGCGAATCCGGTCTGCGCGGCTCGCTGCCCAACGCCTCGATCATGGTCCACCAGCCTTCCGGCGGCTACCAGGGTCAGGCGACCGATATCCTGATCCACGCCCAGTTCACGGAGAAGCTGAAGCGCCGGCTCAACGAGATCTATGTCAAGCACACCGGCAAGGACTACGATACGGTCCACAACGCCCTCGAGCGCGACCGCTTCCTCAGCCCCGAAGAGGCCAAGGATTTCGGCATCATCGACCAGATTTTCGAAAAGCGTGCGCTTCCCGAAGGCGCGACTGCGTAAAATCTGGTGCGTTAAGGTTGCCGGAAGGCGCCTTTGGAGTGTGACACTCCTGTCATTGTGACCTGCCGGACCCCTCGCTAAGGTCGGCCCGGCAACATATTCTTTAAGTCTCGCGCGTTAGCCTCGATCAATGCGCGGTAGGCGGGGCGGGTGGCCCCGATGGAGTGACGGATGTCCAAAGAAACTTCCACCGGCGAAAGCAAGAACACGCTGTATTGCTCCTTCTGCGGCAAGTCTCAGCACGAAGTTCGCAAGTTGATCGCCGGCCCGACCGTGTTCATCTGTGATGAATGTGTCGAACTGTGCATGGACATCATCCGCGAGGAAAATAAAACCTCGATGGTGAAGTCCTCGGAAGGCGTCCCGACGCCAGCCGAGATCTACAAGGTGCTTGACGATTACGTGATCGGCCAGGCCCGTGCCAAGCGTAACCTGTCGGTCGCGGTCCACAACCACTATAAGCGCCTGCAGCACGCCACCAAGAATCAGGACGTCGAGCTCGCCAAGTCCAACATCCTGCTGGTCGGTCCGACGGGCACCGGCAAGACCCTGCTGGCGCAGACCCTCGCGCGCATCCTCGACGTGCCCTTCACCATGGCCGACGCCACGACCCTCACCGAGGCGGGCTATGTCGGCGAGGACGTCGAGAACATCATCCTCAAGCTGCTCCAGGCTGCCGACTACAATGTCGAGAAGGCCCAGCGCGGCATCGTCTACATCGACGAGGTCGACAAGATCAGCCGCAAGTCGGACAACCCGTCCATCACCCGCGACGTGTCGGGCGAGGGCGTGCAGCAGGCCCTGCTCAAGATCATGGAAGGCACCGTTGCCTCCGTGCCGCCGCAGGGCGGCCGCAAGCATCCGCAGCAGGAATTCCTGCAGGTGGACACGACGAACATCCTGTTCATCTGCGGCGGCGCCTTCGCCGGCCTCGAAAAGATCATCGCGGCCCGCTCGGAAGGCTCCGGCATGGGCTTCGCGGCCACCGTCAAGGACCCGCAGGACCGTCGCGTCGGCGACCTGCTCAAGGACGTACAGCCCGAGGATCTGGTGAAATTCGGCCTCATCCCCGAATTCATCGGCCGCCTGCCGGTCATCGCGACCCTCGAGGATCTCGACGAGGCGGCCCTCATCCAGATTCTCACCGAGCCCAAGAACGCCCTGGTGCGCCAGTATCAGCGCCTGTTCGCCATGGAAGACACCGAGCTCACCTTCCA
>CAZASR010000357.1:0-1658 GCA_964487765.1 uncultured Devosia sp. | reverse complement strand
GCCGGCTCGGTGATCCACGCGATGCATCATGAGCAGGACATGCGGAACATGGGCGGCCTGGCCAGGAAAATTCCGGTCACCTACTGGATGATGCTCATCGGTACCCTCGCGCTCACCGGCGTCGGCATACCGGGGCTGCCGATCGGCTTCGCCGGCTTCTTCTCGAAGGATGCGATCATCGAATCCGCCTATGCGGTGGGCGGCAATCTGGGCATGTTCGGCTTCTGGACGCTGGTGATCGCCGCCATGTTCACGAGCTTCTATTCCTGGCGCCTGATCCACCTGACGTTCCACGGCAATCCCCGCTCACCGGCTCATGGTCGCGAGGAACACGCGCACGACGACCACGCCCCCGGCTCCGCCTACGATCATGCGCATGAGAGCCCGAACGTCATGCTCGTGCCGCTCTATTTCCTCGGTGCCGGAGCCGTGCTCGCGGGTTTCATCTGGAGCGATTTCTTCATCGGCCACGCCGAGCATATCGTCCACTTCTTCGCGGGATCCCTCGTCGTCAACGAGGAACTCGTCGAGGCGGTGCACGGCGTGCCGTTCTGGGCCCGTGCCGCCTCGACCATCGCCATGCTGCTTGGCTTCGCGGCCGCGTGGTACATGTACATGGTCGACACGACCGCGCCGGCGCGTCTCGCCGCGGCGAACCGCGGCCTCTACAAATTCCTGCTCAACAAGTGGTACTTCGACGAGCTTTACGACTTCCTGTTCGTCCGGCCCGCATTCTGGATTGGCCGCGCCCTGTGGCGCGGCTTCGATGATTGGCTGGTCGACCAGACCATTGTCGAAGGCCTCGGCGCACGGGTGAAGGACGTCACGGCGCGCGTCGTTCGGCTGCAAACGGGCTACCTTTACCACTATGCCTTCGTCATGCTGATCGGCATCGCTGCCCTGCTGACCTGGGCCATCACCGCCGGGGGGCTGCTCGGATGAATTTTCTCACCGACAACATCCTGACGGTCGTCACCTTCCTGCCGCTTGTCGGCGCCCTGCTGCTGATGTTCGTGGGCGGCGAGGACGACAACGGCAAGAACCTTTCTCGCTGGATTGCATTGGCCGCGTCCACCCTGACCTTCCTGCTCTCGCTATGGATGTGGTCGCGCTTCGATCCGGCCGAGGCGGGCTTCCAGTTCGTCGAGAACTACGAATGGATCGGCTCGTCGATCGGCTATCGCATGGGGGTCGATGGCGTCTCGGTCCTGTTCGTCGTGCTCACGGCACTGCTGACGCCTGTCTGCGTCATCTCGAGCTGGGGGCCGGTGCAGACGCGCGTCCGCGACTACATGCTCGTCTTCCTTGTCCTCGAGACGCTTTGTATCGGCGTGTTCACCGCACTTGACCTGGCGATGTTCTACGTCTTCTTCGAAGGCAGCCTCATACCGATGTTCCTCATCATCGGTATCTGGGGTGGCAAGCGGCGCATCCAGGCGGCCTACAAGTTCTTCTTCTATACCTTCACTGGCTCGGTGCTGATGCTGCTCGGCGTAATGGCGATGTACTGGCAGGCAGGGACGCTCGACATCCGCCGGCTCCTCGCCTTCCAATTCGACCCGGCTCTGCAGACCTGGCTATGGCTTGCCTTCTTCGCATCCTTCGCGGTCAAGATGCCGATGTGGCCGCTCCACCGGTGGCTGCCCGAAGCGCACGTC
>CAZASR010000356.1:0-1671 GCA_964487765.1 uncultured Devosia sp. | reverse complement strand
GCTCCTCCTGCAGCTCGCGCAGGCCGGCGGTGTTGGGCGAGGAAATGTTGACGGTGACGTAGTCGGCCAGCGGGTACACCCGCTCCAGGCAATGCAGGTAGTCGCCCTCGGCGAAGTCGTTGGGCGTGTCCTTGTTCTTGCCGATGTTGATGCCCAGCAACGCGTCGCCCTTGCGCTGCGCGCGCTCGACGTTGCGCACCAGGACGTCGACGCCGTCGTTGTTGAAGCCCAGCCGGTTGATCACCGCCTGGTGCTTCGGCAGCCGGAACATGCGCGGCTGCGGATTGCCCGCCTGCGGCCGCGGCGTCACCGTGCCGACCTCCACGAAGCCGAACCCCAGCCCCATCAGCGCATCGATGTGCGCCCCGTTCTTGTCCAGCCCCGCCGCCAGCCCCACCGGATTCGGGAATTCCAGCCCCAGCAGCTTGGTAAGCAAAGGGGCCGGCCGCGTTGCGACCAGCCCCCCCAGTCCCGCCCGATGCACGGCCTCGAGCGAGCGCAAGGTCATCCCGTGCGCGCGCTCGGCCTCGAGGCGAAACAACAATGGTCGTAGCACCGAATACATCAAGCCCGCTCCGTCACCACTGTTCCCTGTTCCCCGTTCCCTGTTCCCGCCCTTGCTTCAAAGATCGAACTTGATCCCCTGCGCCAGCGGCAACGAATCCGAATAATTGATCGTATTCGTCTGCCGCCGCATGTAGGCCTTCCACGCGTCCGAGCCCGATTCCCGGCCACCGCCGGTTTCCTTCTCGCCGCCGAAGGCGCCGCCGATCTCGGCACCGGACGTGCCGATGTTGACGTTGGCGATGCCGCAGTCCGATCCCGAGGCGGCCAGGAACTTCTCCGCGGACTTCAGGTTGTTGGTGAAGATCGCCGACGACAGGCCCTGCGGCACGTCGTTCTGCATGTGGATCGCGTCATCCAGGTCCTTGTACTTCATCACGTACAGGATCGGGGCGAAGGTCTCGGTCTGCACGACTTCGGCATCGTTGGACAGGCCGGTGACGATGGTCGGCAGCACGAAGTTGCCCGCGCGCTCGATGGCCGCGCCGCCGGTCTCGACCTTGCCGCCGGCCGCCTTGGCCCTGGCGATCGCGTCGAGGTAGGCCTGCACCGCGTCCTGGCTGTTGAGCGGACCCATCAGGTTCTTCGGGTCGGTCGGGTCGCCGATCTTGCCCTCGACCTGCTTGTACGCCGACACCAGCTTGCCCAGCACGTCGTCGTAAATGGATTCGTGCACGAACAGGCGGCGGGTGGTGGTGCAGCGCTGGCCGGCGGTGCCGACCGCGCCGAACACGATGCCCGGGATCGCCAGCTTGAGGTCCGCGGTCTCGTCGAGGATGATCGCGTTGTTGCCGCCCAGCTCCAGCAACGAGCGGCCCATGCGGCGCGCGACGCGCTCGCCGACCATGCGGCCCACCTTGGTCGAGCCGGTGAACGAGACGAGCGCGATGCGCTTGTCGTCGACGAAGCCCTGGGCCAGGTCGCTGCCGGCGTCGTTGAACAGGAAGAACAGGTCCGGGAAACCGCCCTTCTTCAGCGCTTCGTTGCAGATGCGCATCGACGCGATCGCCGACAACGGGGTCTTCGGCGAGGGCTTCCAGATCGAGATGTCGACGTAGAATTTGCCGCACTTGCGACAGTATTCTAATCTGTTTGATCTCGCTTTCA
>CAZASR010000355.1:0-1681 GCA_964487765.1 uncultured Devosia sp. | reverse complement strand
AGATCGCCTACCGCGCCGACCGCCCCGGCGGCTATGCCGACATCGCGCAATATCTGGGCTATGTGCTCAAAGGCGGAACGGTGAGCGGCATCGGCGTGGGCGAGACGTCGATTCCGACGTCGCATTAGGCTTCCCCCGATCGGACGGCCCTCACCCGCCTTGCTGCGCAAGGCACCCTCGCCCCAGAAGGGAGAGGGGCTGACGATTGAGCGCTCGGCTTTGATCGGCCCATCTCCCCTCTGGGGGAGAGGGTGGCGCGTAGCGCCGGGTAGGGGCCGTGAAGCCTACTGCGTCACCGGCAGATCAATCACCGCCCTCACCCCCGGCGCGTTGTCCTCGATCCTGAACTCGCCCTTGTGCAGCCGCGCCACAGCGTCGACCAGCGACAGCCCCAATCCCGAGCCCGGCTCCGTCCGACTCTTTTCCAGGCGCACGAAGCGCTCGACGACCCGGGCGCGGTCCTCGGCGGGAATGCCCGGACCGTTGTCGGCGACATCGATCAATACGCGCCCGGCGGCGGCGCGGACGCCGATGGTGACCTTGCCCGTCTTGCCCTCTGCAGGCTCGTAATATTTGAGCGCGTTCTCGATGAGATTGACGATCGCCTGGCCAATCAGCTCGCGGTTGGCGCGCAGGTGGACGTTGGGCGCGATGTCGGTTTCGAAGGCCAGCCCCTGCTCCTCGGCCACCGGCTCATAGAGTTCGGCGACATCGGCGACGATGGCGCTGACGTCGATGTCGGCGAAGGCCCCCGACGGCGCCCCGGCCTCGGCCCGCGCGATCATCAGCAGCGCGTTGAAGGTCCGTATCAGCTTGTCGCTCTCGGTGATCGTCGTCTCCAGCGCCTCGCGCTGCACGTCACCGCCGCCGGCGCTGTCGCGCAACGCCGCCTCGGCCCTGGTCCTGAGCCGCGTCAGCGGCGTCTTGAGATCGTGGGCGACATTGTCGGTGACTTCCTTGAGACCCTGCATCAGCCCTTCGATGCGGTCGAGCATCGCATTGAGGCTGGTGGCCAACGCATCGAACTCGTCATTGGCCTTGGTGACGGGAATGCGCTCGCTCAAATTGCCCGACATGATCTTGGCCGAGGTCGCGTTGATCGCATCGATCCGCTTGAGCACGCGGCGCGAGGTGATGATGCCGGCGAGCAGCGAGAACACCAGGATGCCCACCACGGCATAGAGGAAGCCCTGCAGTACGATGGCAGTGAATCCCCGCCGCTCGACGACGTCGCGGCCGACGATCAGGCGCAGGCCGGAATCGAGCACCAGCGAGCGCACCACGGCATAGCCTTGCGGCCCGGCCGCGTCGATGTCCTGCTGATCGAAGGCGGGGCCGTAATAGTCGAACGAGAAGATGCCCTCGTTCTCGAGCACATTGGCGGGGATCGCCTCGATGTTGCCGACGATCTGCAGACCCGAATTGTCGCCGAGATAGTAGATGCCCGGCCCCGGCTGGCTGGCGAGCCGCGCCACCGCGAAGACGATGCCGCGTACGCCCTGCCGGCGGTCGATGCGCTGCAGGGCCTCGACCTCGCGGTCGATGGCGTGCGTCTGCTGCTGCTGGATCTGGATGCTCGACTGATAGGCGAGAAACGTCAGCAGCAGGATCGAGAAGATCACGAAAAGCAGGATGAAGACCGCCGTGAGGCGAACGGTCGTCGTCCGCCACAACTGCGCGA
>CAZASR010000354.1:0-1713 GCA_964487765.1 uncultured Devosia sp. | reverse complement strand
TCGAACCGGGTCTGCGGCATCGCGCCCTCGTAGGCGTCGACCAGCAGCAGCACCGAGTCGACCATGCCGAGCACGCGCTCGACCTCGCCGCCGAAGTCGGCGTGGCCCGGGGTGTCGACGATGTTGATGCGGTTGCCCTTCCAGGTGATGGCGGTGTTCTTGGCCAGGATGGTGATGCCGCGTTCCTTTTCCTGGTCGTTGCTGTCCATGACCCGCTCGGCCAGCACGGTGCGCTCGCTGAGCGTCCCGGACTGCTTGAGCAGGCAATCGACGAGGGTGGTCTTGCCGTGGTCGACGTGGGCGACGATGGCGATGTTGCGCAGGCGTTCGATGGACATTGGCCGTAAATGCTTGGGGGACGCCATCGGCGCCGGATGACGCCCAGGGGAGGGCGCCGGAGGGGATTTCGAGGGAAGCCGGTTATTATAACCGGCTGCCGGGCCCCGCGTCGGTCCCGCGGTTCATCTTTCCCCCTGGCCTCTCCCTTAGGAGCCCCCCATGTCCCTGTTCGCCCTGTTCGAAACCGACCGCGGCCCGATCAAGATCGAGCTCCATGCCGACAAGGCCCCGCTGACCGTGGCCAACTTCGTCAACCTGGCCCGCCGCGGCTTCTACGACGGCCTGAACTTCCACCGGGTGATCCCGGACTTCATGATCCAGGGCGGTTGCCCCGAGGGCTCGGGCCGCGGCGGCCCGGGCTACCGGTTCGAGGACGAGACCGCCAACGGCGTCCCCCACGAGCGCGGCGTGCTGTCCATGGCCAATGCCGGCCCCAACACCAACGGCAGCCAGTTCTTCATCACCCACGTGGCCACGCCGTGGCTGGACGGCAAGCACACGGTGTTCGGCAAGGTCGTCGAGGGCCTGGAAGCGGTCGACAAGGTCCAGCAGGGCGACCACATCCGCAGCGTGCGGATCGAGGGCGATGCCGACGCCGTGCTGGCCGCAAAGGCCGATCGCGTCGCCGAATGGAACCGCGTCCTGGCGCCGTAAGCGCGCCTTTCCACAAGGAGGCGGCCCGGCCGCGGGTCGCCTCCATGCTAAAATTCCGGGCTGCCAGCGTCCTTTCCACGAGGTCAGCATGCCCCAGTTCGCCAGCCGCATCGGTCGCGCCAAGCCCAGCGCGATCATGGAGATCGCGGAAAAAGCCAAGCGCCTGAAGTCCGAAGGCCGCGACATCATCAGCTTCTCCATCGGCGTCCCCAACTTCCTGCCCGGCGAGCATGTCTACGCCGCCGCGCGCGCCTCGCTCGAGCACGATTCCGGCCAGTACGGCAGCAACCGCGGCAACGACGCGCTGCTCGATGCCTTCCTCAAGCACATCGGCGAGATCGGGCTCACCGGCTACACCCCCGCCAACCTGGCCACCGGCATCGGCGCCAAGCACGTCATTTACAACCTGGCCGAGGCCTTGCTGGAAGAGGGCGACACCATCGCCTTCGCCGTGCCGTACTGGACCAGCTACCTGGACATCGCGGAGATCGTCAACGCCAAGGTCCAGCTGCTGCCGTGCCCGGCGGAGCAGGACTACAAGCTCACCCCCGCGCAGCTCGACGAAGCGCTGGCAAAGAAGCCCAAGGTGTTCCTGTTCAACAATCCCTCGAACCCGACCGGCATGGTCTATTCGAAGGACGAGATCGCCGCGCTTGCCGACGTGGTCGCGAAGCACCCGGACACCTGGGTGATCACCGACGACATCTACAACCGCATGGT
>CAZASR010000353.1:0-1721 GCA_964487765.1 uncultured Devosia sp. | reverse complement strand
GCGCCTACCTGTTGCAACTCGCGTCCTCCACCATCCAGGTGACCAGCTCTTCGAAGCTGTGGCCTGCATGGCGGGCCTGCTCCGGAGCCAAAGAAGTCGGGGTCATACCTGGCTGGGTGTTGATCTCGAGGCAGACGAGTTCGCCGTCCTCACCTGCCCGGTCGTTGTAGCGGAAATCACTCCGTGTCACGCCCCGGCACCCAAGCGCAGCATGCGCCTTGAGCGCCATCTTCTGCACTTTGTCGTAAATTTTCGGTTGAATCTGCGCCGGAAGGATGTGGCGGGAACCGCCTGCCACATATTTCGCCTCGTAATTGTAGAAGGCCAGGTCGGTGACGATCTCGGTGACACCCAGCGCCACGTTCCCCATAACGGCGCAGGTCAGTTCGCGGCCCGGGATGTAGCGCTCGACCATCACCTGCTCGCCCATCGTCCAGTCTTCGCGCAGAAGTTCCTGCGGAGGATGGGTCTGGTCCGGCTTGACGATGAACACGCCGAAGCTCGAGCCATCGGCGATGGGCTTGATCACGTAGGGCGGCGTCATCACGTGCGTGCGGGCGACCTCCCCGCGATCGGCGATCACATGGTCGGTGACGGGCACGCCTGCGGCCTTCAGCACGATCTTGGCCTGGTGCTTGTCCATGGCCAGCGCCGAGGCGAGCACCCCCGAATGCGTGTAGGGTATGCGCAGGAATTCGAGTACGCCCTGGATGGTGCCATCCTCGCCATAGGGGCCATGCAACGCATTGAAGGCGACATCGGGCTTCAGCTCGCGCAGCACCTCGGCGACGTCGTAGCCGACATCGACCTCCGTCACCCGATAGCCGGCATTGCGCAGTGCCCGGGCGCATTCATTGCCTGACATGAGCGACACCGGCCGCTCGCTGGCGAGCCCGCCCATGAGCACGGCGACATGCTTGCTCACTACACCTGCCCCGTGAACGGTTCGCCATCCAGGAATTCGCGAACCTCGCGGCCTGAGACGAAATGGCCGATACGGCGAACCTCCCAGCGCAGCTCAACGCCGTGCTTGTCGCGAACCTTCTGGCGGATCGACTCGCCGACGGTTTCGACCTCGAAGGCATCGGCCTCGCCGGTATTGATGAGAAAGTTGGAATGCAGCTCAGACATCTGCGCACGGCCAAACGTGAAGCCGCGACCGCCGGCTTCGTCGATGAGCTTCCAGCTCGAATGGCCGTCCGGATTCTTGAAGGTGGAGCCGGCGGTCTTGGCGCGTGTGGGCTGCGTGCTCTCGCGGCGCTCGGTCACGGTCCGCATTTCTTCTAGGATCGTCGCTGGATCGCCAGGGAACCCCTGATACAGGGCCGACACGAACACCGCGCCGCGCGGGCCGTTGGACTTGCGGTAGCGATAGCCCATATCGGCATTGCTCAGCGTGACGATCTCGCCCTGCCGGGTGACCGCGCGCAGCTCCACCATGCGGTCACGCGTCTCGGTCCTGTAGCAACCGGCGTTCATGTAGAGCGCACCGCCAATACCCCCGGGGATGCCGCGGTAGAACCAGAGTCCGTCGACACCCGCTTCCGCGGCCGCGGTGGCGACCTTGACGTCGGGCACCGCAGCACCTGCGCGCACGCGCTGCCCGTCGAGTATATCGATTTGGCCGAACCCCTTGGCCGGGAGCCGGATGACCACGCCATCGAGGCCGCCATCGCGGATGAGCAGGTTCGAGCCGAGGCCGATCACCGTGACCTTGATCT
>CAZASR010000352.1:0-1742 GCA_964487765.1 uncultured Devosia sp. | reverse complement strand
CGGTGATGACGAGCCAGCCGTAGAAGATCCAGGCGATGTAGATGATCCAGGTGGGCACCAGCAGCACGGCGCGATCGTAGCCGCGCAGCGCCAGCAGCAGGATGAGGAAGAAGCCGGTGAGCGCCAGCAGTGCGAGTACCAGGCGCGCGATGGTGGAGGCGACGGCGGGCTGGAAGAAGGCGAAGCCGAACAGCGCGAGGAACACCACCGTGAGGGCGAGCGCGAGCGTGATGAAGCGCAGGTGCCAGCGATGGAGATTGAGATAGATAAACAGGAACGCGAACAAGGTCGTCGCGATGCCGGCTTCGGCGGCGGCGCGGAAAGGTTGCGTGGAGCCGTTAGAGATGCCGAGCAACGGCCCGAAAATGCCGAAATCGATCAGCAGGTAGGTGAGCACCGCCCAGGCGAATGCCGCCGTCGCCGGGAAGATGCCCCTGCCCCTGACCACGAACATGATGGTGAGGAACACCGCCGCGAGCGCGGCGACACCGAGAACCACGCCGCGAAACAGCGTGAACGAGTTGACGTAGTCGCGATAGGCGTCAGGCTTCCACAGATACAGTTCCGGCAGCGTGTTGCCCGCGAGTTCGGCGGCGAACGTCACCGTCGCGCCGGGGTCGAGCGTGACTTCGAAGACGTCGGCTTCGCGATCGGGCAGGCGAACCGGGCGGATGCCGGCGCTGGGGGTCAAGGCGGTGATGCGCAGCGCCCCGAGGTCGGGGCGGAACACGCCCGAGCCCGGCAGCCGGAAAAACGGCGCGACGAGAAGGCGATCGATCTGGATGTCGGCGTCGTTGCGCAGGGCGAACACGCCCCAATTGGGATTCGTGCCGCTCTCGCTAGCGAGCACGCCGATCCGGCGGATGATGCCGTCTTCGCCGGGTGCGGTCGACAGCTCGATCTTGCCGTTCTGGCCGGGACGGATGCTGACAGCCGACGTCAGATTGACAGCATTGACGTCTTCGGGCGCCGGAACGATGTCGACTTCCTGGGCCGCTGCCGGGCCGACAAGGACCAAGAGCAGCAACCCCATAAGGGCTACCAGTTGACGCATGCTATGGATGACAGGTCCGCCCGGAATGTTCGATTGCCCTAGGTATCGGGGTTTCCCCATCGCGACAAGCATTCAGGGCCGGCCCGGTTTCGGGCGCGCTTCCCAACGCTCGCGGGTCAGGGCGAAAAGCACATGGTCCGCCCATTTCCCGTCGATCTGCAGGTAATGTTCGGCGTAGCCTTCTTCGCGAAATCCGTTTTTTTCAAGGACGCGGCGACTGGCCTGATTGTGGGGGAGGAAGGCCGCCTGCAGGCGATGGAGGCCAAGGGTGTCGAAGAAGTAGGGCAGCAGCACGCCGACAGCCTCGGTCATCAGGCCGCGCCCCGCGAACTGCTCGCCCATCCAATAGCCGAGGGTCGCAAACTGGGCGGCTCGGCGCCGCACATTGGAGATGGTGAGACCGCCGACGAGGATCTCACCCCGCGCGGTCTTTTCGAACAGCAGGAATGAATAATCGGTGCCGCGGCGGGCTTCCTGACGGCCGCGCCAGATGCGCGCGGTATAGGCCTGGCGGCTGAGATCGGCTTCGGTCCAGCGCGGCTCGAAGGGCCTCAGAAAATCGCGGCTGGCGCGACGCAGGGTACGCCATGCCTCGTAGTCGCGCGAGCGGGGCGCCCGCAGCACGACACGCGATCCCTCCAGAACCGGGGTCGGATCGGGAGCGAACCAGCCGAGCATGACCATCAGT
>CAZASR010000351.1:0-1757 GCA_964487765.1 uncultured Devosia sp. | reverse complement strand
GATGCAAGTGCGATGCAAGTCCGCTCGCAGTTGACCGCTGGGACGCGAACGGCGGAAAGGGCTGAAAGCCGCGCCGTTGCTGGGTTTCCACCGCGCTAACCGGTGGTGGGCGGTACAGGGTTCGAACCTGTGACCCCTACCATGTCAAGGTAGTGCTCTACCGCTGAGCTAACCGCCCGTCTGCCCCGTGAGGGGTCGCGAATTCTAGCCCGCGAGGCGGGCTTCCTTCAACCGGCGCAGCTCGTCGCGGGCCGCGGCCGCCTCCTCGAACTCCAGGTCGCGGGCGTGCTGGTGCATCTTCTGCTCCAGCGCCTTCATCCGCGCCGCCGCCTGGGCCGGGCTCAGGGCGGCGTAGTCCTCGGCCGGCTCGGCCACCTTGCGGCCCCTGCCGCGGCCGACCTTCACGGTCCCGGGTTCGGCGCGGGCCCCTTCCATGATGTCCATCACCGCGCGCCGGACGCTCTGCGGGGTGATGCCGTGCTCGGCGTTGTACTCGAGCTGCTTCTGGCGGCGGCGGTCGGTCTCGTCGATCGCCGCCTGCATGGATTTCGTGACCCGGTCCGCGTACAGGATGGCCTTGCCGCGCAGGTTGCGGGCGGCGCGGCCGATGGTCTGGATCAGCGAGCCGGTCGAGCGCAGGAAGCCTTCCTTGTCCGCGTCCAGGATCGCGACCAGCGAGACCTCGGGCATGTCCAGGCCCTCGCGCAGCAGGTTGATGCCGACCAGCACGTCGAACTTGCCCAGGCGCAGGTCGCGGATGATCTCGACGCGCTCGACCGTGTCCACGTCCGAGTGCAGGTAGCGCACGCGCACGCCATGCTCGGACAGGTATTCGGTGAGGTTCTCGGCCATGCGCTTGGTCAGGGTGGTGACGAGCACCCGGTCGCCCATGGCCACGCGTTCGTTGATTTCGCCGAGCACGTCGTCGACCTGGGTCGCGACCGGGCGGATCTCCACCTCGGGGTCCACCAGGCCGGTCGGGCGCACGACCAGCTCGGTGACCTCGCCCTCGGACATGCGCAGTTCGTACGGGCCGGGCGTCGCCGACACGAAGATCGCGCGCGGCGCCCTGCCCTCCCATTCCTCGAAGCGCAGCGGACGGTTGTCCAGCGCCGACGGCAGGCGGAAGCCGAACTCGACGAGGGTTTCCTTGCGCGAGCGGTCG
The DNA here is from genome assembly GCA_964487765.1 of uncultured Devosia sp. Classification (GTDB taxonomy): domain Bacteria; phylum Pseudomonadota; class Alphaproteobacteria; order Rhizobiales; family Devosiaceae; genus Devosia_A. Next base: position 592 of record CAZASR010000351.1, on the reverse strand, counting down.
CCCTTGTACATCGCGCCGATCTGGGGAACGGTGACGTGCGATTCGTCGACCACCAGCAACGCGTCTGTCGGCAGGTAGTCGAACAGGCACGGCGGCGGCTCGCCCGGCATGTAACCGGTCAGGTGCCTGGAATAGTTCTCGATGCCGTTGCAGTAACCGACCTCGGCCATCATCTCCAGGTCGAACTGGGTGCGCTGCGCCAGGCGTTGCGCTTCCACCAGCTTGTTGTCGGCATACAGCTGCTCCAGGCGCTCGCGCAGTTCGGCCTTGATCGTCTCCACCGCATCGAGCACGGTGCGGCGGGTGGTGACGTAGTGCGAGCCGGGATAGATCGTGTAGCGCGGCAACTTGCGCAGGGTCTCGCCGGTGAGCGGGTCGAACATCGACAGGCTCTCGATCTCGCCGTCGAACAGTTCGATCCGCAGCGCTTCGGAATCCAGTTCCGCCGGATGCACGTCGATGACCTCGCCGCGCACGCGGTAGGTACCGCGGGTCAGGTCCATCTCGTTGCGCTCGTACTGCATCTCGGTGAGGCGGCGGATCAGCTCGCGCTGGTCGATGCGCTCGCCGCGCACCATGTGCAGCACCATCT
>CAZASR010000350.1:0-1757 GCA_964487765.1 uncultured Devosia sp. | reverse complement strand
GACGACAGTATCGTCTCGGGCTTCAGGTGCGGCGACAGCGCCCTGAAGATGGTCTTCTTGGTGTCCTCGTTCTCGGTCGCCGCCTCGATCACCAGATCGGCCCCGCCGATCGCCTGCAGCTCGGTGGCGGGCTTGATCCGCTTCATGGCCGCTTCCATGTCGCCCGGCGCGATCAGTTCGCGGGCCACCTGGCGGGTCATGTAGCGTTCAATGTGGGCCAGCCCTTGGTCGATCCGTTCCTGGCTGACGTCGTGCAGCAGCACGTCATAACCGCCCAGCGCACAGACCTGGGCGATGCCCGATCCCATCTGCCCGGCGCCGATGACGCCGACCGACTTGATGTTAGCCATTCAGACCACGCTCTGATCCCGTCCGGCGGATCCGCACGGGTATGAAGCCCGCTTTCTAACACGTGTATGGCGCGGTGCGACAAGAGCTTTGCTGCGACGCAGCAGATTCGCCTCGACGTCGATCGGCCTGCCGCGCTGTCCGCTCAGGCGCTTTCGAGCAGCACCTTGCCGCGGACATGCAGGGGCGCGAACAACGCCCGGTACTCCGCCGGCGTCATCCCCGTGGCCCGTTTGAACAGCCGCCGGAAAAAGGCCACATCGTCGTAGCCGACCTCGGAACTGATGGTCTGGATCGCCTTGGAATCGCGTTCCAGCATCGTCTTGGCCGCCTCGATCCGCAGCATTTGCACATAGCCCGCCGGGAGCCGCCCGGTCGCAGCCTTGAAGCGCCGGACGAAGGTGCGTTCGCCCATGCCGGCGCGTCGGGCCAGGGCCGGGATGGACGTGTCTTCGCCGAGGTTGGCCTGCAGCCAGGTCTCGACCGCGAGGATGCGCTCGTCGCTGTGCGGCCGGCCGACCGGCACCATGGCGTAGCCGGCCTGATAGATGCGGGGCATGGGAAGCAGCAGCGCCTTGGCGCACTGGAGCGCCACCTCGTGCCCGCAGAGCTTCTCGACGAGGTAGAGGCTGAGGTCGACGGCGCCGTGGACGCCGCCGCTGCACAGCACCCGCGCATCCTCGGTCACGAACAGGTCGGGCCGCCAGCAGACCCGCGGATAGCGGTCGGCGAAGCGGTCTGCGAGCGCCCAATGCGTGGTTCCGAGCCGTCCGTCGAGCAGGCCGGCCTCGGCGAGATAGGCCGCGCCCATGCAGACGCCCGCCACATAGGCGCCTTCGGCGTACTGACGGCGAAGCCACGGCACCAGCGCACTGTTCTCGACCAGCTTGACGTCCATCTCCAGCCCGGACGTCGGGATGATGGCGATGTCCGTCCGCTCGACGTCGCCGATGGTCGCCTCGGGCGTGATGGTGAGCCCATACGGGCTGCGCACCGCCTCGCCGCTCAGCGAGACGGTGCGCACCGTGAACGACGGCGCGGTCGGGCTGTCGTGGAGTTCGTTCCATAGCCGGCCGGCGGAATGGAAGATCTCCACGGGCATGATCGCGGTCGACGACAGGCCGTCGTCGAGCAGGACCACGGTGACGTCCAGCATCGACAGAACTCCGTTCGTCGAATGTCGCACGACTGGGTCCTCTGCGCGAGCGTCAACCGCCGGTGCTGGGATCGATCATCCCGGTGACTTCGGTGATCTTGTTGGCCGGGAAGCCGCTGATCTTGGCGTGCTCGCGCACCGCGTCCTCGTTCTCGGCCAGATAGATGCAGAAGGTCTTGTCCGGCGTCACGAACGACTGCAGCCACTGGACGCGCGGCGACAGCTTGGCCAGCGCCGCGTTGGAGGTGGCCGC
>CAZASR010000349.1:0-1765 GCA_964487765.1 uncultured Devosia sp. | reverse complement strand
TCCTCTTCGAAGAACCGCTCGAGCGACGCACGGTCGAAGTCGAAGACATTGGTCAGGCCAGTTGTCATCGACTGCGTTGCCATGGCGTCGCCCGCGCGTTCCATCATCGGCTCAGCGTGCGTAGACGTCGGTGGCCGGGAAGAAATACGCGATCTCGATCGCGGCGTTCTCCTGCGAGTCCGAACCGTGCACGGCGTTGGCGTCGATCGAGTCGGCGAAATCGGCTCGGATGGTGCCGGCCGCCGCTTCCTTCGGATTGGTGGCGCCCATCAGTTCGCGGTTCTTCAGCACCGCGCCCTCGCCTTCCAGCACCTGGATCATCACCGGGCCGGAAATCATGAACTCGACCAGCGCGGCGAAGAACGGACGCTCGCGATGCACGGCATAGAAACCTTCGGCTTCCTGCTTCGAGAGATGCTTCATCTTCGCGGCAACGACCTTCAGGCCGGCCTTTTCGAAACGCGAATAGATTTCGCCGATGACGTTCTTTGCAACGGCATCGGGCTTGACGATCGACAGGGTGCGCTCCAGCGCCATTTGGACACTCTCCGGAAAAGGCGGGTCGCGAAAACTCCCCGCCATCGGCAGGGTCCCGCGCCCGAGGATAACAGAAAAACCCGCGTAGGAACGCGGGTTTAGCCGACATGGCTGCGGTAATTCTACTGCATTGGCCGGCAACTTTGCATTCCCCCGCGCACGCGGTTTGACGTCGCCGGCGGCCAGGGCGTAGCATCAAACAATCGTTTGATTAGGGCCTTCGGCACCATGGCGACCACTGCCTTCTCCACCAAGGACCGCATCCTCGGCGCCGCCGAGGAACTGTTTGCCCAGTTCGGCTTCGCGGGGACCTCGCTGCGCCAGGTCACCAGCCGGGCCGACGTCAACATCGCGGCGGTCAACTACCACTTCGGCAGCAAGGAGAACCTGGTCAACGAGGTCTTCCGCCGGCGCATGGACGAGATGAGCGCCCGCCGCCTCGAGCGCCTGGCGCAGGCCGTGGAACAGCAGCCCGGCGAGCTGGAGCCGGTGCTGGCGGCCTTCGTCGAGCCCGCGCTGTCCCTGGCCCTGGACCGCCATGGCGGCGCCGCCTTCATCCGGGTGATCGCCCGGGCCTACGCCGAGAAGAACGACAGCCTGCGCAAGTTCCTGTCCGACCAGTACGGGCACGTGCCGCGCGAGTTCGCCAGGGCCATCGCCGGCTGCCTCCCGGACCTGCCCAAGGAGCAGCTGTACTGGCGCCTGGACTTCCTGTCCGGGGCGCTGACCTACGCAATGGCCGACTTCGGAATGATCAAGCGCCCTGCCGGCACCACGGAGGCCGCGCACCGCGAGCGCGCCGCCCGCGAACTGATCCGCTTTGCCGCGGCCGGCTTCACTTCCTGAAGCTGCAACTCTTTAAATTCAGAGAGATAGCGAACATGTATGAGAAATTGCTTGTACGGCGCGCAGCGGTCCTCGGGGCCGGCGTGATGGGCGCGCAGATCGCCGCGCACCTGGCCAACGCCGGCGTCGACACGGTGCTGTTCGACCTGGCGGCCAAGGACGGCAATCCGGATGGCGTGGTGCTCAAGGCCATCGCCAACCTCGGCAAGCTCTCTCCCGCCCCGCTCGCCAGCAAGGCCCTGGCCGGCGCCATCGTCCCGGCGAACTACCACACCGGCCTGGCGTTGCTGGAAGGCTGCGACCTGGTGATCGAGGCGATCGCCGAGCGCATGGACTGGAAGCAGGACCTGTACAAGCGCATCGCCCCGCACGTGGCGCCGCA
>CAZASR010000348.1:0-1813 GCA_964487765.1 uncultured Devosia sp. | reverse complement strand
ACCACTGCCAGCGCGCTCGTCCAGTGGATGGCGACGGCCACGCTTCCATACTGCGCCGACGTGCTCTTGAGGCTCATCTCAATCTCCTCGCGCTCCCGATGCTGGTGTGATATGCATAGTACACTATGCATATCTATAGCAAGCTATGAAAATGACGTACCGGCGCGAGGACTCTGCAGGCTATCTCGTCAACTGGGCCGGACGCCTGTTCGTGCGTGCCATAGAACGGCGACTCGCCGGCGGCAGCGCCGGGCCGATGCCCGTGTTCTTCGCGCTTGCCGGCGGGGAAACCATGTCGCAGACCGCCCTCGCCCGCCGCGCCGCGGTGGAGCAACCGACCATGGCCAACACGCTCAACCGCATGGAGCGGGACGGCCTGATCGCGCGCACGCCCGATCCCAACGACCGGCGCAGCGCGCTCATCAGCCTCACGAAGCTCGGGCGCCAGCGGGCGCAGCAGGCGCTCGCCTCGGCGCAGGAGGTGAATGGCCTCGCTCTGGCCGGCTTCAAGCCCGCCGAGCGCGACCTGTTCTTCGACATGCTGCGCCGTGTCGCGGCCAATCTCGAAGCGGACGGCAAGGAATCGCCGATCCCGGCTTTGCCGGTAAGCAAGCCGCGCACTCGCCGCCGGCCTTAGTTTCCCCCAGTATCAACATTAGTCACATGCGGGCCGATTCCGTCTGGTGCACTCATCGCTTCACCCCTATCGGCGGCGGCCCGGTGCGTGGTTAAAGCAGTCTTAACGGGTCGGGGGAGAGTCTGTCAGGCATGGTCGAGTCCAACGTTGCGCGCATCCGTCCGGCGGACGAGAAGAGCTTCCGGCTTGCGCCGCACAACATCGAGGCCGAACAGGCGCTTTTGGGCGCCATCCTCGTCAACAACGAGGCGTTCTATCGCGTCTCCGATTTCCTCGGCCCCGAGCATTTCTACGAGCCGGTGCATCGCGAGATCTACGAGGTCGCCGGCAAGATCATCCGCGCCGGCAAGGCCGCGACGCCCATCACGGTCAAGACCTACCTGCCGGAACAGCTCACCGCCGAGGTGACGCTGCCGCAATATCTCGCGCGCCTCGCGGCGGAGGCGACAACCGTCATCAACTCCGCCGACTACGGTCAGACGATCTACGACCTCGCCATCCGCCGCAACCTGATCCAGATCGGCGAGACGATGGTCTCGACCGCCTACGAGTCGGATGTCGAGCTGACGGCCCCCAAGCAGATCGAGGAAGCCGAGAAGTCGCTCTTCGATCTCGCCGAGAAGGGCCGCTATGACGGCGGCTTCCAGCCCTTCAACGAGGCGCTGACCGATGCCATCCGCATGGCCGGCGAGGCCTATCAGCGCGACGGGCGGCTCAGCGGCATCGCCACCGGCCTTGCCGATCTCGACCGCCAAATGGGCGGGCTGCAGAAATCCGACCTCGTGATCATCGCCGGCCGCCCGGGCATGGCGAAGACGTCGCTCGCCACGACCATCGGCTTTCACGTGGCGCGCAACTGGAAGGGCGAGATCACGCCCGACGGCCACCGCAAGACCGTCGATGGCGGGCAGGTCGGCTTCTTCTCGCTCGAAATGAGCGCCGAGCAGCTCGCAACGCGTATCCTGTCGGCGCAGGCCGAAATCTCGTCGGCCGATATCCGGCGCGGCAACATCCATGAGAGTCAGTTCGCACGCCTCGTGGATGTCTCCAACATGCTCTCCACCGTGCCGCTCTATATCGATGACACCGGTGGTCTGTCGATCGGCCAGCTCGCCGCCCGCGCCCGCCGCCTCAAGCGGCAGAAGGGGCTGGACCTCATCATCATCGACTACATCC
>CAZASR010000347.1:0-1822 GCA_964487765.1 uncultured Devosia sp. | reverse complement strand
TAAGCTCGGAGAGGCCTGTGTTCTCAGGCGTCAGCGGGGGAAAGTTTTGGTCACTAGCGGGGTGGGTCTCCGCCTTCCTTTGTGCAAGCGGCGCCCCACCCACCGCTGCGCGGTCCCCCCTCCTCCCGGGCTTCGCCGCGAGGGGGAGAGGGCCTGGTGCGCTCCCTTGTGCAAGCCTCGGTCCACCGCCGGCGCGCCGGTCTCTCCGGGGCTTCGGCCAGGGGGAGTGAGGGGGCGGCGGGGGTTGCGCGGCTGCGCTGATCTTTTGGTTAGCTCGCGGCTTTTTTTACGAGGGAGGCGATTTGCTTTTCTTCGGCGGAAGTGAGGCCGAGGATGGCCCAGGACGTGGGCCACATGTTGCCGGCGTCGAGATTGGCATTGGCGTTGAAGCCGAAGCTGGCGTAGCGCTCCTTGAACTTGGCGCCGGGCGTGAAGAAGCAGACGGCCTTGCCGTTGGCGTCGGCCCAGGCCGGCATGCCGTACCAGGTCCTGGGGGCGAGGTGGGGCGCGGCTTCGGTGACGATGGCATGGATGCGCTCGGCGAGGCTCTTGTCCGGCTGCGGCATGGCGTCGATCGCCGCGCGCAGGTCGGCGAGGCCGTTGCCCCTGCCTTTTTTGGCTTCGCGGGCCGCGGCGCGCATGGCCGCTTTTTCTTCGGGGCTGAAGGTTTCGGTCCTTGCCTTTTTGGCGGGGGCCTTGGCGGTTTTGGTGGTGGCCATGAGGAGGTCCTTCCGGTTGTGGCTTACTGATCCATCCGCTTGAGGAGGTCTTCGAGATCGTCGAGGCGACTTTCCCAGAAGCCGGCCATTTCGCGCGTCCAGTCGACGAGGGGGGTGAGCGCGCCCAGCTGGGCGCTGTAATGCGTGTTGCGGCCCTCATGCCGGTCGTGAACGAGGCCGGCCCGCTTGAGCACGCTCAGATGACGCGAGACGACCGGCTGCGAGACGCCCGCGATCCGCGTCAGCGCGCCGACGGTCTGCTCCCCCTCGCGGCAGAGCCGCTCGAAGATGGCGCGTCGCGTGGGGTCGGCGAGGGTCTTGAACAGCAGGTCCTGCGCATTCGGCATCGGCCCAACTCATATCCGGATGGCTATGGATTAGACGTATAGCTGTATGGCTATGAGTGAGTCAAGTCAGATCACCACGGTGATCTGTTCGCTGGCGCGGGTGACGCCGGTGTAGAGCCAGCGGCGGCGGTCGTCGCGAAACACGAAGCTTTCGTCGAACAGATAGACCTTGTCCCATTGCGAGCCCTGCGCCTTGTGAACGGTGAGGCAGTAGCCGAAGGTGAATTCGTCGAAGCGACGGCGCTCGGGCCAGCCGAGCTGGTCCTCCTCACCCGAAAAGAAGGCGGCGTGGGTGACGACGTGGACCCTGGCCCGTTTGCCGGTGTGGGTGGTCTCCTCATCGGGCATGAGGTCCATCGAGTAGCGGCTGGAAGAGCGCTTCTTGACCTCGGTGGCGGTCCAGATCTGGCCGTTGAGCAGGCGCTTTTGCGGATTGTTGCGCAGGCACACGAGGCGGTCGCCGGCGACGGGCTCGTGCTGCGGCAGGTTCTTCAGTTCGCGCAGGCGGTCGTTGTAGTCGACGCGTGTCCTGTTGCGGCCGACGAGGACCTGATCGGCATTCACCACGGCGTCGCGATCGACCTCGGACTTTGGAATGACGATCGAGTCGTCGTAGCGGCCGTAATCGAGGTAGCCGCCTTCGCGGATTTCCATCGACATGCGGATGATGGGATTGTCGGCGGCCTGGCGGTGGATTTCGGTGAGCATGACGTCGGGCTCGTGCGCGGTGAAATAGCCCGCGCCCTGCACCGGCGG
>CAZASR010000346.1:0-1824 GCA_964487765.1 uncultured Devosia sp. | reverse complement strand
CATCGCGCTCTACACCCGCATGATGCGCGCCTCCAGATAGGGCCGGCACGCGCCGATCTCGCCGCCGGTCGGCTTGTTCTTCGGGGGAACGCAGCGCACCGCATTGGTGATCATGCATCCCTTCAACCGCAGGCCGTCCTGCGGGGCGGCGGCGTATTCGCCTTCCGCGAAGCCGTATTTGGAAAGCGTGGGATAGAGCAGGTCGCCGGCATAGTCGCCGGTGAAGGGACGGCCGGTGCGGTTGGCGCCCTTGAGGCCAGGCGCGAGGCCGATGATGATGAGCGACGCCGCGGCGTCGCCCCAATAGGGCACGGGATTGTTGTGCCAATCGGGATGGAGGCGCCGCGCCTCCTGGCGAAAGGCAACCAGCCGCGGACACAGCGGACAGTCGCGCGGCGGCTGGGTCAAAGGCATACGCGGCAGGCGACGAAGATCTCTTACTTCACCTTTTCGTCGGCATGGGCATGCACGCGCTCGGTGTGCGCCCGTTCGGGCGAGCGCTCGGGCCGCTGGTCGGCGGCGCGGCCGACGGTCTTGGCCAGTTCGGCAACGTCGAGGAAGAAGTCGGCCTGGCGGCGGAGCTCGTCCGAGATCATCGGCGTCGGGGTGGTGAGGGTCGAGGCGACGGTCACGCGCTTGCCGCGGCGTTGCAGCGCGGCGACCAGGGCCGTGAAGTCCCCGTCCCCCGAAAACAGCACGAAATGATCGAAGTAGGGCGACATGTCGAGCGCATCGACGGTGAGCTCGATGTCCATGCTGCCCTTGATCTTTCGGCGGCCCATGCCATCGGTGAATTCCTTGGCGGGCTTGGTAACGACGGTGAAGCCGTTATAGTCCAGCCAGTCGATAAGCGGGCGGATAGAGGAATACTCCTGGTCTTCGACCAGCGCCGTATAGTAATACGCGCGCAGCATGTAGGCCTTGGACTGAAACTCCGCCAGTAACCGGCGATAATCGATGTCGATGCCGATCGCCTTGCTGGTGGCGTACAGGTTGGCTCCGTCGATAAAGAGCACAACCTTCTCACGGGGATCGATCGTCATGGTCTTTCTCCTGACCGGGGTGGCCGGCCTCTCAGACCCCCCGGCATAAGCAATGATAGGTCTGCTAAACGCGGCGGCCTGTCGCGGTCGTCCAGCAACTTTCCACCCTTTTTCCCCGGATATCAGGCGAAAAGGCGGGCGGCAAATTAATTAACTCAAACCCCCGAAGGTATTTATAGCATACTTCCCGCCCGCTGTCCCTAAGCCTTGCTAGCGCACCGACGGTCGTGTATTAGGCGCCACAATCCCTCCCACACTGTACTGGAGACGTTCGTGGCACGCGTCACCGTAGAAGATTGCATTGAGAAGATCGACAACCGTTTTGACCTCGTCCTGATGTCCGCACACCGGGCCAGGATGATTTCGGCCGGCGGCGCGATCACCGTCGATCGCGACAATGACAAGAATCCGGTCGTCGCCCTGCGCGAAATCGGCGACGGGACCATTTCCCCCGAAGATCTGCGCGAGGACCTCATCCACTCGATGCAGAAATATGTCGAGGTCGACGAGCCCGAGCGGCACGCCGCGCCGCTGCTGGACGCGGATGCCGATCCCGATGGCGACACCTTCGACACCCTGTCCGAAGACGAGCTGCTGCGCGGCATCGAGAGCCTGGCTCCGCCGGAGCGGCGCGACGATTGATCCGCCCGGAACGCTGTCTATAGTATCGGGGCGCCCGGCTTTTCGGGCGCCTTTTTGTTTGCCGTGACAGGAGCGCGGCGCCCGATGATGCGTCAGTACGAGCTTGTCGAGAAGGTTCAGGCCTACAATCCTGGGGCGG
>CAZASR010000345.1:0-1828 GCA_964487765.1 uncultured Devosia sp. | reverse complement strand
GTGAGCCAGGGGGTCATGCGGCGGCCCCTTTCGCGATGGCGTTGAGGGCGGCGGCGGCAATGGCGGAGCCGCCGCGGCGACCGAGCAGCGTGACGAACGGCACGCCGTGATTGCCCTCGGTGAGCGCGGCCTTGGACTCGGCGGCGCCGACGAAACCGACAGGGGCGGCGATGATCGCGGCCGGCCTGGGTGCACCCGCCTCGAGCAGCTCGAGCAGGCGGAACAGCGCGGTCGGCGCATTGCCGATGACGACCACCGCGCCGGCGAGACGATGGCGCCAGAGCTCGATCGCGGCGGCGGAGCGCGTTGTGCCGTGCGCTTGCGCCAGATCGGGGACGCTGGGATGGTTGAGGGTGACGATCAGCTCGTTGCCGTCGAGGTTGCGCGCGATGATGGCCGAGCGTACCGCTTCGGCATCGCACAGGATCGGCGCGCCGGAAGCCAGCGCGGCGGCGGCGGCACCGGCGATGTCGCCGCCGATGCGGATGTCGCTGGCGATGTCGGTCATGCCGCAGGCGTGGATCATGCGGACGACAATGTCGCGCGCAGGCCCGGTGAAACGCGACAGGTCTGCCTCGCGCTCGATGATGGCGAAGCTCCGAACGTAGATGGCGTCGGGGTCGCGCAGAAAGTTGCGCGCGAGTGTGCGCAGAACGTGCTCGTGGCCCGCACCGGCGATCCAGCCTTCCTCCTCGAGCACGGCGCGCTGTTCGCTCTCGGACAGTATAGCCGGCGCGCTCAGGAACTCGCCGAGACGGCCGGCGGCATCGAGCGCGGCGAAGCGGGCAACGGAGATTTCGACCTGCTCGCGATCCTTGGGCGTCGTTGAGCCGGTGAGCGGAAACATCGTGGGGTAGATTTCGACGAGCGTGACCGCTGCGAGGCTTTGCTCGAACGTCGTTTCGAACGGCCAGACGGCGGCCTCGGGCACCGCTTCGCGGATTTGCTGCAGGCGCGCGATACCGAGCAGCGTCTGGCTGCCCACCGAGCCCGCCCCCGTCAGCTTCCATGACGGCTGCGGACCCTTCACATATCTTTCGGCCAACCGATGCTCGGGAATGTGGACGTAGCCATGGAGCGGCTTGCGGGGCGTGAGTCCGGGATAGACGTGCTGATGCGGGTGCCCCCAGAAATACTCGACCTCGAGGGCGCGATTGAAGCGTGCCGCGAGCTCGAAGCGGTTGGAGCGGTTGTCGGGACCATCCTCGACGCCGGCGGCGATCGCCTGCCACATTGCGCGCCAGCCGGGCTTGCCGGTGATCGCCTCTGCGGCGCCGCGCGGATAGCCGAAGACGAAATCAAGGCCGACCATGACGCGCTCGCCCGCCGCGCGTGCTGCCCTGATCCGCTCGACGAGGAGAGTCGTCGCCTGGCTTCGCGTGGGCGGGTTCACTGACGGCCGCGCGCCATCCGGGCCGAGCTCGGCGACCCAGATCGAGTCGACGCCGATCTGCGGCGAATTGGCCGCCGACCAATCGACCGCGATGTAGCGATCGAACAGGGTCACGTCATTTCTCGCGCTCGGCGCGCGCCAGCTTGCCGGGAATGCCGGGCAGGGTCAGCGGGCCGTGCGGATGGTCGGCGTGCGGGTATGGATGGTGGTGATGGTCATGCGGGTGGTGAGCGTGGACGAGCGATGATGCGCCCGTATGTGGGGCCGCTTGCGCAACTTTCGATAGCAGCGCGTGGGGTGCGGCCGCGGGATGCGAATGCTCGTGGTCGTGCGTGTGAAGCGGGGTCCACGGCAGGTTATGGGCCTTGCAGAAGGCTTCGTCGCGGCAGGAGCTGTCGCAGTCGCCGCCGCAGGGGCAGTTTTCGAGACCGCCGC
>CAZASR010000344.1:0-1829 GCA_964487765.1 uncultured Devosia sp. | reverse complement strand
CCGCCATCGCGGATGAGCAGGTTCGAGCCGAGGCCGATCACCGTGACCTTGATCTCGGTGGGCAGGTGCCTGAGGAAAAAAGCGAGATCGGCTTCGTCGACGGGGCGGAAGAACAGTTGTGCCGGACCGCCGACGCGAAGCGTCGTCATCTCGGCCAGCGACTGATTAGGGATAAGCTGGCCCCGCACATCGTCGATCCAGGGCTTGAGCGAGGGGATCAGGTCAGGCCACTCCGTCACGACAGTTCGGGCTCCTTGCCGATGATGGCGCCGATCTCGGCCGGCAGCGCGGCGGCCCACTGCGTGATGTTGCCGGCGCCGAGGCAGACGACGTAGTCGCCCTCCTCCGCCCGGCTGGCGATCAGCGGCGCGAGCGCTTCGGGCCGATCGATGACCCGCGCGTCACGATGCCCTCGCGCCCTGATCCGGGCGACGAGCTCCTCGTGCGTCACTCCCTCGATCGGCTGCTCGCCGGCGGCATAGACCGGGGAAACGATGACAGTGTCCGCATCGTTGAAACAGGTCGCGAACTGATCGAACAGATCGTGAAGCCGCGAATAGCGATGCGGCTGCACGACCGCGATCACATCCCGCTTCGTCGATTGGCGGGCGGCCTGCAGCACGGCGGTGATTTCCACCGGGTGGTGGCCATAGTCATCGATCACGGTGATGCCGCCCACCACGCCCGTGCGGGTAAAGCGGCGCTTCACGCCCGAAAAGCCGAGCAGGCCCTTGCGGATCGACTCGGCAGGAACCTTGAGCTGATCGGCGACGGCGATCGCGGCGGTTGCATTGAGGGCATTGTGCTCGCCCGGCATGGGCAAGGTAAGTCCCTCGATCCGCAGATGCGTCATGCGGATGCGGTCACGTATCTCCACGGCGAAATGGCTCTGGCCGTCCTTGACCTCGAGGTCGACCAGCCGTACGTCGGCTTGCGGGTTTCGCCCATAGGTGATGACCCGCCGGTCGCGAATTTCCCCGACCATTGACTGCACCACGGGATGATCGAGGCACATGACCGCGAAGCAGTAGAACGGCACGTTCTCGACGAAGTTGAGGAACGCTTCCCGTACGTGATCGAAATCGTGGTAGTGGTCGAGATGCTCGGGGTCGATGTTGGTCACCACCGCCACGTCGGCCGGCAGCTTGACGAAGGTGCCGTCGCTCTCGTCGGCTTCCACGACCATCCATTCGCCGTCGCCGAGCCGCGCATTGGTGCCGTAGGCGTTGATGATGCCGCCATTGATGACGGTAGGATCGACCCCTCCGGCATCGAGCAGTGTCGCGACCAGCGTCGTGGTCGTTGTCTTGCCGTGTGTGCCGCCGATTGCAATGGCATTCTTGAAGCGCATGATCTCGGCCAGCATCTCGGCGCGCCGCACCACCGGCAGGCCGCGCGCCCGCGCCGCGGCGAGTTCCGGATTACCCTTCTTGATTGCCGAAGAGATCACCACCACGGCGGCATCGCGCAGATTGTCGCCGCTCTGACCGATTGCGACCTCGATGCCCATGCCGCGCAGGCGCTGGACATTGGGATTTTCGGCGCTGTCCGAACCGCGGACCTTGTACCCTTGGTCGTGCAGGATTTCGGCGATGCCGCTCATGCCGATGCCGCCGATGCCGACGAAGTGCACGGGGCCGATATTGCGCGGCATTTTCATGTGGTTGTTCCCCTGGACGCAGCCTCCACGAGGTCCGCGAGCTTGTCGACTGCCTTTGGCTGCCCCAGCGACCTGGCCGCTGCCGCCGCAGCCTGGAGTGTCCCCGGATCACCGAAAAGTGAGGCCAAGCGATTGGCGAGCGAAGGTGGCGAAATGGTGGCTTGCTCCA
>CAZASR010000343.1:0-1850 GCA_964487765.1 uncultured Devosia sp. | reverse complement strand
ATTTCGAGAACATGGTGTTCCTCAGCCAGATCCAGCAGGGCCTCGCCATCAAGACTGCCATCGAGTTCTGGCGCTCCACCAAGCCGCGCTGTATGGGCACGCTCTACTGGCAGATCAACGACACCTACCCGGTGCATTCCTGGGCCAGCCTCGACTATGGCGGGCAGTGGAAGTTGCTCCACTACATGGCCAGGCGATTCTTCCTGCCCATCAATGTCGTCGCCGTGCCCGAGGAGGACGGTAGGTCCATCGTGCTGCGGGGCGTCAACGACACCGCCACCAGGGCCGAGATCAGCCTCGAAGTGCAGGCCGTCGACGTCGGGGGCAGGGGCCGCGTCGTGTTCACCGGCCGGGGCCGCACCGACCCCGACCGCGCGGTCGATCTCGCCCGCATCGCGCTCGAGGACCTGCAACCCGGCGAATTCCTGTTCTTCGCCTGGCGCGACAAGGCCGGCAGCCTGCTGGGTGAAAACGACTATTTCCCAAAGCCCTACAAGGCTTACGAGTTGCAGCCGGCCAGGGTCACGACTCGCTGGGAAGGCAGCGAAGCAGGTCCGGTGCTCGTGCTCAAATCCGACAAGCCCGCCGTCTTCGTTACCGCAACCACCGACGTCCCCGGCTATTTCAGCGACAATGCCGTGACCCTGCTGCCCGGCCGCGAGACTCGGCTTGCATTCACCCCCCGTCACGGCGCAATGGTCACCCGGAAGGCGCTGGCCTCCGGCCTCGAGGTCCGGCACCTGCGCGAGACCTATTAGGAGGGTCCGATGACACTCACCAACGACGAAAAACTGGCGCTCGGGCTGATCGTCCTCGGCGCCGCCAGCCGCCTGATGCACCTGCCGCCCAACATCGCCGCCGTGACCGGGGTGACGCTCCTCGCGGGCTACGCGCTTCGCAATGTCTGGCTGGCGCTGCTGGTGCCGATCGGCGCGATGGCATTGGCGGACATCGTGCTCGGCTGGTACCCCGGAGTGCTCGCGACCTATGCCGGCATGGCCGCCGGCATCTTCCTCGCCCGCGGCCTGCTGCCCAGGCTCACCGCGCTGCGACTGGTCGCCACCACCTTCCTCGCGAGCCTCGCTTTCTTCGTTCTCTCCAATTTCGGCACCTGGCTCGAAGGCTGGTACGGCTACACCTGGGAAGGACTGGTCGCCTGCTACATCGCGGCCATTCCGTTCTGGCAGAACAGCCTCATCGCCGACTTCGTTTCGACCGCACTCGCCTTCGGCCTGTTCCTCCTCGGCCAGCGCGTCGTCGCCCGCATCGGAGCCAATGCATGAGTGCGCCCTCCATCAAGCGCAGCGACGTCAACCGCATCATGCGCGAGAGCGACAAATTCATCCGCTCCTTCGGCTACATCCTGCCGCCCTTTGCCTACTGGTCCCCGGCTGAGTTCAAGGCGCGCAAGACCGAGGCGCGGATGATCGTCGACCGCAATTGCGGCTGGGACATTACCGACTACGGTCTTGGCGAATTCGACAAAACCGGGCTGTTCCTGTTCACCGTGCGCAACGGCAACAATGCCGACCTGGGCAAGGGGCGCGGCATGCTCTACGCCGAAAAGGCGATGATCAGCCGCAAGGATCAGTACTCCCCCATGCACCGCCACAACCTCAAGGCCGAGGACATCATCAATCGCGGCGGCGGCACGCTGGTGATCGAGCTGTTCGGCGACACCGGCGGCAAATGCGATCGCTCCAAAGGGACCGTCGTCCATACCGACGGCATCCGCCGCGAACTCGAGCCGGGCCACAAGCTCAGGCTCGCCCCCGGCGAAAGCGTTACGCTCATGCCCAACGAGCACTGGCACGCCTTCTGGGGCGAGGGCGGCGATGTCTTCGTCGGCG
>CAZASR010000342.1:0-1862 GCA_964487765.1 uncultured Devosia sp. | reverse complement strand
GTCTCCGTCGACATCGCCGACGGCGAATTCGTCATCCTGGTCGGCCCGTCCGGCTGCGGCAAGTCCACGCTGCTGCGCATGATCGCCGGGCTCGAGGAGATCACCGCCGGAACGATCTCGATCGGCGGCCGCGTGGTCAATAATCTCGCCCCCAAGGATCGTGACATTGCAATGGTGTTCCAGTCCTATGCGCTCTATCCGCATATGACCGTGGAGCAGAACATGGGCTTCTCGCTCAAGCTGCAGCGGGTGCCCAAGGACGAGACGCAGAAGCGCGTGGCAGCTGCCGCGGCGATCCTCGGGCTCGAACCCTATCTTAAGCGGTACCCGCGTCACCTGTCGGGCGGCCAGCGCCAGCGCGTGGCCATGGGCCGCGCCATCGTGCGCAACCCGGCGGTGTTCCTGTTCGACGAGCCGCTTTCCAACCTTGACGCGAAGTTGCGCGTGCAGATGCGCTCGGAAATCAAGCAGAACCATCAGCGGCTCAAGACCACGACGGTCTATGTGACGCACGATCAGATTGAGGCCATGACCATGGCCGACCGCATCGTCGTGATGCATGACGGCGTCATCGAGCAGATCGGCTCGCCACTCGAGCTCTACGATACGCCGGCCAATCTGTTCGTCGCGACCTTCATTGGCTCGCCGGCCATGAACCTCATACAGGGCAAGATGGATGGCGCGGACTTCGTCGCCAATGACGGCACGCGCATCCCCATCGGTCGCAGCGGAGCAGGCGGTGGCCGCCCGGTGACGCTGGGCGTGCGGCCCGAGCATTTCCACCTCGATCCCAATGGCGTCGATGCGGAAATCCTCACAGTGGAACCGACCGGGTCGGAAACGCAGGTCGTCGCGCACTTTGCCGGCGAAGAGATCATGGGCGCTTTCCGCGAGCGCATCTCCGCGCAGCCGGGCGAAAAGATCAAGATTCGCCCCGACAGCGAGTCGGTGCATCTGTTCGACACCGAGTCCGGCAAACGCATCGAAGCCTGAGGCGCATAAGCGATAGTGCGGCGGGTGGGCCCCCTCATCCGCCCCGCATCAGGTCCGGGGCAGGCTCTTCGGGCCACCTTCTCCCGCGAGGGCAGAAGGCCGCTCGAGCCAGCCCTAATCCGCGAACAACTCCGGATGCGCCTGCGCGAGGCGGGGGAGCGACAGGAGAATTTCGCTCAAATGGGTGCGGGTCGCCGCCTCGGCTTCATCCGGGGCGTGGCGCGCAATGGCGTCGATGATGGCGGCGTGCTGGCCGATCAGCACGTCGATCGGCGTTGCGTCGGGCATCGACAGGTGCCGCACTCGGTCCATCTGGGCCTTGAGGTTTTCGAGCACGCGCCAGGCGTAGTCGGTGTCCACCGAATGGGCGAGCGCTTGGTGGAAGGCCTCGTCGAGGCGGAGAAATTCCATGTGGTCGCCGCGCCGCTCGGCCTCGCGCTGCGCCTCGATCAGCGCGCGGAACTCCTCGAGCCGCTTGGGCGAAGCCTCGAGGGCGGCCTTGCGCACCACGGCGACCTCGATCGCTTCGCGAATGAAGCGGACATTCTGCACCTGGCGGATCGAGATCAGCTTCACGAAAGTGCCGCGCTGCGGGCGCACCTCGACCAGCCCCACTTCCGCAAGCTTAATGAAGGCCTCCCGCACCGGCTGGCGCGATACGCCGAGCTGGCGGGCGACGTCCGCCTCCGACAGCAGATTTCCGGGTGTCAGCTTCAGATGAACGATCGCCTGGCGGATCGAATCGAACACCCGCGAGCCCATGCGGCCCATCCGGGCCGATGTGGGGTCTTCCGCGAGTAATTCGAGTTCGGTGGTGTCGCTCATGTTGACATCCTGGATACTACCATACTAGCGTGAGGGCAATCGGC
>CAZASR010000341.1:0-1865 GCA_964487765.1 uncultured Devosia sp. | reverse complement strand
TGGCCGAAACAGCCGACAGCAAGATCGTGGCGCTGCCCGCGATCGTCGATCTCGACGCGCTCGACTTCGTGCGCGACGCGCTGATCGAGGCGGCCGAGCTGGGCGCCGTGACCGTCGATGCGTCACAGGTCGAGCGCGTCTCCACGAATGCCCTGTTCATGCTGATCAGCGCGGCCGAAACGGCCAAGCGCAACAGCATGGGCTTTGGAATTGCAGGGGCGAGCGCGCCCATCAAGGCGGCCATCGACCGGCTCGGGCTCGACGCCGCCTTCTCGGGTCTGATGAAAGGATAGCAGCGCATGCGTGTACTGACGGTCGACGATTCCCGCACCATCCTCGCCATGCTGCATCACACCCTCTCCAATGCGGGCTTCGAAGTGCTGCAGGCCGAGGACGGCCAGAAGGGCCTCGACGTGCTGTCGCGCGAGAAGGTCGACGTCGTCATCACCGACATCAACATGCCGGTGATGGACGGCATCGAGTTCATCAAGAATGTCCGCTCGTCGGGCGAGTTCAACTCGCTGCCGATCCTGATCCTCACCACCGAAACCAGCCAGGACAAGCGCGACCAGGGCCGCGCTGCGGGCGGCACGGGGTGGATCGTCAAGCCCTTCGACCCCGAAAAGCTGATCTCGGTGATCCACCGCGTGGTGCACTGACGGCGAAACGAACCCAGAAGGGTTTCGACCTTTGAGCGATCTCGACGACTTCAAGGCTACATATTTCGACGAATGCTCCGAGCTGCTGCTCGATCTCGAGGAGCAGTTCGCCGCTATCGAGAGCGGCGATCGCAGCGCCGACCGGCTGAACGCGGTGTTCCGCGCCATCCATTCGATCAAGGGGGGCGCCGGCGCCTTCGGCTTTTCCGAACTCGTCGCCTTCGCCCACGCCTACGAGACGCTGCTCGACCATGTGCGCGACGGCCGCATCGAGCTCGGCGAGCCGGTGACGACACTGTGCATCCGGGCCAACGACCTCGTCGCCGATTTCGTCAATGCCGCCAAGGCGGGCACGAGCCTCGGGGCGGACTATGGCGCCGACGAACGCAAGCAGTTCGATGCGCTGACCGGGGGCGAGGCCGCCGAGGTGCGCGCTGGGGCGGGCGACGACGAGTCGGGCGAGCCGATCGAGGATTTCGACATCGACTTCACGCCGGTGAAGGTCGAGCTGCCGGTGGGGGAGGCCGAGCCCGAGGCGCCGGCCGACGATACCTTCCTGCAGGTGCCGCTTGCGGTCGAGAAGGGGCACTGGGAGATCCGCTTTGCGCCCCATCGCGAGCTCTATGAGCGCGCCAACGATCCGCTGCTGCTGTTTCGCGAGCTCGCCGGTCTGGGTGACCTCACCGTCGTCGCCAAGCTCGGCGACGTGCCGCCGCTGGCGGATTTCGAACCGTTCGGAGTCTATTGCGCCTGGGAGCTGACGCTGATCTCTCCCACCGCGACGATCAATGACATCGCCGAAGTGTTCGAATTCGTCGAGGGCAATTGCGACCTCTCCATCGTGCAACTGGCGCGGGAGCCGTCGCTGGCCGACCTCGCCAGGATCGTCGCGGTGTCGCCGCCGGCGCCGCCACCGGCCGAAGACGAGACGCTGAGCTTTGCCGCTCTGGCCGATACCGTGAAGGCGGAAACGCCGGCACGCAGCGTCGCGCCGGCGCCCGAGCCGAAGCCAGCGCAGCCGACTGCTCCGGCGCTGTCGCTCGCGTCGGTCGAGGAAACAGAAGACCGCCGCACCGGTCCCGAGGATCGTCGCGGCGCGGGCGTCCAGTCGATCCGCGTCGATCTCGACAAGGTCGACCGGGTCGTCAACATGGTGGGCGAGCTGGTGATCACGCAGTCGATGCTGACCCAGCAGATGGACGACAC
>CAZASR010000340.1:0-1874 GCA_964487765.1 uncultured Devosia sp. | reverse complement strand
AAGTGGCGGAGAGGGAGGGATTCGAACCCCCGGTGGAGTTGCCCCCACGCCGCATTTCGAGTGCGGTGCATTCGACCACTCTGCCACCTCTCCGGAAAGCACGGAACGCCCCTGGCGGGCGGTCCGGTCGACGCGCGGGCTTATGACATAGCGGATGCAGCCCCGCAACTCCCCGAGCGGGAGGCCACCTTGCCGGTCCCTTCGGTCCTCACCGACTGGTGTAGGACGATTGGCGCCGCTTCATGCGTTGACGGGCGGTCAGCTACCATTGGAAGAATTTTCATGCCGAACCGCCGACTGTCGGGATCGTCGCCATGCCGCTCGTTCTGGGTGCAGGCCGCGGCTTCGCCCAGGGCGCCCTCACCGGTGACGCCGTCAGAACCGCCGAAGGCGACGTGACGATCCACCCCGTGGGCCATGCGAGCCTCGTGCTCGGCTTCGGCGAGCACGTGCTCTATCTCGATCCGGCCAAGCAGCAAGGCCGGGCAACAGTTACGTCCTCACCTTCGGCGACAAGAAGACATATGTCGCCGGCGACACCGAGGACATCCCTCAAATGCGGACGCTAACCGGCATCGAGGTGGCGTTCCTGCCCATGAACCTGCACTTCACCATGGATATCAACCAGGCCGCCGAAGCCGTGAAGGCGTTCAGCCCCAGGATCGTCTACCCCTACCACTACCGCGGCAACGACATCGATGCGTTCAAGGACCTTGTCGGCGACGCCGCCGAAGTGCGGCTCGTCGACTGGTGTCAGGGCGCCGAATAGCCCGAATTCCGCCGCTTTGGCTTGACTCCGCGGGGCTTTGCGACCATAAGCCCGCGACTGCACGTACCGGGCGACCGGTGCGTGTTTTGGTTTTGACTCAGCAACCGCAGTCCGAGGCTGGCCCCGATCGGGCCGATGAAGCGAGGCTTTGGGCCTCCGCCGCAGGGCGCGACACGAGAAGGACCGGCCGATGCGCCGGGGTGTAGATGGATTTCGCAGTAATCAAGACGGGCGGGAAACAGTACAAGGTTTCCGCCAATGACGTGGTCAAGATCGAAAAGCTCGACGCCGAACCCGGCGACGTGGTGACCTTCGATCAGGTGCTGCTGGTGGGCAATGGCGACGACGTGACCGTCGGCGCCCCCCTCGTGGCCGGGGCCTCGGTGGCCGGCCATCTGGTGCACAACAAGAAGCAGCGCACGGTCATCATCCAGAAAAAGCAGCGTCGGCAGCATTTCGACCGCCGCAACGGCCACCGCCAGATCCTGGCGACGGTGCGCATCGGCGAGATCCTCGTGGGCGGCGCCAAGACCACCCTCAGCGTCGACGAAAAGGCCAAGGCCCGCTACGCGGCGCTCCAGAGCGCGACCGCGCCGGCTGCCGATGTCGCCGAGGCGCCCAAGCCGGTGGCGAAGAAAGCCCCGGCCAAGAAGGCAGCCGCCAAGGCCGCGCCCGCGGCTCCGGCCACCGATGCGGGCGACGAAGGAGCGGCCAAGCCTGCCAGGAAGGCGCCGGCCAAGAAGGCAGCTGCCAAGAAGACAACGGGCGACAAGCCCGCAGCCAAGAAGGCCCCGGCGAAGAAGGCCGCGGCCAAGAAGGCTGACAAGGAATAAGGAGCTAGACGAATGGCACACAAGAAAGCAGGCGGCTCGTCCCGTAACGGTCGCGATACCGCTGGTCGTCGTCTCGGCGTCAAGAAGTTCGGCGGCGAAGCCGTGCGCGCCGGCAACATCATTATCCGTCAACGCGGCACCAAATGGCACCCCGGCTCGGGCGTGGGCATCGGTGTCGATCATACGATTTTTGCGACGATCGACGGCACCGTCAGCTTCAAAACCCGAGCCAACCAGCGATCCACCGTGTCGGTACTCCCGACCATGGAAGC
>CAZASR010000339.1:0-1878 GCA_964487765.1 uncultured Devosia sp. | reverse complement strand
GCCGCGGAAGCGGCCCGGCAGGATCGAACCGCCATAGATGAAGATCGACGGCACGTTGAGGCGGATCATCGCCATCATCATGCCGGGGAGGCTCTTGTCGCAGCCGGCCATGGCGACCAGCGCATCGTAGGAATGGCCCCGCATGGTGAGCTCGACCGAGTCGGCGATGACGTCGCGGCTGGCGAGCGACGACTTCATTCCGGCATGCCCCATGGCGATGCCGTCGGTGACGGTAATGGTGGTGAATTCACGCGGGGTGCCCCGCGCAGCGGCGACACCCTTCTTGACCGCCTGCGCCTGGCGAGCCAGCGAGATATTGCACGGCGCCGCCTCGTTCCATGCCGTCGCGACGCCCACCAATGGCTGGTGGATCTGCTCGCTCGTCAGGCCCATCGCATAAAGGTAGGAGCGGTGCGGTGCCCGCTCCGGCCCCTCGGTCACGTGCCGGCTCGGCAGCCGCGATTTGTCGACGTAGTTGCTATCCATCTTCCCTGATCCCCCTGACCTATCCGCTCTCTACAGCGCTTTCCAAATACAGCGCTTTAGGGCGCGAAACGGTTAGGGTGCAAGGCCGGAACAGGTCTGTCTGGTACGCCTCGCATGCGAGATATCGTCCAGCAGAACACGCCCACCCTTTCGCCTTCGGTCCTCGCCCTCGTTTGGGGAGAGATTGTGGCGCGCGGGGTGATCAAAGGGTTGCCTGAACGGCAGATGAATGGGAATCGGAACGGTTGTTGCACGAAAGGCACAGCCGACCGATCACGGGCGGCTGTGCGATCGCAACAGGGATCAATTCAGGCGGGCCAACGCGGCCAAGAGGCGATCGCGGCGAGCCACAGCTTCGGCCCGGCGGGTATGCTGCTCTTCGATAACTTCCGGCTTGGCCTTGGCGACGAACTGCTCGTTAGCGAGCTTCTTGTCGATCTTGGCGATCTCGGCCTCTTCCTTTGCGACCTCACGTTCGAGTCGCGCGCGCTCCACGTCGAGGTCGATGATCCCCGCGAGCGGCAGTGCGAAAGTCGCCTCGCCCAGAACGATCTGTGCGGAACCGGCGGGCACCTCGCTGCTGTAATCCACCTTCTCGAGGCGAGCCATGCGGACCAGGGCCTGCAACTGGCTCTCCACGCGGATACCGGTCTCCTCCCCCGCCCCGACGATCACCAGTGGGACTTTTGCACCAGCGGGAACGTTCATCTCCGTGCGAACGGAGCGAATGCCTGAGACGGCGGCGATCAGCCATTCCATCTCGGCGTCCGCCTGCCTGTCGCCGAAGCCGAGCAGCATCGGCCATTCGGAAAGGACCAGCAGCTTGTCCCGAGCCGGTCCAGCCTTGCCGGTCTCGCCCCACAGTTCCTCGGTGACGAAGGGCATGAAGGGGTGGAGGAGCTTGAGGATTTGATCGAGCACAAAGGCCGCAGTCGCCTGGGTCTCCTGCTTCTCGGACACCTGCTCGCCGCTGAGGACAGGCTTGGCAAGTTCGACATACCAGTCGCAATATGTGCCCCAGACGAAGTCATAGGCGGCATTGGCCGCTTCGTTGAACTTGTACTCCTCGATCCTGGCCTGGACCTCCTCGACAGCGCGCGCAGTTGCGCCCACGATCCAGCGGTTGAGCGGCATGGTGGCGCGCGCAGGGTTGTAGTCTGCACGGCGCACACAGCCATTTATCTCGAGGAAGCGAGCAGCGTTCCACAGCTTCGTGACGAAGTTGCGATAGCCTTCAACGCGACTGATTGAGAGCCGCATATCGCGCCCCTGCGCCGCCATCGCGGCCATGGTAAAGCGCGTGGCGTCGGCGCCAAACTGGTCGATCAGCTTGAGCGGATCAATGACGTTGCCTCGCGTCTTGCTCATCTTCTGGCCGTGCTCGTCGCGGAC
>CAZASR010000338.1:0-1910 GCA_964487765.1 uncultured Devosia sp. | reverse complement strand
GCCGCAACAACCCCGGCGTCGCCCATGAGAACGGCAGCATCGAGAGCGCTCACGGTCATCTCAAGAGCGCTATCCGCGACGCCCTCCTGCTGCGTGGCTCGCGCGACTTCGAGAGCCTGCGCGCCTATCGAGGGTTCGTCGACGAGCTCATCAGCCGTCGCAACGCACGCTACCGAGGGCCGATCGACATCGAGCGCCAGCTGCTGCTGGCGCTACCGCGGCAGCGGACACAGGACTTCGAAGAAGCGCTTGTGCGAGTGACTTCCTCCGGAGGCTTTGCGCTGCGCAAGGTGTTTTACACGGTACCCTCGCGACTCATCGGCCATCAGCTGCGGGTGCGCCTGTACGATGACCGTCTGGAGTTGTTCATCGGCGCCACGGCGTTGATGACGCTGCCGAGGGGCAAAGCCCCGGCGGATGGCAAACGGGGACACGTCGTGGACTACCGCCATGTGATCCACGCGCTGCGGCGCAAGCCCATGGCGTTGCTGAACCTGGTCTACCGCGATCAGCTGTTCCCAAGGGATGCCTATCGGTGCACCTTCGAGCTCTTGCTAGCTGAACTCGGCGAGCGCGTCGCCTGCCGGCGCACCGTCGAGCTGCTCAGCTTGGCGCATGAGCGCGGCTGCGAAGCGGAGCTCGCCGCTGAGCTCCAGGCGCTGCTCGACGCCGGCGAATTGCCCGACATGGTCGCCTTGCGGCAACGCTTCGGTCCCGATCCGGCTGCGCTGCCTCACATCCATGTGCCACTCGGCTCGCTCGCTGACTACGAGGTGCTCCTCGAGCATCACGATGTCGCTGCCGTAGGAGGTGGAGCATGAGCCGCAAGAGCGCTCAGGTCGACGCCGCCCGGCTCGCGATCATGCTCACGGAACTACGCCTGCCGACCATCAAAGCTGTGTGGCCGAAGTTCACCGGGCAGGCCGATCAGGAAGGGTGGCCGGCGGCACATACGCTGGCCACCCTCGCCGAACAGGAACTGGCTGACCGGGCTCGGCGCCGTATCGAACGTCACCTCACACAGGCCCAGTTGCCGCCGGGCAAGACACTGGCGAACTTCGACTTCGAGGCAGTGCCGATGATCTCCAAAGCACAGGTAATGGCGCTCGCCGCCGGTGACCGTTGGCTCGAGGAGGGTGGCAATCTGATCCTGTTCGGGCCGCCCGGCGGCGGCAAGAGCCACCTCGCCGCGGCCATCGGGCTCACGCTCGTGGAAAACGGCTACCGCGTGCTCTACACCCGCACCAGCGATCTCGTCCAGCGGCTCCAGGTCGCTCGGCGGGAGCTCACCTTGGAAGCGGCGATCTACAAGCTCGACAAGTACCATCTGCTGATCCTCGATGATCTGTCATACGTCACCAAGGACCAAGCGGAAACCAGTGTCCTGTTCGAGCTGATCGCCGCACGTTACGAGCAACGCTCGATCATGATCACGGCGAATCAGCCGTTCGGCGAATGGGGGAAAATCTTCCCGGATCCAGCGATGACGCTGGCCGCTGTCGATCGGCTAGTGCATCACGCCACCATCCTCGAGCTGAACGTCGACAGCTATCGGCGACGAACCGCCATGGAGAAGAAGCGTGGCCCGGGCAGGCCTGCGACTCGCGCGACAATCAAAACCACCGAAGAGGTGTCGCTGAGCGACAAATAGCGCGTAAGCATGCTTGCGGTATGGCAACCCGCCCGTCATCATCCGTCTGCCGCGACACTCAGCTTCTCATCCAGATCGTCGCGCACTTCTCATCCAGATCGTCGCTCTACACTACCGCAAAAGTTTCCGGCACCGGCGGCTTCACCGTGGCTGAGGACTGCAGCTACGCTCTCTGCCCCCGCAGGACAGCGCCTGTACCGCAACGGCAAGGACTGCATCGTCGGCCGTTATCGCGCCATCAAGTTTCGAGCGCCGGCCT
>CAZASR010000337.1:0-1917 GCA_964487765.1 uncultured Devosia sp. | reverse complement strand
TCGCATGAAAGGTGATCGAAATGGCAGTCACTGCACAGCAGGTCAAGGAACTCCGCGAGCTCACCGGCGTGGGCATGATGGACTGTAAAAAGGCTCTCGAGGAGACCGGCGGCGACATCGAAGCGGCCGTCGACTGGCTGCGCACCCGCGGGCTCGCCAAGGCCGCCAAGAAGGCCGGCCGGATTGCGGCCGAGGGCCTCGTCGG
Source organism: uncultured Devosia sp. (assembly GCA_964487765.1). GTDB lineage: Bacteria > Pseudomonadota > Alphaproteobacteria > Rhizobiales > Devosiaceae > Devosia_A. The sequence goes on along the minus strand of CAZASR010000337.1, from coordinate 1,712 downwards.
CGTGGCGGTCGAGGGCATCCAGGCGGCGATCGTCGAGGTGAACTCCGAGACAGATTTCGTTGCCCGCAACGAGCAATTCCAAGCGATCGTGGGCAATGTGGCCAAGCTCGCCATCGAAGCACAGGGCAACACGGAGAAACTGGCGGAGATGCCGTTCCCGGGTACCGGCCGTTCGGTTGCGGGGGAACTGACCGACGCCATTGCCAAGATCGGCGAGAACATGAACCTGCGCCGCTCGGCGGTGATCGAGGTCAAGGACGGCGCCATCGGCTCTTATGTCCACAACACCGTGAAGCCCGGCATGGGCAAGCTCGGCGTGATCGTGGGCCTCGAGTCGACCGGCGACAAGACCGCGCTGCTCGCCCTCGGCAAGCAGCTGGCGATGCACATCGCCAACACCAATCCGCTGTCGGTGTCGCCCGATGACATCGATGCGGCGGTGGTCGAGAAGGAGCGCGCCATCTTCGCCGAGCAGGCCAAGGAGAGCGGCAAGCCGGCCGAGGTCATCGAAAAGATGGTCGAGGGCCGCGTGCGCAAGTTCTATGAAGAGCATACGCTGCTGGCACAGACCTTCGTGATCGACGGCGAGAGCAAGGTCCGGGATATCGTGGCGCGGGCCGAAAAGGACGTCGGTGCCCCGGTCAAGGTCACGGGCTTCGTGCGCTATGCGCTGGGCGAAGGCATCGAGAGGGCCGAGACCGACTTCGCCGCCGAGGTGGCTGCCACCTCCGGCGTGGCTCAGCCCTCGCCTACGACCTGAAAATCCTCAAAAAATACGCGGCCGGGCTGGTATCCAGTCCGGCCGAATGTCACATAACCTGCCGCCGCTGCGCAGGATTCGCCCCGCGTAGCAAGTCCCCTCCCGCGAGGCGTTGATGGCCAAGCTTCCCTATAAGCGCATCCTGCTCAAGGTCTCCGGTGAAGTGCTCGCGGGCGACCAGTCCTTCGGCATCGAGCCCAAATTCCTGACCGCGATGGCAGAGCAGGTCGTCGCCGCGGCCCAGGCCGGGGTCGAGATTGCGATCGTCATCGGCGCCGGCAACATCTTCCGCGGCATGGCCGTGGCCGCCGAGGGCACGGACCGGGTCACCGCGGACCTGATGGGCATGCTCGGCACCGTCATCAATTCGCTGGCGCTCTCCAACGCGATCACGCGCGGCGGGGTGAAGGCGAAGGTGTTTTCGGCGCTCACCATGCCGTCGGTTGCCGACAGCTTCACCGCACGCGAAGCCAAGGCGGCACTCGACGAGGGGTATGTGGTTGTGTGCGCCGGCGGGACGGGCAATCCATTCTTCACGACGGATACCGCAGCGGCGCTGAAGGCGATCGAGCTTGATTGCGACGTGTTGCTCAAGGGGACGAAAGTCGACGGGGTTTACGACCAGGACCCCAAGAAGAATCCGAAGGCCCGGCGCTATGAAACCGTCAGCTATGACGAAGTCATTGCGCGCAACCTCAAAGTCATGGACACGGCGGCCTTCGCGCTTGCGCGCGACAACGGCCTGCCGATACTGGTCTATGCTCTCGACGACAAGGAAGGCCTGATGGGCGTTTTGAGCGGCAAGACCCGCTCGACATTCGTCGGCCCCGACAAGCATTAGGAGTTTTTGATCAATGGCCCAGCCCCCGACCTTCAATCTCGACGAGATGAAAACGCGCATGCAGAAGTCGATCGCTTCGCTGCGCGACGAATTGCAGGGCCTGCGCACGGG
>CAZASR010000336.1:0-1918 GCA_964487765.1 uncultured Devosia sp. | reverse complement strand
CCCCGCCGATGGCGGACGCCGCCAATCTCGCGGCCAAGAACATCAACGATCAGGGCGGCCTGCTCGGCGGCAACGTCGTGACGCAGACCGGCGACGACAACTGCGTCACCGCCGACATGGCTACCGCCGCGGCCACCCAGCTCATCAATGACGGCGCCGTTGGCATCGTCGGCGCCATGTGCTCGGGCGTCACCATCGCCGCGGCCAACAACGTCACTATTCCCAACGGCGTGCTCTCGATCACCCCATCGGGCACGGCGGCCGCCATTTCGACGCTCGACGACAACGATCTGGTGTTCCGCACCACGCCGTCGGATGCCTACAACTCCGAGGTTTTCGCACGGGCACTCGTCGACAAAGGCGTCACCGAGCTCGGCGTCACCTATGTCAACAACGATTACGGCAAGGGTCTCGCCGATAACTTCTCGGCGGCGTACACCGCCGCGGGCGGCACGATCACGGCCAATGTCGCGCATGAGGAGGGTAAGGCCGAATACCGCGCCGAACTGGGCCAGATCGCAGCGACCGGCACGCAGAACCTGCTCGTCCTCGCCTACGCCAACGGCTCGGGCAAGACCGTGCTGCAGCAGGCCATTGAGAGTGGTGACTTCACCCAGTATCTGGGCGCCGACGGCATGGTCGACGACGTTTTGCTCGAAGGCTTCCCCCAGGGTGCGCTCGAAGGCTTCATCGCGATGCGGCCGGCCGAACCGACCGGCGCCGGCACCGACGCCTTCGAGGCGGTCGCCGAGGCGGCTGGCGTGACCATCGGCTCGACCTTCCAGCAGCAGAGCTATGACGCGCTGTTCCTCATCGCTCTGGCGCTCGAAAAGAATGGCGGCCCCGGTGACGGCCTGAGCCAGGCGCTGCGCGACGTCGCCAACGCTCCCGGCGAAGTGGTTCTGCCCGGCGAGTGGAGCAAGGCCGTCGAACTGATCAAGGCCGGCACCGACATCGACTATCAGGGCGCTTCGGGCCCGGTCGAGTTCGACGAGAACGGCGATGTGGCCGGTTCGGTCGTCGAGATGACCGTCAAGGACGGCGCCTTCGTCGAAGTCGGCCCGCTGCAATAAGCCGACGCCCATCAATGCGAAAGGCCCGGGCTTCGCCCCGGGCCTTTTTTGTCAGGTCCAACGTCTCGGGCAAGCCCTCATCACGTCGACGCCGTATCAGCAGCCCTTGCCGCCTGGACACAGGGGGCAATGGCTCAAATGCTGGGCCCGGCCCTACGTGTGCCGCCGGATCACTTCCGGCAGCAGTCCCTTGGGTGCAAACCGTAGCGACAGCCAGATCACCAGGCCGAGCACGAACACGCGCATCTGCGCGGCGCGGGCATCGATCTCGGGGATGGGGCCCCAGCCGATGGCCGTGGTAAGGTTGGAGACCTGGCCGAAGATTGCGGCGCTCACCGGCTCGGACATCGCCCACATCAGGTAGACGAGGAACCCGCCCAATACGGCGCCATAGCTGTTGCCCATGCCGCCGACGATCACCATCACCCAGATGAGGAAGGTGTGGTTGATCGGCAGATACCCGCCCGGATCGAACAGCTGATTGAAGGACGAGAGCAGTGCTCCGCCAATCCCCATGAGCACCGCGCCGAACACGAAAATCTCGACTTGGCGCGCCTTGACGTCCTTGCCCATCGAGGCGGCCGCGATGTGGTTGTCGCGCACGGCGCGCATCATGCGGCCCCAGGGCCCTCCGTAGGCGCGTTCGACCAGGAACACGGCGACGCCCAGGATTGCGAGCGTCACCAGCACGAACCCGCCCTGTCCGTAGATGAACGAGGTCGGAATGTCCGCCCCACCCTCCTGATAGGCACCCGGCAGCGGCACCGGCCAGGGGATCGGCGTGACGGTCAGCGTGCCGCGCGTCAGCCAGTCCATGTTCTTGACGAAGGCGCGGATGATCTCGC
>CAZASR010000335.1:0-1936 GCA_964487765.1 uncultured Devosia sp. | reverse complement strand
GCCGCCGAGACCGCGCGGATGAAGGTGCTCTTGCCAGCGTTCGGGAAGCCGAGCAGGCCGACGTCGGCCAGCAGCTTCAGCTCCAGCCGCAGCAGGCGCTGCTCGCCCTCCTCGCCCGGCGTCGACTGCCGCGGCGCGCGGTTGGTCGAGCTCTTGAAGTGCATGTTGCCGAGGCCGCCCTTGCCGCCGCGCGCGACCAGCAGGCGCTCGCCGTGGCGGGTGAGGTCGCCGATCACCTCGTCGGTATCGACGTTGGTGACCACGGTGCCGACGGGCACGGTCACCACGAGGTCCTCGCCCCCCTTGCCGTACATCTGGCTGCCCATGCCGTTCTGCCCGCGCTGCGCCTTGAACTGGCGCTGGTGGCGGAAGTCGACCAGGGTGTTGAGGTTCTCGTCGGCCAGCAGCCAGACGTCGCCGCCCTTGCCGCCGTCGCCGCCGTCCGGCCCGCCCAGCGGGATGAACTTCTCGCGCCGGAAGCCCACGCAGCCGTTGCCGCCGTTGCCGGCGGTGACGGTGATTTCAGCTTCGTCGACGAGTTTCATGTGCGGGGAGCGGGAATGAGGGGAATGGGGAATGAGGGGAATGGGCAGTGTAAGGGAGCGTGCGGACACAAGGGATCAACCATTCCCTTCATTCCCTTTACTCCCCTCATTCCCGGCTTCACAAACAAGAAACCCCGCCGAAGCGGGGCTCCTCACGGCGCAGTGGCCACCACCATCAGGCGGCAGGCACGACGCTCACGGTGCGGCGCTTCTTCGCACCCTTGATCGCGAACTCGACGGTGCCGTCGACCAGCGCGAACAGGGTGTGGTCGCGGCCGAGGCCGACGCCCGGACCCGGGTGGAACTGGGTGCCGCGCTGGCGGACGATGATGTTGCCGGCCTCGATGGCCTGGCCGCCGTACATCTTCACGCCGAGGTACTTCGGGTTGGAGTCGCGGCCGTTGCGCGAGGAACCTACGCCCTTTTTATGTGCCATGGCTGCTTCTCCTTACTTCTTCGCACCACCGGCAATGCCGGTGATCTGGATTTCGGTGTAATGCTGCCGGTGGCCCATCTGCTTGCGATGGTGCTTGCGGCGGCGGAACTTGACGATGCGGACCTTGTCGGCGCGGCCGTGGCCGACGACCTTGGCGGTGACGCTGGCGCCCTTGAGCGCGTCGCCGACCTTGATGCCGTCGCTGTCGCCGAGCATGAGCACGTTGTCGAACGTGATTTCCTTGCCGGCTTCGTGCTCGCCGAGCAGCTCGACGCGGAGCGTCTCGCCTTCCATCACGCGGTATTGCTTACCGCCGGTGACCAGTACTGCGTACATGATTGCGTTTCCTGATTTCGGGCCCGTCGGGCCATGGATCTTCTGTAGTTCTTCTTTGCTGCCACGGCATCGAGGCCGGACAGAAGCGGAATTGTAGGGGTTTCAGGCGGTTACGGTCAACCGCCCCCTGCCCGGCCCCGGAAAGGCCCCGGCTGTGTGAATCGGGGCCGTCGCAGGGCCTGCGACGGCCCCGGGCCACACTGGAGGACGCCCCGGTTTGCCCCCAGATCGGTGGCTCGTTACGCTCCCTTGTTGGTTTCCGGTCCCGCCGGCGGCCACCCCCACCCACAGCCCGAGGCCAGCCCCCCCTATGGCGATGGATACCATCCGCATCCGCGGCGCACGGACGCACAACCTCAAGAACATCGATCTCGAGTTGCCGCGCGACAAGCTGATCGTGATCACGGGGCTGTCCGGGTCGGGCAAGTCCTCGCTGGCCTTCGACACCATCTACGCCGAGGGCCAGCGCCGCTACGTCGAGTCGCTCTCGTCCTACGCCCGGCAGTTCCTGAGCGTGATGGAGAAGCCCGACGTCGACCACATCGAGGGCCTGTCGCCGGCCATCTCCATCGAGCAGAAGTCGACCTCGCACAACCCGCGATCGACGGTGGGCACGATC
>CAZASR010000334.1:0-1936 GCA_964487765.1 uncultured Devosia sp. | reverse complement strand
TCGTCGTCGCTGCCGGTGAAGACGAGGTCGCCGCCCTCGACGCCCAGCGTTTCGCCTTCGGTGAACAGATCGGCATAGTAACCCTGGACGCGATCGAGCGCAGCGCGGTAGGCGGCCTCGAACGCTTCGCGCCCGGCAAAGCCCATGAGCGTCGCGACCGTCGCGACTCCCTGTTCCGTCTCGGGCATCACATGGGTCTGCTCGTCGTGCAGCATCTGCAGGCGGTTCTCGACGGCGCGCAGGAACCAGTAGGTATCGGTGAGGTCGGTGGCTGTCTTTTCGGCGATCCAGCCGGTGCGCGCCAGCGCCGCCAGCGCCGCTTCGGTGGGCCGCACGCGCAATGTCTTGTCGCGACCGCCGGCGATCAATTGCTGGGTCTGGGCGAAGAACTCGATCTCGCGGATGCCGCCGCGGCCAAGCTTGACATTGTGTCCCTCGACGCGCGCTTCGCCCACATTCTTGGAGATGTTGATCTGGCGCTTCATCGCCTGGATGTCGGCGATGGTCGCGAAGTCCAGGTGCTTGCGCCACACATAGGGGGCGAGCTCGGCGAGGAACGCTTCGCCGGCCTGCCGGTCGCCAGCGCAGGGCCGCGCCTTGATCCAGGCGGCACGCTCCCAGTTCTGGCCGCGCGATTCGTAATAGGCGAGCGCGGCGTCGGTCGAGAGCGCCACCGGGGTCGAGCCGGGATCGGGGCGCAGGCGCAAATCGGTGCGGAAGACATATTCGTCGCCGATCCTGTCCTGCATCAGCACCGCCAGGCGCTGCACGATGCGCGAAAAGATCCTGGTGTCCTCGAGCGGATCGGTGAGCGCGTTGGCCTGCCGATCGAAGAAGGCGACGATGTCGATGTCCGAGGAGTAGTTGAGTTCGCGGCCGCCATGCTTGCCGAGCGCGAAAATGATGAGGCCGGAGGTGCCGGCGGTCATGCCCGGCTTCACGTCGCCCTTCGCGATCGCCCGCGCCAACAGGAAATCGAGGCAGGCGCCGAGGGCGGCATCGGCGAGGTCGGAGAGTGCCGCCGTCGCAGCCGCTGTCGTCCACTGTCCGCCGACTTCCGCGGCAGCCGCCAGCAGCGCTACCCTGCCCTTGGCGTGGCGCAGCGCGGCTGCCACCTGCGCCTCCTCGGCGGCCGCCTGGCCCGCGGCGGCAACGGCCGCCAGCTCCAGCGCCAGGGCCTCGTCGGGAGCCATGAGGGCGCCCGCGAGCCAGCCGCCATGCCGGTCATGCAGCGCGCGGAGATAGGGAGCGGCGTCGATGAGGGTGTCGAGGGCAACGGGCATCGCCGGACGCTAGACAACCGGCTGTTGCGCCGCAAGCAGGGCGCAAAAATCCGGCAGGGGCACGAGCGCGTGAGCCTCTGGAAATTCCGAAGCGGATCGGTATGTTCCGGCGCACTCGAGAGGGGTCAAATGCACATCAAATCCGCCGCGATTCTGCTCGCCGCCCTCGCCGTTGCGACGCCGGGCCAGGCAGCCGGGCTCAGCGGCATGGGCGCCGCCATCTTCGGCAACAGCTTCGACTTCAAGCAGGCCAACCTCGACACGCCGCCGGTCGGATCGATCAAGGCGGGCGAGCTCGCCGTGGGCCTGCAGACGACGCGGCTGGCCGAGGTGCAAAAGGCATTCGGCGGGACGGTGCGGAGCGACGGCGAGGCGACGTGGCTGTGCTACCACGCCGCCGACACCAACAGCTGGTTCATCTCCAATGCCTTCGGCGGGCAGGAATTCGTGATGATGGTGGCGGTCGAGGCGAGCTCCCGGACGCCTGCCGATTGCGAGCCGGCGCCGGACGGGTTCGCGCCGCCGGTCCTGGACGTGCCGGGGCTGGGCGCGAAGCTCGCCGACCTCAAGGCGCATTTCGGCGCGGCGCGCGGCAGCAAGATCGCCTACCGCGCCGACCGCCCCGGCGGCTATGCCGACATCGCGCAATATCT
>CAZASR010000333.1:0-1951 GCA_964487765.1 uncultured Devosia sp. | reverse complement strand
AGCCGGCCATGATGATGCCGTAGACGCCCAGAGAGCTGATGGCGAAGATGTAGAGAATGCCGACATTGATATCGGCAAGGGCCCAGCCCGGGTTGATGGGGATCACGACCCAGGCGGAGAGCGCCAGAACGGAGGTCACCAGCGGGGCGAGGAAGAACACCACCTTGTCGGCGCTCGCTGGGATTACCGGCTCCTTGAAGACAAACTTCAACAGGTCCGCGAAGGACTGCAGCAGGCCGAAGGGACCGACCACATTGGGCCCGCGGCGAACCTGCACGGCGGCCCAGATCTTTCGGTCGGCGAGCAGGACGTAAGCAGTGAAAATCAGCAGAGCGAGGAGGAACAGCACGCCCTTGTAGAGGAATCCGACTTCGGTGCCCCAGCCGAGGACCGGGATGCCGAGCAGGTAGTTGAGGGCTGCGGCGATGAATTCCATGAGTTACTCCGCCGCCTGCTTGAGACCGGCCTGCATCTGCGAGCATTCGGCCATGATGGCCGAAGCGCGCGCGATGGGGTTGGTCATATAGAAGTCATCGACCGGCGAAGTAAGCCTGGCGCTCTCCGTCTTCGTCGCGCGACCTGCAAGTTCCAGCGTTCCGTCTATCCCGGCGGATACAATCTGGCCAATCTGGGCAAGGTGGGGGAACTCGGCATACATCGCCTGGCGCAGCGCACGCAGCGAGTTGAACGGCAGCGGCATTCCCAGCACGGCGCTGAGAGCCCGGAAAATGGCCCAGTCTTCCTTGGCCTCGCCGGGCGGGAACACGGCGCGCTCGGCGACCTGCACCCTGCCCTCGGTGTTGACGTAGGTGCCCGACTTCTCGGTGTAGGCCGCAGCGGGCAGGATGACGTCGGCGCGATGCGCTCCGGCGTCGCCGTGGGTGCCGACATAGACGACGAAGGCCTTGCCCATCGCCGCGGTGTCGTATTCGTCGGCGCCGAGCAGGAACAGAACCGACAAGTCGTCCTTGCCGGCGAGCTTGATCTGATCAGCCGAGCACACGCCACCGTCATGGGGCACGAAACCGATATCGATTCCACCCACGCGCGAGGCCGCGTTGTGCAGCATCGCGTAGCCGTTCCAGCCCGCGGCGACATCGCCCATGGTGGCGCACTTGCTGGCCAAGGCAATCACGTCGCGGCCGATCTGCTTGTTCCAGGCCGCGCCATGCGAAACGGCGCCCTCTCCAACAATCACCAATGGCTTTTTGGCGGCACGCAGCGTCTCGCCGAAACCTTCACCGTTCGCGACCCTGGCGAGCACCGAGATGTCGTCGCCGAGATAGTCGTAGCCATAGGTCAGTTCGGCATGATCGCCGATGACGGCAATAGGAACCGACCGCATGCGCCACGCCTTACGGATGCGGGCGTTGAGCACCGGCGCTTCCTTGCGCGGGTTGGATCCGACAATGAGGATGGCATCAGCTTCCTCGATGCCGGCAATCGTCGGGTTGAAGATGTAGGCCGAACGCGGCATCGACGGATCAATGCCCGACATCGGCGGGCGGACGTCCGTCATGCCCGAGCCTATCGCGGTCATCAGCGCCTTGAGGGCAAACATGTCCTCGACGGCGGCAAGATCACCGGCGATGGCGCCAACCTTGTTGCCCATGCCCGATACCTTGATCGCTTTCGCGACGGCAGCAAAAGCCTCGTCCCAGGTGGCGGGCTGCAGCCTGCCGGCCTTGCGGACATAGGGACGATCAAGACGTTGCGCCTTGAGGCCGTCCCAGACATGCCGCGTCTTGTCCGATATCCATTCCTCGTTCACCGCGTCGTTGACGCGCGGCAGGATGCGCATGACCTCACGGCCACGGCTGTCGACCCGGATGTTGGACCCGACGGCGTCCATCACGTCGATGGATTCGGTCTTGTTGAGTTCCCACGGACGGGCCTGGAATGCGTAGGGCTTGCTGGTGAGCGCACCGACCGGACAGAGGTCGACGACATT
>CAZASR010000332.1:0-1955 GCA_964487765.1 uncultured Devosia sp. | reverse complement strand
CTCCCTTACCAAGGGAGTGCTCTACCACTGAGCTACTGCAGCTTTTGGCCCGGATCATAAGGGGGACGGGCCCCTTGAGGCGAGGCGGTTGATGCCATAGGGCTTCCCGTGACGCAAGGCGAAAAAACCCCGGGCGAAATCATGTCCAAGGCCGACGAAAAAGCGGCGCGCGAGCAGAGATTGGCCACAAAGCTCCGCGAGAATCTCAAGCGGCGCAAGGGGCAGGCGCGGGCAAGGGCAGGGGCCGCGGCGGCGCGGACGCCCAATTCCTCCGGTCCGGCTGGTGACGGCAAGGGTTCTTAACGGCTCCTTGTTACTCTGGTGAGCCTGCCTTGAACCGTCCCGCTAATTCGGGTTAGCGGTCATCCCCCGGCTTCGGCCGCATCACAGAGGACGCCCATGGACCGCATCCGTATCGTCGGTGGCACAGAACTGCGCGGCGAAATTCCCATCTCGGGGGCGAAAAACGCCGCCCTGCCGCTGATGATCGCCTCGCTCCTCACCGACGAGCCCGTAGTCCTCGAAAACGTCCCCCGCCTCGCCGACGTCAAGCAGCTCGAGCGCATCCTCGAGAACCACGGCGTCGATATTGCCGTGCATGGCCGCCGCCCGGGTTCCGACGGGCTCGACGGCCAGCGCATGACCTTCCAGGCTGCCGAGATCGTTGACACCACCGCGCCCTACGAGCTCGTCTCGACCATGCGCGCCAGCTTCTGGGTCATCGGCCCGCTGCTCGCCCGCGCGCACGAAGCGCGCGTCTCCCTCCCCGGCGGCTGCGCCATCGGCACCCGGCCGGTGGATTTTTTCCTCTATGGCCTCAAGCAACTCGGCGCCGAGATCGACATCGAGGAGGGTTATGTCGTTGCCAAGGCGCCGCCGGGGGGCCTCGTCGGCGGCCACGTTCATCTGCCCAAGGTTTCGGTCGGGGCCACGCACACGATCATGATGGCGGCAACGCTGGCGCGCGGCACCAGCGTCATTGAAAATGCGGCGATGGAGCCCGAGATCGACAACGTCGCGCGTTGTCTGGTCGCGATGGGCGCCCAGATCAGCGGCATCGGCACTCGCACGCTCACCATCGAAGGCGTGCCCCGCCTCCATGGCGCAACCGTCGAAGTCATCCCCGACCGCATCGAAACCGGCACCTTCGCCATGGCCGTCGCCATGACCGGCGGTGACATCCTGCTCCGCGGCAGCCGCCCCGAACATCTTCAAAGCGCCCTCGATGTCATTGAGTCGGCGGGAGCCCACATTTCGACCGAACAGAACGGCATTCGAGTGCAACGCAACGGTAACGGCATTCAGGCGGTCGATGTCGAGATCGACACTTTCCCCGGTTTTGCAACCGATCTCCAGGCCCAGTTCATGGCCTTGATGACAATGGCCGACGGTGTATCGCAAATCCGCGAAACCATCTTCGAAAACCGGTTCATGCACGTCGCCGAGCTCGCTCGTTTCGGTGCCGACATCCGCGTCGACGGCCAGGTCGCAACCGTCACCGGCGTGCCCCTGCTGAAGGGCGCACAGGTGATGGCCACCGATCTGCGCGCCTCGGTCTCCCTCGTCATCGCCGGCCTCGCCGCGCAGGGCGAAACCACCGTCAACCGCATCTACCACCTCGACCGCGGCTTCGAGCGCCTCGAAGAAAAACTGAGCCGCTGCGGCGCCCAAATCGAACGCCTCACCGGCTGACAACGCACTCCCGGCACCCGCCACCCTGCGGTTTGCGAGAGGACCACCGCCGCCTCCGGGGCTCATTCCCAGCGCAAGCTGGGACCCCAGCCCTCCGCATCCGCCACCCCCTCGTCCGTCATGGCCGGACAAAGACCCCGCCACCCACTGGACTGAGCCGCGAGAGCAGTTCGCGGTGGGTGGGGCGCCGCTGGCAGGAAGCGAGGAGGCAGAAGTGTCCCGCCAGTGACCAAAACTTTCCCCCGCTGACGCCTGAGAACACA
>CAZASR010000331.1:0-1960 GCA_964487765.1 uncultured Devosia sp. | reverse complement strand
ACGAGGTCCGCGGCATCAACCGCGTCGTCTACGACGTGACGAGCAAGCCGCCGGGCACCATCGAGTGGGAGTGACGGCAGAGCCGCGGCATCATGCGACCACGCGGCCACGTCTTCTGCCCTCACGCCGATAAGCCGCGGCTGGATCGGATGGCTGGCATTGGAGTTGCGGTGCCGCTTGAAAGCGCTAGACAGGGCGCATGAATTTTCGCAAGGACTCCACGCAATCCGTCGAACGCCGGCTGAAGCGCCGCCTGGGCAAGTACAATCTCGACTTGCTCAAGGCGCAGCGATTAACGCCCCAGATCAGGGCGCATGGCGGCTACAAGGTCCGCGAGGCGGACACCGGCAAGATCATCTTCGGCGACAAGGGCTACGAATTCTCGGCGACGATCGAGGACATCGAGGCCTGGCTCGACGAGGAGGAGGAAAGGCTCTACGGGCCCGAGGCGTAGGGCGGCTCAGCTCCGGATCAGCTTGATCCGGGTATTCTTCATTCCGACCTTGCCGACGAGGTCGTAGAGCAGGGCCGCATTGTCGGGGTGCAGTCTCACGCAGCCATGCGACGCGACCTGCCCGAGATGCGCGATGTCGGTCGTGCCATGGATCGCGTAGCCGCCATAAAAGAAGATCGAGTGCGGCATCGGCGCGTTCTCGTATTTGGACGAGTACCACATTTCGTGCATGCGGATCGGCCGGAAGCTGCCGGTGGGCGTGCCGTAGCCCTTGCGGCCGGTCGACACCTCGAAATTGTAGATCGTGCGCCCGTTGGCGGCCACGGTCATTTCCTGCGTCGTGATGTCGATGGTGATCTGGATCGGGCCGCTGATCTGGCGCGTGCGCAGCGGCGCGAAAGCGTTGGAGGTCCTTGTCACCGACGATTTCTTGAACAGGGTGTCGAAGATCGAGGGTGGTGCGGCGAAAGCGGACGAGGTCAAGCCGAGGAAGACGGCAACCAGCAGGATGATGCGCAGCATGAAGGTCGAGCTCCCAAAAGCCTGCGCGATAGTCTCAAAACCCGAATTAACGCGGGATAAACGCGGCTTTCATGCCGCATTCGGGCCATTTGCATTCGGGGGGTTCCGTCTCTATGTTGCGCCCCGCTTTCCTAGGGTTCTCAAGGGTCTTCATGTCCAACGATACACTTCTTCGTGAAGTCGACGAGGAGCTGCGCCGCGACCGGATGCGGAAGCTGTGGCGGCAAGCCGCCCCCTTCATCTTCGGCGCGGCCGCGGCGGTGATCCTGCTCGTTGCGGGCTATGAAGGCTATAATTGGTTGACCAAGAGCAACTCCGCCCGCTCGTCGGACCAGTTCTATGCCGCCGCGCAACTGGCCGACGGCAACGACCTGGCGGCTGCGCAGCAGGCGCTGGACCAGGTGATCGCCGAGGGCAGCGGCGCCTACCCGGCGCTGGCCCGCTTCCGCGAAGCCTCCCTGCTGGCCCAGCAGGGCAAGACCGACGAAGCGGTGGCAGCCTATGATGCGCTCGCCACGAACCAGTCGAGCACGCATCTGCGTGAGCTGGCGCTGGTGATGGGGGCGAACCTCCTGGTCGACAGCGGCGATGTGCAGGCAGTGGAGCAGCGGGTGGCCGGTTCGATCGTGCCGGAGTCGCCCATGCGCAATGCGGCGCGCGAAGTGCTGGGGCTGGCCCAGTACAAGGCCGGCCAGCTCGACGCCGCCATGACGACGTTCCAGGCCATCATCGCCGATCCGCTGGCCGCGCGCGACCTCCAGAGCCGCGTGCAGATTTACATCCAGCAATTGCTTGCCGAAGGCGCCGCGCCGGTCGTGGCTGCCGAGGAGCCGCCAGCCGACCTGCCGAGCGAAGCGGGAGCGTCGAGCGAGCCCCTGTCCTCGGAGGAGGTCTCGTCCTCGGCGCCGTAAGGCGCGAGGAGCAAGAAGATGAGCGCGCTCGTCGCCATTGTCGGCCGGCCCAATGTCGGCAAATCGACGCTTT
>CAZASR010000330.1:0-1974 GCA_964487765.1 uncultured Devosia sp. | reverse complement strand
CTCGGCCGGCTCGAGAAGATCTACGGCGTCGGCAATGACGGAATGCGCGGCAGCTACAACGGGTCGGTCGGATTTGTCCTCGACTGATCACCGCACGGTAACCGGCGCGATGGAGAGTTAAGTCATGAGTTTTCTGACATCCACCAAGGAACCCACCCCGGCGGAGGAACCGGTAGGCGAGGTGGCGACCGGCGCGCGGCTGTTGCCTCGTATCACCATCCAGGCCTTCTGCGAGCACTCCCAGACTGCCGAGCTGGTGGAGGCGGCCGTCCACGACCGCCGGATGTCCAAGGTCGCGCTGACGACGCACAATGGCGGGCTCGAGGGCGCCATCGAGAGCTACAAGTCGAACCCCACGCCGAACCTCATCATCGTCGAAACCTCGCTGTCGACCGAGGAAATCCCCGGTGCGCTCGACCGCCTGGCCGAAGTCTGCGATGCCTCGACCCGGCTGATCGTCCTCGGCCACGTCAATGACGTGCTGCTCTATCGCGAGCTGATCCGCTCGGGTGTCTCCGAATATCTCGTCCTGCCCACCAGCGCGCAGTCGATCGTCAATGCGATCTCCGACCTGTTTGCGGCGGAAGGCGCGGCGCCGATCGGGCGCACCATCGCGTTCGTGTCCGCCAAGGGCGGCTCGGGCGGCTCGACCATCGCTCACAATGTCGCCTGGGCGATCAGCCAGACGCTGCGCCAGGACGTGCTGATCCTCGACATGGATCTGCCTTTCGGCACCGCCGGCCTCAACTTCAACCAGGACCCGCCGCATGGCATCGGCGACGCACTGACCGCATCGGGTAAAGTGGACCCCACCATGCTCGACCGACTGATGAGCAAGGCGGCCAATCACATCAACCTGCTCACCGCGCCCGCCATGCTCGACAAGACGTTCGACTTCGGCGAGCGCGATTTCGAGCAGGTGGTCGAATTGGCGCAAAAGACGACGCCGGTGGTTGTCCTCGACGTACCGCATACCTGGAACGCCTGGGTGCGGCACACGCTGGCGACTGTCGATGAAATCGTCATCGTCGCCGAACCCGACCTCGCCAATCTGCGCAACGCCAAGAACCTGGCGGACACGATCAAGGCGCTGCGTCCCACCGAGAGCGAGCCCCTGCTTGTCGTCAACAAGCTGGGCGTCCCCAAGCGCCCCGAAATTGCCGCGCAGGAATTCGCCAACTCGATCGAATGCCGCCTGATCGGGCAGGTCCCGTTCGACGCCATGACGTTCGGCACGGCGGCCAATAACGGCCAGATGATCGCCGAGGTATCCGCGAACAACCGCACCAACGACATCTTTCGCGCCGTCGGCATGCACGTGACCGGCCGGTCCATTCCGGAGGCGGCGGTCAAGTCGTCGAGCCTCAGGCTGCCGACATTCCTGAAGCGCAAGAAGGCCTCCTGATGTTCGGCAAGCGACAATCCTTCGGCGGCAACACGCCCGGCGCGGCGGAGCTGCCACGGCCGCAGCCCTTGGCACCTTCCTCGCTGCCGGCTGCGCCCGCGCCGCGGCCCAGCGACGTGCCCAAGCCGATCGTCGATGCCAGCCTCAACCGGCTGCGTGGCGACGACATCGTCGACGTGCGCAGCGCCGAGGCGATCCAGCGAGACAAGGAATATTTCCAGACCAAGTCGGCGATCTTCAACGCGCTGATCGACTCGATCGATCTGAGCCAACTCGCGACCATGGACCAGGAGGCGGCACGCGAGGAGATCCGCGACATCGTCGCCGAGATCATTGCGCTCAAGTCGATCGTCATGTCGATCTCCGAGCAGGAGGATCTGCTCGAAGACATCTGTAACGACGTTCTCGGCTACGGACCGCTGGAGCCGTTACTGGCGCGCGACGACATCGCCGACATCATGGTGAACGGTAGCCAGAAATGCTACATTGAAGTCGGCGGCAAGGTGAAGCTCACCAATGTGCGCTTCCGCGACGACAGCCATCTGATGAATGTGTGCCAGCGCATCGTG
>CAZASR010000329.1:0-1993 GCA_964487765.1 uncultured Devosia sp. | reverse complement strand
AGTTGCCGAAGCGGTCGAAAACCGTCGGCGCGATGGGATTGGCGGGCACGACATCAACGAAGCCGGGCTGGCCGGGCGCGAGCTGCGCGGTCACCCGGCCGAGCGGATCGGCGGCGAAGGTTACGCCCGAATTGGTGGCGCGGAGTAGCGGCAGGCCGGTCTCGACGGCGCGCAGCAGCGCATGGTGCGCGTGCTGGGCCGGACCGATGGAGCCATCGAACCATTCGTCATTGCTGACATTGAGGATGAAGCCCGCCGCGGCGGGATCGGCGCCGAGATCGCCCGAAAATATGGCTTCATAGCAAATCAGGGCGATGAAGGCGGGCAGGCCGGGCGGCGTGACGAGACGCCGGCCGTCGCCCGGAGCCCAGCCGGCGGTGCCAGGCACGAACTGGGTGATGCCGAACAGGCGCCAGAAGGAGGCAAAGGGCAGGTATTCGCCGAACGGGACCAGATGTGCCTTGTCGTAGGTCGCGACGATCTCGCCGTCGGAACTGATCGCGAGGATGGAGTTGTAGCCCGGGTTGCCGCCCGGAGCGGCCGACAGGAAATCAGGCTCGCGCGGCGCGCCGGTGAGCAGAGTCACCTCGAGCGGCAGCATGCGGGCAATGCGCGACAGCGCCTCGGGATAGGTGGAAAGGAAGAACGGAAACACCGATTCCGGCCAAACGACAACGTCGGTATCGCCCGGCTCACCGGTCACCTCGATCAAGCGGCTGACGATTTCAGGGGGGTTGGCCGCCGCCCAGTTGGAGTGCTCGGTGATGATCGGTTGGACCAGCCTGACGCGCAGGTCGGACTCGGTGATCTTGGTGCGTTGCAGCCGATAATTGCCGTAGCCGATCTGCGCGGCGATGGCGGCGATGGCAAGAAAGAAGGGGACGAGCCGCGCGGCCATGCCGCGCCCGTCGGCCGGCCAGATCAACGCCGGCGTCATGGCGAGGAGCGCCGCCAGCAGTGTCAGGCCATAGACACCGACGATGGCGCTCAACTGCATCATCTCGACATTGGCGGTGAGCGCGTAGCCGAGAAGATCGAAGGGGAAGCCGGAAAAGAAGGTGCCGCGCGCATATTCGGCGGCGCTCAGGAACACCGCCAGCGTGACGATGCGCCAGCCGCTATGGCTCCAGCACAGATGCGCCAGGGCGCTGGCGAGGCCCCAGAACAGCGCAATCAGCGCGGCCAGCGCGAGGATCGCCGGGGGCATCAGCACGAGAAACCAGCCGCCCTCGACAAAGAACGCCGCCCCGAGCCAGTGGAAGGCGACGATGAAATAGCCCCAGCCAAAGGCAAAGCCGATGCCGAAGGCGGGCCCGAAAATGCGCCCGAGCCCGCGTCGGCGTGCGGCGCCATCGAGGGCCCAGACCCAGAACGGGAAGGTGACGAACAGTGCCGGCAGCACGAAGAGCGGCGGCACCGAGGTGCCGGCAATCGCGCCCAGCACGAGCAGCAGGGCGAATAGCCGCCAGCCATGCGCCAGCATTATCCATTCCGCGAGGCGGCTCATGCGGGCGAATCGGGGTGCGGACGCGGCATGGCCATGAGTAGCCAGCGCGGCGCCAAAAGTGAATCCGGCCGAGGCCGACTATTCGGCGGCCTTGCGCTCGCTCGGTGGCGGCGCGCTGTCGGGACCGGGGGCCGGGTGCTTGCGCTGCTGCTTGAGGCGCCGGATCTTGATCCGGCGGACCTGGCGGCTGTCAGCCTGGATGACCTCGAACTCGAAATTCTTGATGCCGCCGACGATCTCGCCGCGGACCGGCACGTGGCCGGCCAGCGCAAAGACCAGGCCGCCGATGGTGTCGACCTCGTCGCCATGCTCGCCAGGATCGAAATCGGGGCCGATGACTGTTTCGACCTCGCCGATTTCGGCGCGGGCCGAGGCGAGGAAGACGTTGGAATTGATCTTGCGGACCAGCGGTCCCTCGAATTCGTCGTGCTCGTCGTCAATCTCGCCGACCACGGCTTCGAGCAGGTCCTCGATGGTGACGACGCC
>CAZASR010000328.1:0-2033 GCA_964487765.1 uncultured Devosia sp. | reverse complement strand
CACCGGCAAGCGGGCCGAGGCGGCGCTCGGACGCGCCAACATCACCTGCAACAAGAACGGGATTCCGTTCGACCCGGAGAAACCCTTCGTCACCTCGGGCGTACGCCTCGGTACTCCGGCGGGCACCACGCGCGGCTTCGGCGAGGCCGAATTCCGCCTCATCGGCGCGTACATCGTCGAGGTGCTGGACGGTCTGCGCGAGGCCAATTCCGACGAGGGCAATGCCGCTGTCGAGGCCAGCGTGCGCGACAAGGTGAAGACGCTGACCGCGCGCTTCCCGATCTACAGTTGAGGAGCTGACGGATGCGCTGCCCCTACTGCGGAAACGACGATACGCAGGTCAAGGACAGCCGTCCGACCGAGGACTCATCGGCAATTCGCCGCCGCCGCATCTGTCCCAGCTGCGGCGGCCGCTTCACCACCTTCGAGCGCGTGCAGCTGCGCGAACTCACGGTCGTCAAGAAATCGGGCCGCAAGGTCCCCTTCGACCGCGACAAACTTGCCCGCTCGGTGAACACGGCGCTGCGCAAGCGCGCCGTCGAGCCCGAGCGGGTCGAGCGCATGATCTCGGGCGTCGTGCGGCAGCTCGAGAGCCTGGGCGAGCAGGAGATCACCTCGGACCAGATCGGCGAATTCGTCATGGACGGGCTCAAGAACCTCGACGACGTCGCCTTCGTGCGCTTCGCCTCGGTCTACAAGAATTTCGGCGCCGCCGACGATTTCCGCTCGTTCCTGAGCGAGCTCAAGGAAGGCGAAACGCCGACCCTGGACGAGAACGAGGACTGAGCTCCGCGCTCCGCGCAACGCAACGCCGCAGTTTGAGTTGTTGACCCGCGCGTTCCGGGTGAAGATAAGGTCGCGACCTTCGCGAGCCCGAGTATCCATGTCTGCGCCCGATCCTCTCACCAGCGCCCCGCGCCCCGCCAATCAGCGCGGCGCCGCACGGCTTGCCGCGGTCCAAGCGCTCTACCAGATGGATGTCGGCCGGCAATCGCTCGAGGAGACGCTGAGCCAGTTCACCGCGCACATGCTGGGGCGCGAGGTGGAGGGCGAGCAGTACCTGCCCGCCGACGCGGATTTCTTCCGCCAGATCGTCGCGGGCGTGATCCGCTCGCAACTCGACATCGATCCCATCATCGACAGATCGCTCTCGAGCGATTGGCCGGTCAGCCGGATCGATGCGACGCTGCGCGCCATTCTGCGCGCCGCCGCGTTCGAGCTGCTGCGCCGCAGGGACATCCCGCAGGGCGTTGTGATCAGCGAATATGTCGATATCGCCAAGGCGTTCTACGAAGACGACGCCCCGCGCCTGGTGAACGGCGTGCTGGACAATATTGCCAAACAGGTGGCGACGAGCGCGTAGGGTGCCAAAACCTGCCGGCCGGGCCGGGCGGTCAGATCGAGTCGATCAGCGACTCGATGAAGCTCCTGTCTTCGCCATAGGACGGGGTCTTGCGCCCCTCAATGGTGAAGACCTTGCCGTCCTTGGCGGTATAGAGCGCCTTGTCCGCGACCTTCTTGTTCTTGTCGAAATAGACGGCAAGCACGGTGCGCTCGCGGACGGTCCTGAGCCCGAAGGCGGTCTCGTCGAGCTTGGTCTCGACATAGTACCATGCCGAACCTTCGTTGAAGGCGTTGACGGTCTGCGGCGAGCCAAGCACGACGGTTACCAACTCCTGGCTCTGGCCGGGACGGATCTGCGCCAGCGCATCCTCGGAGATGGCATAGCCCTGCACCTTGGCGTTCGAGAGCGCGAGGCCCGAACCCATGCTGCATGCCGAAAGGCTGAGGGCCAGGAGGCCAGCCGCCGCCACGGACGCAAGGAGTGGGGCAGTTTGGCGCTGGGGCATGGATTTGACTTTCACGTTGCCTCTCGAATAAGACGCGGGCTCCCGCTGGAGCGCTGCTTGTTTAGCGAGGAAGTGCATCCGCTGGCAAGCACGCGCACGACGCGTCGGACCACCCGCGGTGGAGCCATACGTCCATGATTTTCAATCTGTTCCGCAAACCGGCCGTCGCCCCTGACGCAGTTC
>CAZASR010000327.1:0-2056 GCA_964487765.1 uncultured Devosia sp. | reverse complement strand
TTCGAAGAGAAGCTGCAGATGCTGCTCGAGATCAGGAAGGGCGGCAAGGTCAACTGGCCGGGTTCCGACCACACCAAGCCGATCCCCGGCATCGAGATTTATCCCAAGCCCATCCAGGAGCCGCTGCCGCTGTGGGTCGCGGTCGGCGGTACGCCGAACTCGGTGGCGCGCGCCGCCTATTTCGGCCTGCCGCTGATGATCGCCATCATCGGCGGACGGCCGCAGCAGTTCCAGCCCTTCGTCCAGCTCTATCGCGATACCGCGCGCAAGATGGGGCACGACCTGGCCCGGCTGCCGGTCGGCATCTCGTCGCACGGCTTCATCGCCGAGACGTCGCAGGATGCGCTGGACACCGCCTTTCCGGCGCACCAGCTCACCATGAGCCGCATCGGCAAGGAGCGCGGTTGGCCGCCCACGACGCGCGAGCAGTTCGAAGCCGGTACCACGCCGCACGGCGCCTATTTCGTCGGCTCGCCACAGCAGGTGATCGACAAGATCCTGATGCAGCACGAATGGTTCGGCCACGAGCGTTTCGGCATGCAGCTCAGTGTCGGCACATTGCCGCACGATCGGGTGATGAAGGCGATCGAACTGCTCGGCACAGTGATCAAGCCGGCGATCGACAAGGCGTTGTCGCTCAAGGCCGCCTGAACCGCGTCTGAACACTGCGCTCAGGGCCGCGCCACGTCGCGCGGCCTAGCTTTGCGCCCATGGGATTGGGGAAGCCACCAATGGCGACCAGAACCAAATCCTAACCATGGGCGTTAAGTCTTTGCCTATGCGAGGTGCAGCAATGTTCAACCCGGTCACAGATCAAAACGGCCATCGCCGCCACCGCTTCGGTCTCACGGAAGTGCTGCTGATTGCCGGCATTCTCGTGTTCAGCGCCTTCACCCTGGTCAATGACGGCCGCGAGAGCTTCGATACTCTGCTGTCCGGTTTCGAGGAGGTGATCGGGGGCTGATCTATTTCGAGCCCGAGCGCTTGATCGACTTGATGACGAGCGGCGGCATCCCCGACTTTTCCGCAATGGCGCGATCCTGCGCTTCGATCTCCCCCCGCGCCGGCTTGTCCCCATCGAGGCCGCCCAGCAATTCGGCGGGCACCTTGCGGTTTGACCGCTGGCTGCCGTCTTCATAGACGACGTCGAACAGCACGAATTCGCTTCGCGCGCTGGGCTTTCTGGCCATGATGATCTCCGTTGCGCCGCGGGCTTACCCCTTGCCGCACGCGAAGGCCAGAGCGTTTGCGTGACGTCGGCGCTTTCGCACCGGCTGCCGGATCACTGTCTTGAGTTTTTTCGGGCGCGTCGCGCCGTTCGAGGGATTGTGGTGGTCGGACGTTCCCACCGACGGTTGCTAATAGGGCTTCATGGTCTTCTTGGTCAGTTGGACTTCGGCCAGCTCTGCTTGAACAGGCTTACACCCTGCTCATCGATGATCTGGCGGCCCTTGGCCACTGCGAGGCTAACCGCATCGTCGCGCGAACTCATCCGGTCGGCTCGCACGAAGTCGTAGGTTTTGAGTTCGCCATCGACTTCCTTCTCGATCCGTCCGGCGAGTTGGAACTCGCTGCCCACCGGCATTGGCGTGGCCCGGATGGTGAAGCCCTTGTATTCTTCGCCGGGCGCCGCCGGCGCATCCTTTGCTTCACCGCCGCCGAACAGATTCTTCCAAAAGGACATCGTCTTTCTCCGATCGTTCCAGCGAACATATGGAACCGGGCCAGCGGCCTCAAGACGCCTTCTGCAGCCGTGGAACATGAACAGGGGCGAACGGTCGTTGCAGCGCGAGTCCGGGAAAGCGAAACGGGCGCCCGTGGGGCGCCCGCAAAGATCAGTTGTCGAGGAAGCTTCTGAGCTTCCGGCTGCGGCTGGGATGCTTCAGCTTGCGCAGCGCTTTCGCTTCGATCTGGCGAATGCGTTCGCGGGTAACGCTGAACTGCTGGCCCACTTCCTCGAGCGTGTGGTCGGTGTTCATGCCGATGCCGAAGCGCATGCGTAGCACGCGCTCCTCGCGCGGCGTCAGCGACGCCAGCACGCGCGTCGTCGTCTCGC
>CAZASR010000326.1:0-2071 GCA_964487765.1 uncultured Devosia sp. | reverse complement strand
GTCTTGATGGCGAGGCCCTGCTGGATCTGGCTGAGGAACACCATGTTCTCGAAATTGGAGGGGAAGCGGAAATAGCGCAGCATCGTCTCGACGATGCGCGCATTGCCGCCCACATTGCGCTGGTGGCTCTCCATCACCGGCGAGGACGGATTGAGGTCCTCGGGGTTGGCGAAGGTCTCGATGACATTCATCGAGGTGAAGCTCTGGAAGCCGAATTCGGAGGCGAAGCGCGGCTGCACTTCGCGATAGGCGGAGAAGTCCTTCGCCTCGTGCCACACGCTCCAATAATGCATGTCGCCCCGGCTGTCCTTGTGCCAGCCGTCTTCGAAATCCATGTAGCCGAGCGAGGGCGAGGACGGCCAGAAGCGGCGGCCGGGATCTTCGTCCTCGACGATATTGCCGAGCATGGAATTGAGCCGGTCGTAATTGGCGATGTAGCGCTTGGGGTTGGCCCTGGTCTCGGGATACCATTCGAGCGAGCCGATGACTTCATTGTCGCCGCACCACAGCGCCAGGCAGGCATGGTGGCTCAGGCGGCGCACCTGCTGGGTGATCTCGACGCGCACATCGTCGAGGAACTCGCGGTCGGCGGGATAGCTCATGCACGAGAACATGAAATCCTGCCACACCATGAGACCGAGCTCGTCGCAGATCTCGTAGAAATAGTCGGGCTCGTACTGCCCGCCGCCCCACACGCGGATCATGTTCATGTTCACCGCATGCGCGCTTTCGAGCAGGTCGCGCACGACGGTCGGGGTGATGCGCGAGGGAATGGCGTCGGCCGGGATCCAGTTGGCACCCATGGCGGTGATGTCGCGGCCGTTCACGCGCACCTTGAAGTTGTGGTCGATGGCGTCCTTCTCGACGACCCATTCGAGTTGCCTGAGCCCGATGCGGCGCCTGGTGACCTCGCCGTCGAGCGTGGTCCACAGTGGATAGAGCGTCTGCTCGCCCTGCCCGTTCGGCCACCACAGCCTGGGGTTTTTGATGGTGACATTGTGGGTGAAGACATTCTCCCCCGGGCGCACCGCGACCTTGTCGGCGATCTTTTGTCCGGCGATCTCGTGCATCAGTTCCACCGCGCCCGCAGCGAAGGCGTGGACGATGGTGCGGATCGACAGCTCGACACTGTTCCTGCCATGCGCCTGGGTCACCTGCACGCTCTGCTGGCGGGCGAGGCGCGACTTGCGCAGCACCATGCGCCCATAGACGCCGGTCGGCATGAGGCAGATGCCCCAGTCCCAGCCGGCATGGCACGCGGCCTTGCGCACGAAGTTCATGTGCACGCCGGGCAGGCCATTGCTCAGATAGTTGAGGGTGAACGGGATCGGGAACGGATGGGCCTCGTAGCGCGCCCTGGCGACGTCCTTTGTCACGGCGAATTCGAGGCGGAGCGTGTTGCGGCCGGGGCGCACCTTGCCGGTGACGTCGATGTCGTAGCGGATGAACTGGTTCTGCGTGCGCGCGATCTCCTCGCCATTGAGATAGATCGTCGCGATGCAGTCGACATTGTCGAGGGTGAGCGTCAGGTAGCCGTCGATGTCGGCTCTCGTCGCCGTAAAACGCCGTTCCATCGTCCAGGGCGTGTGGTGCACCCACATCACCGCCTGCTCGTTCTCGCCGAAATAGGGATCGGGAATGTCGCCGGCCGCCAGCAGCGCGGTATGCACGTCGCCGGGCAGCGCAATGGTTTTGGCCTTGACCTTGCGGGTGGGACTGCCGAGCGCATAGTCGCCGCTCAGATCGAGCTCGGAATAGGATGATGCCGGCGCGCGCGCGACCGTTGCAGCCTTGGCCATATACGTCCTCCCCTGGAGCGCGGCGGGTGGCGCCGCCGCACGTCGATAGTCGGCGCGCTGGCTGCGCGCCGGGCCGAATACAAACGTTTGCATTGCCGGTTGCCGGTGCTTTTAGCCGGGGAACGGGCGGCTTGCCAATGGGAGAGATTGTCGATGGGCATGACGAGGCGTCCGGCGACCGTGATGGCCCCGGGTTATGGAACCGGGGGACAAGAAGGTCCCGCGGTGCGGAGTGCGCGGGTGCGCCTCCGAAGAAAGGGGAAGCGCTGGAA
>CAZASR010000325.1:0-2105 GCA_964487765.1 uncultured Devosia sp. | reverse complement strand
CGGAGAGGCCAGGATTCCCAGGCGTCAGCGGGGGAAAGTTTTGGTCACTGGCGGGACACTTCTGCTTCCATGCCTCGCGCCAGCGGCGCCCCACCCACCGCTGCGGTGGGTGGGGTGGTGCCGCGCGAACTGCTCTCGCAGCTCTGGGAGCGGAG
Source organism: uncultured Devosia sp. (assembly GCA_964487765.1). Classification (GTDB taxonomy): domain Bacteria; phylum Pseudomonadota; class Alphaproteobacteria; order Rhizobiales; family Devosiaceae; genus Devosia_A. Next base: position 1,950 of record CAZASR010000325.1, on the reverse strand, counting down.
GGTTGGGACCCAGCTTGCGCTGGGAAGGGTCAGGGGAGAGTGCCGCTGTTCCCTTCGACGGTCCATACTTGGGAAGGTCCTCCTCATGCTGGGGAGGACAGGCGGTGGGTGGGGGAGAGTGAGGGATGGAGCCGCGAGCAGTCCCTTCCTCGCTACCGCGCAAGCCACTGGTGCGGTTTCCCCCTCCCCGCCCTTCGGACGAGGAGGGATAAGCGGCCGGGGTTACTGCGCGGGGCCGCCGAGTTGCTGGTTGACCTGCTCGGCGAGGGTGGCGTCGGGGATGTCGATGGTGGCGGCAGCGCGCAGCTCGTCGAACACGGCGCGGTATTTGGCGATGTAGAGCTGCTGGCCGATCTGCTGGGTCATTTCCTCGAGCGTCGGCTTGGCGGCGGGGCGCCGGTCCTCAACCTTGATGATGTGCCAGCCGAACTGGGTCTGCACCGGATCGGAGACGGCACCCACCTCCATGGCGAAGGCGGCATCGGCGAAGGGCTTCACCATGACGGCGCGCTTGAAATAGCCGAGATCGCCTCCCGACTGGGCCGCATTGGGCTCGATCGACTTGGCCTTGGCCAGCGCGACGAAATCGGCGCCGGCATCGAGCTCGGCCTTGATCGCCTTGGCGTCTTCCTCGGTGCTCACCAAGATGTGACGGGCATGGACCTCGTCCTCGTCGGGAATGGCGGCGACCTGCTTGTCGTATTCGGCCTTGATCGCCTCGGGCGTGATTGTGTCGTTGATCGCGACCTTGGAGAAGGCGCGCCGAAGCGCCCTGTCGGTGAGATATTCGAGGCGCAGCTTGAACAGCTGATCGTCCCTCAGCCCCTGCTCGTCGGCGGCCTGCGACATGAGCTTGAGGTCGATCATCTGCGTGAGCAGCACGGCGCGAATCTGGTCGGGCGGAACCTGGTTGAGCTCGGCCCCGATATCCTCGGCGGCGAAGGCGAGGTCGGCCTCGGTGATCGGCTCCCCGCCGACGGTGGCGACAATCGTGTCCGGACCAGGTTGCGGCGCCGGCTGCTCTTGGGCCGCGGGCGGCTCGGAGGAGGCGGCGTCCTGCGCGTGGGCGGCGGCGGGCGCAAGCGCCACAAGCAGCGCCAGGGCCAGCGATTTCAGGACGGACGGCAGCGTGGCTGGGTGAAAATAAGACGTCATCGAACTCTTGTCGCTCCGTTGGGGCGCCCGGCCCCCGACGGTGCGCGCCGCTGGTGTCGCCCATTTGGGCTCCGTTGACAATAGAGACCCCCGCTCTTACATAGCCAAACGCTTTCAAACGCCCGAAAAGCGGCGGTTTTCCATGCTCTGAAGTGTGGTTTTCGGAACCGCCGTCCGCGCCGGAAAACGGCGCCACCAAGACAAGGAACACCCCATGGTTTTCGCCGCTATCGCCAAGGCGATCTTCGGCTCTGCCAACGACCGGCAGATCAGGAAATATCAGCCGAAGGTCGACGCCATCAACGCGCTCGAACCGCAGATGGCCAAGCTGAGCGATGCGGAACTGAAAGCCAAGACCGACGAGTTCAAGGCCGAGCTCGGCAACGGGAAAAAGCTCGAGGATCTGCTGGTGCCCGCTTTCGCGGTGGTGCGCGAAGCATCGAAGCGCGTATTGGGCATGCGCCATTTCGACGTCCAGCTCATCGGCGGCATGGTGCTCAACGAGCGCTCGATCGCCGAGATGCGCACCGGTGAAGGCAAGACCCTTGTCGCAACGCTTCCTGTGTACCTCAACGCGCTCACCGGGCAGGGCGTGCATGTGGTGACCGTCAACGACTACCTCGCCCGCCGCGACAGCCAGTGGATGGGCCAGATCTACAAATTTCTCGGGCTGAGCGTGGGCATCATAGTCCACGGCCTGTCGGACCCGGAACGCAAGCAGAGCTACGCCGCCGACGTCACCTACGGCACCAACAACGAATTCGGCTTCGACTATCTGCGCGACAACATGAAGTT
>CAZASR010000324.1:0-2111 GCA_964487765.1 uncultured Devosia sp. | reverse complement strand
AGCGTGCCGCGCGTCAGCCAGTCCATGTTCTTGACGAAGGCGCGGATGATCTCGCTCATGCCGATGGTGGCGATGGCGAGATAGTCGCTCCGCAGCCCCAGTGAGATCTTGCCGATGATCCAGGCGGCGAAGCCCGCCAGCACCCCTGCCACGGCATAGCCGACATAGACCGGCAGACCGAGGCCGCCGATCCAGCCGCCCGGAACCTGCGTTTCGATATATTGCGCGGCCGGATCGATCTGCATGCGGTAGATCACATAGGCCACGAACCAGGCGAGCACGGACAGCAAGGTGACGACGCGGCGCGGCACGCCGAGCCGCCACAGCTGCCGGGTGCCAACCACAAGCAACGCTCCCGCCAGCGCCGCCAGCAGGACGCGGCCGAGCATCATCGGGCCGTCCGACGTCCAGAACTCGTAGTTGATTGGCATCGAGATCGAGCTGACCGCCATGCCGCCGATCATGAGCAGGCCCATGATCGCGAGGTTGAACAGCCCGCCATAGCCGAACTGGATGTTGAGTCCGAGCGCCACGAGCGCATAGATCGAGGACAGCGCCGTGAGCAGCAGCGCGGTCGACCAGCCGCGCGTGAGCCCGATGATGACGATGAAGACGATCAGTGCCAGATAGGCGATATAGACGCGGCGGGTCATGTCGAGAGCCCCTTGAAGATGCCGGTGGGCCGGACGAGCAACACGATCACCAGGATCACGAAGGCCACGGTGAGCTTGTACTCGGTCGGCACGAGGCTGAGCCCTTGGGCGGTCGCCAGCCACTCGGGCAGGTTCTCGCGGAACGGCCTCAGGAACACGGCCCAGTCGAACACCGCCAGCGTTTCGGCGAAGCCTACCAGAAAACCGCCGGCGATCGCGCCATAGGTCTGGCCGAGCCCGCCCACCACCGCCGCCGCGAAGATCGGCAGGATGATGTTGAAGGCGAGGTCAGGCTTGAGCGACACGTCGAGCGCCAGCATCGTGCCCGCCATGCAGGCAAGCGCGCCGGCGATGATCCAGGTGACACGCACCACCAGCGCCGTGTTGATGCCGGAGACCTGCGCGAGATCCGGATTGTCCGACATGGCGCGCATGCCCTTGCCCAGCCGCGAGCGGGTGAGGAAGAAGTGGAGCGCGAGCACCGCGACGACCACGAGGATCACCATCCATACCTGCGGTCCGGTGATCGTGAGCGGTCGCGTGCCGCCGATCCAGCTCATGTCGATGCGGAAGATGCCCTTGGGCTCGAACTCGAAGAAGGTGCGCGTCGAGGTGCCATAGAACAGGCGCACGACGCCCTGCAGCATCAACGTCACGCCGATCGAGGCGATGAGCAGCGTGATCGGCCGCGCGCCCTTGGCCCGGAGCGGCGCATAGAACGCCCGGTCGAGCCCGAGCGCCGCGACCGACGTCAGCGCCATCGCGATGGGCATCATCGCGATGCCGAGCGGCACCGGCAGATACAGCCCCGCCGCCGCGCAGAGGGCCGCGAGCGAATAGGCGAAGAAGGCCCCAAGAGTCATCATGTCGCCATGCGCGAAATGCGCGAAGCGCAGGATGCCGAAGATCAACGTGATGCCCACCGCACCCAGGGCATAGATCGACCCGATGACGGTACCCGAAACGATGACCTTGTTGATGAAGAAGATCAGTTCATCCATCGGTCAACCTCCGAGGAAGGATTTGGCGACTTCGGGGTCGGCGATCAGCTCGGGTCCGGTGCCGGTATAGCGGTTCTTGCCGCCCGCAAGCACAAATCCGCGCGACGCGAAGGCCAGCGCCTGCCGCGCATTCTGCTCGACCATCAGGATGCCGACGCCGGCCTTGTTGACGGTGACGATGTGCTCGAAAATTTCGAGCACATATTTGGGGCTGAGCCCGGCCGATGGCTCGTCGAGCATCAGCACCTTGGGCTGGCTCATCAGGGCACGGCCCATCGCCACCATCTGGCGCTGGCCGCCCGACAGCTCGCCCGCCGGCTGCCGCCGCTTTTCCTTGAGCACCGGAAACATCGAATAGACTTCCTCGAGCGTCCCCGAGATGTCGTCGCGCCGGTTGTAGGCGCCCATCTCGATATTCTCCTCGACGCTCTTCGAGGTGAAGTCGTTCTTTTCCTGC
>CAZASR010000323.1:0-2139 GCA_964487765.1 uncultured Devosia sp. | reverse complement strand
GATCGAGACCGCCCGCGAGGTTCTTGGTGGCGGCCTGGGCGACGCGGACATTGGCCCGCACGCTGAGGTTCATGCCGATGAAGCCGGCCGCGCCCGAGAGCACCGCGCCGATGAGGAAGCCGATGGCCGCATAGACGCCCAGCAGCCAGAAGGCGAGCACGAAGATCACCACGCCGACAATGGCGATGGTGGTGTATTGGCGGCGCAGATAGGCCGAGGCGCCCTCGCGCACCGCGGCCGAGATTTCCTGCATGCGGGCCGTTCCCGCATCGGCGGACAGCAGGCCGCGCGTGGTCACGATGCCGTAAACGATCGACAACAGACCCGCGACGACGATCGCCCAGAGAATGGTGGTCATAGATGGTCCCTCAGGTTTCACGAACCCCGGGGGCACTGCAAATGGCGTGGCTGCCGCCGTGACTGTGTGCGGAAACCTCCCCGCCCCGGGGGATTGTGGCTCGCTTGTGGCAAAACCGCACCGGAGATTCAACCGCTTTCACGTGGAGAGCGGCGGATTTCCTAGGGTTTTGGGGCTGCGAGGGTCCGGAGGTGGCCGGCCAGCGCCGCGCCGTCGCCCGCGATCGCCACGGTCTTGAACCGGGCCGTCTCGCCGGCGGTGACCGCGATCGCCGATCTGGGGACGCCAAGGGCCTTGCCGAGCAGCGCAGTCACCGCCGCATTGGCCTTGCCGCGGTCGGGCGGGGCGGCGACGCGCAGGCGGAGCACGACGGTGCCGTCGGCGCGGGATTCGAGCCCCTCGATCCGGTCGGCGCCGGCATTGGGCGTGACGCGCAGGTGGACCGTCAGCCCGCTCGCGGTGACGCGCCAGGCGCTCAGTAGAGCCCCAACAGGCGCGGCAGGTCGTTGGCGATGAAGCTTTGCAGGAAGAAGATGATGACGAACACGATGATGGGGCTGAGGTCGAGTCCGCCCACCGGCGGCAGGATGCGGCGGATGGGCCTGAGGATCGGTTCGGTGATCTGGTTGAGGAGGCGCCAAACGGTGGCCACGAACTGGTTGCGCGTATTGATGACGTTGAAGCTGATGAGCCAGCTCATGATGATCATGATGAGAAACACCCACCAAACCAGGTTGAGAAGCATGGCGAGCGTCTGCAGCAATGCGATCATTGGCGTCCCCTTGGGCGTCGGATGGAAGGTTATCTAGGCAACCCGGGCCCCGGCGGCAAGGCCGGGCGTGGCACGAGGGTTACCCGATTGCGGGACGGTCCCCGGCGCGCCGCGCGTCACGGCGGCAGGCCGGGCTTCCAGGTGGCGACCCGCCACGCATAGATGAGGACGCACAAGACGAGAACGACGATCGTCGCCGGATCGAGGACGAGCTCGACCAGATGGTAGTGCGAGGAGAGAAAGTAGCCGGCGCCGATGAGAACGCTGTTCCACAGGAGGGCGCCGAGGGCGGAGGCGGCGATAAAGGCCGTGGGCGGCATGGCGGCGATGCCGGCGGGCACCGAGATGACCGTGCGGATCAGTGGTACCAGCCGCCCGGCAAAGACGATCACCGGCCCATAACGCAGGAACCAGGCGCTGGCGCGGTCGATCTCGTCGGAATTCATCGCCAGCCAGCGGCCGATCCTGTCGGCGAGCCATTTGGTGCGCGCGAGGCCGAGGAGGCGGGCCGCCGCATACCAGGGCAGCATGCCGACGACGGCGCCACCGGTCGTGGCCAGCAGCACGCCAATGAGGTTGAGCTCGCCGCGCTGCACGGCAAAGCCTGCGAAGGGGATGATGAGCTCGGACGGGATCGGCGGAAACACCGATTCGAGCAGCATCAGCAGGAAGATGCCGAGATAGCCGGTGGCGGTAATGGTTTCGATGATCCAGTCGGCCATGGCGGTGTCGTAAACGCCTCAGCTGGCCTTGGCAGCGCGCATCTGCTTCTTGCGCTCATTGGGGTCGAGCCAGATCTTGCGCAGGCGGATGCTCCTGGGGGTGACTTCCACATATTCGTCGTCGGCGATGTAGCCGAGCGACTGCTCGAGCGTGAGCTTTTTGGGCGGCGTCAGGCGGACGGCTTCGTCCTTGCTGGTGGTGCGGATATTGGTGAGCTGCTTGCCCTTGATGGGGTTCACTTCGAGGTCGTTCTCGCGCGTGTGCTCGCCGATGATCATGCCCTCAT
>CAZASR010000322.1:0-2140 GCA_964487765.1 uncultured Devosia sp. | reverse complement strand
TCCTGGTGACGAAGCCGTTCAATCCGGACATGGTCAAGGCGCTGATCAGCCAGGCCCTGTTCTTCGACGAAGGTTCGCGCGCAGCGGCCTGAGTACCCCGGTTTTTTGTCTTCCTTGCACCAACTGGCGGTCCAGGACGGACCGCCAATTTGTATTTAAGGCTTGCACCGGCCGACCATTTGACTTCACGTCGCGGCCATGACTGTTGCCGCGCCCGAACCCCTGCCGATCATCGAACTCGACGACATCCACAAGTCGTTTGCCCATATCGAAGTGCTCAAGGGCGTGTCGATGACCGCCCACGAAGGGGAGGTCGTGGCGCTGATCGGCTCCTCGGGCTCGGGCAAATCAACGCTCCTGCGCTGCATCAACATGCTGGAAATCCCCGACAAGGGGACGGTGAAGGTCGCCGGCGAAACCATCGCGCTCAGTGGTTCCGGACCTTCGCGCCACGTGGCGGACGAAGCGCAGATCCGCCGTGTGCGCTCCGAGCTCGGCATGGTGTTCCAGCAGTTCAACCTGTGGAGCCACATGACGGTGCTGCAGAACGTGATGGAGGCGCCGATGCTGGTGCAAAAGCGCGAACGCGCCGAAGTGCGCGACGAAGCGCTCGAAATGCTCAGCAAGGTCGGCATTGCCGACAAGGCGGAAGCCTATCCCTCCCAGCTCAGCGGCGGCCAGCAGCAGCGCGCTGCGATCGCCCGGGCGCTGTGCATCAATCCGCGCGTGATGCTGTTCGATGAGCCGACCTCGGCGCTCGATCCCGAGCTCGAGGTCGAAGTGCTGCGAGTGATCCGGCTGCTGGCCGAAGAGGGACGGACAATGATCCTCGTGACCCACGACATGGAATTCGCCCGCACCGTGGGGCATCGGGCGATCTTCCTGCATCTGGGCAAGATCGAGGAGGAAGGCCCGGTGGACGAGGTTTTCGGCGACACCAAATCGGCCCGCCTGCGGCAATTCCTCAACGCCGCGTCACACGGATGATTTGACGCTTACGTCATTTGAAGTACGGTGCCGCCCAGAGCCGCGGGAAAACGCGGCCGATGGCGTGAAATGGAGACATCGCATCATGAAGCACCTTATTGTGGCGGCTGCAGCGCTGCTGGCCCTTTCGGTCGGCGCGCAGGCGCAGGACACCGTCCGGCTCGGCTCGGAGGGCGCCTACCCGCCCTACAATTATATCGACGAGGCCGGAAACCTCGGCGGCTTCGACATCGACGTGGGCAACGAGATCTGCAAGCGCGCAGGCCTCACCTGCGAATGGGTCGCCAACGAGTGGGACACGATCATTCCCAACCTGATCGCCGGCAACTACGACGCGATCCTGGCGGGCATGTCGATCACCGACGAGCGCAAGCAGTCGATCGCCTTCACGCAGGACTATTTCCCGCCCGATCCGTCAGCCTTCGTGTCGGCCGCCGGCCAGACCTATGATTTCGACAATCTGTCGGGCCTCAAGATCGGCGCACAGACCGCCACGATCCAGGCCGCCTATCTCGACGAAAATTTGAAGGCCAGCAACACGATCCTGACCTATGAGACGGCCGACCAGGCGCTGGCCGACCTCAATGCGGGCAATCTCGACCTGATCCTCGCCGACAAATCCTATCTCGAGGGAACCATCGCCGGCTCGGGCGGCGCCCTGGAGCTGGTGGGCGACGAAATTGCGATCGGCGGCGGCGTAGGCGTGGGCATGCGCCAGGCCGATACGGAGCTGATCCAGAAGTTCGACGACGCGCTGACGGCGATGAAGGCCGACGGCACGCTCGACGCGCTCATCACGCTCTACTTCCCCGAGCGCGAAGGCGGCCCGTTCTACACCGGCGAGTAACGCCGACATCGACTTTGCGGGACGGGGCCGCCGGCTCCGTTCCGCCTGACCTGGGGGCACATCGATAGATGCTCGATCTCCTGCCGCAGTGGCTACGCGACGGCATAGGCGACGATGTCGCGTTCTGGATCGGGTATCTGACCAACGGCAAGCACCTGGCCTGGTATGCGAGCGTGCAAGACACGCTGTTCGCCGCACTGTTCGGCGGATTGTTCGCACTGCTGCTCGGCCTCGGCGCCGCCGCCATGCGCAACGGTGCCCCGTGGCCGTTCCGCATGATCGCGGCGGGCTACATCAACATCGTAC
>CAZASR010000321.1:0-2164 GCA_964487765.1 uncultured Devosia sp. | reverse complement strand
GCGATCAGCAGCAGGCCCGACTGCACGGCGACATAGTCGCGCTTGGAGATCGAATCGATCATCCATTTGCCGATGCCGGGCCACGAAAAGATGGTTTCGGTCAGGATCGCGCCGGCCATCAGCAGGCCCACCTGGAGGCCGATGGTGGTCACCACCGGGATCAGCGCATTGCGGAAGGCGTGGAGACCGATGACGCGGCGCGGCGCGAGGCCCTTGGCGCGCGCGGTGCGCACATAGTCCTCCCCCATCACCTCGAGCATCGCCGAGCGCGTCTGCCGCGCGATCACCGCGAGCGGAATCGTGCCGAGCACGACGGCGGGCAGGACGAGATGATGCAGCGCCGAGAAGAAGGCGGCGGGTTTGCCAGCGATCAGGCTGTCGATCAGCATGAAGCCGGTGGGCGTCGGGAAAAAATACTGCAACGCAATGCGGCCCGAGACCGGCGTCCAGCCCAGATAGCCGGAAAAGAAGATGATCAGCAGCAGGCCCCACCAGAAGATCGGCATCGAATAGCCGGCAAGCGCGATGCCCATGATCGACTGGTCGAACCACGAGCCGCGCTTGATGGCGGCAAAGATGCCGGCGGGGATGCCGACCAGCACCGCGAGCGTCATGGCAAACAGCGACAGCTCCACCGTCGCGGGAAACAGCGTCAGGAAGTCCTGCAGCACCGGGCGCTTGGTCGACAGCGACACGCCGAAATTGCCGTTCAGGATGCCCCAGACGTAATTGAGATATTGCTGCCAGATCGGCAGGTTGAAGCCGAACTGCTCCTTGAGGATTTCGTAGCGCTCGGGCGTGACGCCATGCTGGCCCGCCATCGCCAGGATGGGGTCGCCGGGCAGGAGTCGAATGAACGCGAAGGCGGCGATCGTGATGCCGATGACGGTCGGCACGATCAGCACGAGCTTGTTGAGGATGAAGCGCAGCATCTCAGGCAGGAAATGACAAAGGGCGGCGCCGAGCGATGGCGCCGCCCTTCGTCTCGGGTGGGCTTATTCGGTGACGTCGACGTTGTCGAAGCGGTGGATGCCGAGCGGATCCATGGTGAAGCCCTGCACCCGCTTGTTCATCGGCATGAACACTTTCGAGTGGGCGAGCGTCATCGCGGGCTCTTCGGCTTTGAAGATTTCCTGGGCCTTGGTGTAGAGCTTGGTGCGCTCTGCCGGGTCGGAAATCGTCTTGGCGTCCTGGATGGCCTTCTCGAAGTCCTCGTTGCACCAGCTCGAATAGTTGGACACGCCAATCGCCGAGCAGGAGAACAGGGTGGCAAAGAAGTTGTCCGGATCGCCATTGTCACCCGTCCAGCCGATCTGGAAGGCGCCGGGACGGTCCTTGGCCTTGCCGCGTTCGCGATACTCGGTCCATTCATAGGTCACGATGTTGGCGGTGACGCCCACCGCGGCCCAGTCGGCCTGGATGAGTTCGGCAACGCGCTGGGCGTTGGGGTTGTACGGGCGCGAGACCGGCATGGCCCACAGATCGAGCGTCAGGTCGGTGACGCCGGCGTCGGCGAGCATCTGCTTGGCCTTCTCCGGATCGTAGACGTCGGCCGGGATGGCGTCGTCATAGGACCACATGGTCGGCGGGATCAGGTTCTTGGCGTTCTGGCCGGCGCCCTGGTAGACGGCGTCAATAATGGCATCCTTGTTGATGGCCATGGTGAGCGCCTTGCGGACGTTCACATCGTCCATCGGCGCGATGGTCGTGTTGTACGACATGTAGCCGATGTTGAGACCTTCCTGCTCCATGACCACGAGGTTCGGGTCGGCCTGGAGGTCGGCGAGGTCCGCCGGGGCCGGATACGACATGATATCGCATTCGCCCGCCTTGAGCTTCTGCGCCCGCACCGCCGGATCGGTGGTGATGGCGAAGATGAGGTCGTCGATCGCGACCTTGCCCTTCCAGTAGTCGGCGAAGGCCTGGTAACGGATCACCGCGTCGGTCTGGTAGTCGACGAACTGGAACGGACCGGTGCCGACCGGCTTGTTGGCGAAGTCGGCGAGGTTGCCCGAGGCGAGCACCTGGTCGGCATATTCCTTGGAGACGATGGACGCGAAATCCATGCCGAGATTGGCGAGCATGGGCGCGTTCGGCTCGGTCAGGGTGAGCTTGACGGTCAGGTCGTCGACCTTCTCGATGGAGGCCAGATAGCGCGGCATGT
>CAZASR010000320.1:0-2216 GCA_964487765.1 uncultured Devosia sp. | reverse complement strand
CGCGCGAACCGGCAGCGGTACTGGCTGACGGCAATTGTCATCGCGATCTCGCTGGCTGTGGCCGCAATCCTGACCCTCTCGTTCGGCGTGTTCGGCGCGGTGGTCGGCGTGGCGCTGATCGGGGTGCTCTCTTGGGCGGGTATGGCCAATGCGGCCCGACGCCTTCACGACCGGGGCAAGTCGGCGTGGTGGCTGCTGATCATGTTCGCGCCCATCTTCGTTCTCGCGTTCCTCGAAGGTGTGGCCGAGGCGCTGGCGCCCGACGGCGGGCTTCTGTTCGCTGTCCTGAGGTTGCCGTTCGTCATCTGGGTGTTCGTCGAGCTCGGCTGTCTTCGCGGCGTGGAGGGTGAGAACCGCTTCGGGCCCGACCCACTGCAGCCGGTGGACGCGGCGGAAGTGTTCGGCTAGGGCCGGCTTGCCGCCAAAGGCCGATCTCGTCACATTCCTGCGAGGATTTCAGGGGCTTGGCGAATGCCGGATCTCGATGCGGTCGGCGGGGCGGCGACGGGCGGACTGATCGCTTCGACCTTCGAGACGCCGACCGGCAAAGCCGGCGAGCATCGCGCGGCCTGCGCCGACTGCGGGACCGCGACCGTCGGCCGCTTCTGCCACAACTGCGGCAATCCGGCCCACGTGCACCGCACGCTGCTGCACCTGGGCGAAGAGCTGCTGCACGGGGTGATGCACTTCGACAGCCGCACGTGGCGCACCCTGCCGCTGCTGCTGTTCCGGCCGGGCAAACTCACGCGGGAATGGTCGCACGGCATGCGCGCCCGCTACGTCTCGCCGCTGGCGGTGTTCCTGTTCACCGTCTTCGTCATGTTCATGCTCTTGAGCTACATGCCGCGGCCGGAGACCACGCCGGCCGAGCGGGAGGCGATCGCGGCCGCGAACCTCGCCAGACGCACGACCCAGCTCGAGGCGGCCCGGGCGAGGCTGGCGGCGGCCGTCACGCACGAGGCCCGGGGCGAGGCCGAGGATGACCTCAAGTACGCCGAGGACGACGTGAAGGACGCGCGCGAGGCGCTGGCGGAGATCCGCGCCGACGCCGCCAATCCGGTCGACTGGAAGGAGGAGCTGGCCGCCGACGCCAAGGCGGGCAAGTTCAGGGTGAACACCGGATACCCGACGCTGGACGAGAAGATCCTGCACAAGCTCGAGAATCCGGACCTGGCGATCTACAAGCTGCAGCAGACGTTCTATAAGTTCTCGTTCCTGCTCGTCCCGATCTCGATCCCTTTCGTGGCGCTCCTGTTCCTCTGGAAACGAGGGCTGACGCTCTACGACCACGGGGTCTTCGTCCTCTATTCCCTGACCTTCGTCTCGCTGCTGGTGATGGGGCTCGCCTTCGCCGCCCGGGCGGGCGGGGCGGTCGAGGGCTTCGCCTTCGCGCTCGCGCCCTTCGTCATCCCCGCGCACATGTTCGCCCAGCTCAAGGGCGCCTACGGGCTCAGCGTCTTCTCGGCTGCCTGGCGGACGGTGATCCTCCTGCTGTTCAGCGCCGTCGCGCTTGCCCTGTTCGTGCTCGCGATCGTCTGGCTGGGGCTCGCCTGACCGCCGGAAGGGTGACGCCTGCGTCATTTTTTGGGGCTCGCCGGCTTGTTTCGATGCCGGCGCTTTGTCAGGTTGCCGGGAAAGAACAACCTCAGGGAGGGCGGCCGCGTGGACCGCTACGACTACATCATCATCGGCGCCGGCTCGGCCGGCTGCGTCCTGGCGAACCGGCTGAGCGAGGACGGAAGCACCAAGGTCCTGCTGCTGGAAGCGGGCGGCAAGGACAAGTCGCTGATGGTGACCATGCCCGCCGGCGTCGGCGGGCTGATCGGCAAGGCCGGGCCGTTCAACTGGGGCTTCTGGACAGAGCCCGAACCCAACCTCGACGGCCGCAAGCTCTGGTGGCCGCGCGGCAAGGGCTGGGGCGGGTCGTCCTCGATCAACGGCATGGTCTATATCCGCGGCCATGCGCGCGATTACGACCAGTGGCGCCAGATGGGCCTGGCCGGCTGGGGCTATGCGGACGTGCTGCCCTATTTCAAGCGGTCCGAAGCGCTGGAGGGCGGCGGCGACGCCTGGCACGGGGCGGACGGGCCGCTGCACGTCTCCAAGGCCTCGTCGCCGAATCCGATCTACCGCGCCGCCATCGAGGCGGGCGCCCAGGCCGGCCATCCCGTCACCCAGGACTTCAACGGCTACCAGCAGGAAGGCTGGGGCCCCTA
>CAZASR010000319.1:0-2253 GCA_964487765.1 uncultured Devosia sp. | reverse complement strand
GAACTCGCTCGCCGCGATGAGCTGCCGGTGCCGGTGATCCGGCTCGGGAACCGGATGGTGGTGAGCAAGCGCGCCCTGGAGGCAGTGCTCAATGCCACCAAAGACGTCGATCAGATCGCATAACGCGAAAACCGCCCCTGACGGCAATCGGGGCGGCTCGCGACGGAGGATATCCGTGAACACTTCCCTTACAGAATACCACGCTGCGATCATGCAGTATACGGCCCGCGGCTGGCCGGTCTTCCCCTCGTGGCCGGTCAATGAGGATGGTCGTTGCGCCTGCGGTGATGAGGCATGCGATCGCATCGGCAAACACCCGATCCCGTCGCTCGCACCGCATGGGCTCAAGGATGCGGCCACCGATCCTGCGACCATTGAGCAATGGTGGTCGATGTTCCCGGACGCCAACGTCTGCATCCGGACGGGCATGCCGGCCGGCATCATCGTGATGGATGTCGACGCAGGAGAAGGCTGGGCCAGCATTGAGCGGCTCGAGGCCGAGCACGGCGCCACCGCAGCCACACCGACCGTCGCGACCGGCGGCGGCGGTGGTCACGTCTTCTACAAACATCCGGGCGGGTCGATCCCGAACAGTCGCGGCCGCATCGCGCCGGGGATCGATCTCCGAGCCGATGGTGGCTACGTCGTTGCCCCACCCTCCCGGCACGCCAGCGGCGAGCCGTATCGTTGGGTTGACGGGTTCTCGCCCGACGATGTGCCGCTCGCCGAAGCACCGGCGTGGCTCTTCACGTTCGACACGGGCCGGCGCGAGTCGCCTTCCTTGAAGGAAGACGAGCTGATCACCGAAGGCGGGCGCAACGATCGCCTGATGCGAATCGGCTCCGCCTTCCGGCGGTACGGTCTCAGCGAATCCGAGATTGCGGCCGCTCTCCATGTGATCAACCGGACGCGGTGCCGACCGCAGCTCGACGAGGCCGAGGTCGGGCGGATTGCCGCCTCGGTGGCCCGGTACGAGCCGGGATCGAGCGACAAAGGCGTGATCAAGTTCAACAAGAGGAAGCCGCGCATCAGCGTTGTCGGTGGTCAGGTGGTGGCGTCATGAAGGCAATCCACCTCCCTACCCTGATGGCGCTTGACATCGCCGAAAAGTCGTTCGTCGTTCAGGACAAATTCGCCCGAGGGGCTGCGGTGATGTTCAGCGGCCCCGCCAAGAGCGGCAAGTCGATGATCCTCCTCGATTGCTGCCTTCGAGTGGCGGCCGGCGAGCCGTTCCTGGGGCGTGGTGTTACGCAAGGCCCGGTCCTGTATCTCGCCCTGGAGGATCACGTTTCCGTCTTTCGTGACCGGGTCCGAAAGATGCTCGACGGGAATTTCGACCTGCCATTCTATGTCGCGCCACTGGACGGCAGCTTCGAGGGACAGACGTTCAGCCTTGAGGAGCCGCTCGACATCGGCGCGCTGCGCGACCAGATCGTTGACCTGAAGCCGGTGATGGTCGTGATTGATGTGCTTCGTGAGGCTCACGAAGGCGACGAGAACGACAGCGGCGACATGTCTCGGGTGCTCAAGCCGGTCCGGCAGCTCGCCCACGAGTTCAACGTCTGCATTGTTGTTGTTCACCACGCGAATCGCGAGGGACGCTATCGCGGGTCGACCGCCATCGCCGGCGCATTCGATGACAAGTTCGACTTCCGGCGGGAAGACGGTGACGACGAAGACGGGATGCGCGGATTGATCACTGGCCAGGGGCGATACGTCCCCAAGCTGGTGCAAAGGGTCGAGTTCGACCAGGACACGCACCGCTGGCGCTCGTTCGAAGGGGCGGCGACGTCTGGCCGGACAGCTGGTGTGCAGCAGAAGGTTCTCGACGTTCTCAACAGCACCGACGAATGGTTGACTGGCCGGGACATCGCCAGTCGGGTCGACGGTGTCTCGGAGAGATCGATCCAGAACGAGCTGACCGCCATGCGCAAGCGGTCCTATCCCGGCATGAAGGTGCGCGGTACGGGCAAGAAGAACGACCCGTATCTCTACCACGGCATCCACAAGCGCCAGCACGATCCCGATCCGCAGGAAGAGGATCGGGGCGGTCGCCAGGGCAAGGGCTGCGTCGATTGCGGCGCCGTGATCCCGGCGGGGCAGATGTACTGCAAGGCCCATGGCGGTGCACCCAATGGGCATGCGGCCGGTTTCGATGTCGATGAGCTTTGGGCGGAGGTGACGCGATGAGCCGCCCCACCATGCTGATCACGCCCTACGGGAAGGCGGTGCTCTCGTTCCCGTTCAGCCGAT
>CAZASR010000318.1:0-2258 GCA_964487765.1 uncultured Devosia sp. | reverse complement strand
AGGTTGTGCTCCTTGGCGCCGCGAATGACGATTTCACGGTTCTGGGGAGGGACGGCATTCTTGGCGGGCATCGGACATCCATCGGCAGGAGCCGGATCATCTAGCCGATGATCTGCCAGCTTCTGTCAGTGCTAAAGAAGGGTGCGGGTCGGAAGACCCTGAAATAGGAAGGGTCCGCCGCGCCCGCAAGCTAACCACGGCACAATGTCGCTGTCACATCACAGCGCCGGAGTGCGACGGGAACATAAGCGGAACAACAGGGAGTCGGTCAAGGGGTCAGGCGAGGTCTCCGTAATAAATTCCCCTGGCCTTGAGAAAGGCGATTTCCTCGGGGCTGGCGAGCTCGCGGTCCCAGCGGGCGAGGTGCCGATTGATGTAGCGGAAGAACGGTTTGCCGAGAAAGGCGAACAGGATCATGGCCATGTAGCCGCGCGGCAGCACGGCAGCCTCCTCGGGCGGCGATTGCTCGAGCTCCCAGAAGCGGCGCGTGGCGACCTTGTGGTGGTTGGCGTGCAGCATGAGGTTGTAGAACATGCCACCCGACACGCGCCGGTGACTGTCCCAGCTGTGGCGGGCTTCAACCCGCGTGCCGGGAATGCGTACGAGACCGTAGTGCTCGATGTAGTTGACCACCTCGAGATAGATCTTGCCGATCGCGCCGGCGAGGACGAAGGCGGGAAGTCCCCACCAGCCGAGGAAGGCGCAGTAGAAGGCGAGTACGGCCAGAGTCATCAGCTGGCCGCGCCAGAACTTGTTGCTGAACAGCGTATTGTGGAGCCCCTTGCGCTTCACACGTTCGTCCTCGAAGCGCTTGGCGGCCAGCCATTGGCCGATGGTCGAGCGCCACACAAAGGCGACGATGTATTCGCCGCGTCGCGCCGTCGCCGGATCGAGTTCAGTGCCGACATTGCGGTGGTGGCCATGCACGTGCTCGATGGCAAAGCCGGTGTCCCAGGTGAAGGCGAGCAGCCAGCGGCCGACGAGCTTGTCCCACTGCCTGTCGGTGCGGTGGATCAGCTCATGGGCGACGTTCACGCCGGCGGCGCCGTAGTACATACCGAGGCTGACGAAGGGACCCATGATGAAGAGCCAGTGGTGCGTCCAGTCGCGCGCGCCCTGCGGATCGATGCCGAGAAGGCGGGGGAACCAGTCGAGCCACGCCCATCCGGTGGGGGAGACGACGTTGAAGGCGATGAGCGTTGCGAACACCAGCAGCGGTACGGTCGCAAACAGCATCAACTGGCAGTACCAGACGGGCGGCATGTTCTCGCGGTCGGAAATGTCGCCGAACAGCTCATCGACATAACCGATGAGGAAAAACGAGAAGACGAGGCCCATATAGGTCCACGGTCCGCCCATGGCGATGAAGCCCGTTCCGAACAGGATGAACAGGTTCATGACGGAATAGCGCAGCGTGTTCATCGCGCGCGTTGAGAGGAACGAGCCGCGACGGCTCGCATTGTTGACCGTGTCGCTCATGGTCCACTGCCCTGACTTGCGCGGAACCTATTGGATGATTCTGGCAGAAACAACGCTCCGGCTTGACGCAGCATGAACTCTGGAACATAACATGAACGTAGATCGCTGTGAGCAAGTCGAGAATTGACCGCACGAGCGGCGGCGCGGTCGGCTAAAGTGCCGCCGGCACGGCCCGGGAAGCGGCGTAAGTTCGAAAGGAAGCAGTCATGGCAGGCAGCGTGAATAAGGTCATTCTGGTGGGCAATCTCGGCGCCGAGCCCGATGTGCGGACGCTGCCCAGCGGCAACAAGGTGGTGAATTTGTCGGTCGCGACGTCCGAGAACTGGCGCGACAAAAACACCGGCGAGCGCCGCGAGAAAACCGAGTGGCACCGCGTGGTGATCTTCTCGGAGGGCCTCGCGCGCGTGGCCGAGCAATATCTGCACAAGGGCAGCAAGGTCTATATCGAAGGCCAGCTGCAGACCCGCAAATGGCAGGACCAGAGCGGCCAGGACAAATATTCGACCGAGGTCGTGCTGCAAGGCTTCAACTCCAACCTCACCATGCTCGACGGCCGGGGCGAGGGCGGCGACAATGCCGGCTTCTCGGGCCCGCCGACGGGCCGCTCGGAAGGCCGTCGGCCGTCCTCCAATGCGCCTGCTTTCGAGTCGGCCGGCATGGACGACGATATCCCGTTCTAGGGGCATGACGAGGCGTCCGGCGACCGTGATGGCCCCGGGTTCTAGAACCTTGGGACAAAACTGTCCCGCGGTGCGGAGTGCGCGGGTGCGCCTCCGAAG
>CAZASR010000317.1:0-2273 GCA_964487765.1 uncultured Devosia sp. | reverse complement strand
GGGCGAGCTATACTGGAACTCGCCCGGTTTGTGAACCACCCGCCACCAGCGGCTCCAGCCGCTCACGTACCCGTTGCTGCAGCGTATCCCTCAGCCCCCGATAGGCGCTGAGGACGGCCTCACGATTGCCTTCGACCTCGGTCGGGTCGGCCATCGGCCAGTGTTCAACGGCACCGGTTTCGAGATTGTGGGCGTCGACCGCGTCCTGGGCGTCGGCGGAAAGCGTCACGACGAGGTCGAAACGGTTGGCGACGAGTTCATCCATAGTGTGGGGAGTATGGATGGACATATCAATGCCGACCTCCTCCATCACCTGGTGCACGAAGGCGTCGGCCTTGCCCGAGCGCACGCCCGCCGAGCGCACGATCAGCCGGCCGGGAAAGAAGCGCCGCGCCAGCGCCGCCGCAATGGGCGAGCGCACCGAATTCATCGAGCAGACGAACAGCACGGTCGGCAACTTGCTCTCGCGCTCGTCGATGCGGCTCGCAAAGGGCTGCACGGCGCAGATGAGCGTGAACAGCCGTCGCGCCGTATTGAGGTCAATATCGAGCTTGTTGTCGAGCCGCGTCCGCAGCAGTTCGGCCGCTTCGTTGTGGAGGCCGCGGCGCGCCATGTCGACCGTCTCGATCTGCCGCGTCGAAGCCGTCTTGATCGCGTCATAGTAGGAATCGCGGATACGGAAATAGTCGCGGATCAGCCGCCGGAAGGGCGTGAGCGACAGATAGTGCGCGGCAATCGGCTCATATGTCTCGGGATCGCGCGCGTCGAGCACGATGTAGTTGGCGATGATCGAGATGTGGAGCGCATAGGGCCCCCTCGACTTTACGCGCGCCGGATGGAACCTGTTGTTCTCCACCAGGTCGTAGATCGCGATCCGCCACTCGTGCACTTCGTCGGGATCGACCGACGTGATCGTGTTCGGGTCGAGAGTGACGGCGACGATCCGGTCGGTCTTCTCGTCGAAGACGTGCGGGCTGAGCGCCATCAGCGATTGAGCCTGATGCTGACGGAGCGGCCATGCGCTTCGAGCCCCTCGGTTTCGGCGAGCGTGACGGCGGCGGGAGCGAGCTCGGCAAGCGTCGTGGGATCGCAGCCGAGAAGCGAGGTGCGCTTCATGAAGTCCAGCACGCTGAGCCCCGAGGCATGGCGGGCCGAGCGCGCCGTCGGGAGCACATGGTTCGAGCCGCCCACATAGTCCCCGATCGCCTCGGGCGTGTGATGGCCGAGGAAGATGGCGCCGGCGTTGCGGATCTTCGGCTGCAGCGCCAGCGGATCATCGAGCATCAGCTCGACATGCTCGGACGCGATGCGGTTGGCGAGCTCGACCGCTTCACCCAGCGAGGCCACGAGGATGATGGCGCCGAAATTCTCCCAGCCCTCGCGCGCGATCTCGGCGCGCGGCAGCAGCGCCAATTGGCGCTCGACCTCGATCGCGACGGAATCGGCGAGCGCCTCGTCGGTGGTCACGAGGATGGATTGCGCGCCGCCGCCATGCTCGGCCTGCGCGAGCAGGTCGGCCGCGATCCACGAGGGATTGGCGGATTTGTCGGCAATCACCAGCACTTCCGACGGCCCGGCGATGCTGTCGATGCCGACGGTGCCGAACACCTGCCGCTTGGCCGCCGCGACATAGGCATTGCCCGGCCCGATGATCTTGTTGACCGGCTTGATGGTCGCCGTGCCATAGGCGAGGGCGGCGATCGCCTGCGCGCCGCCGACCCGGTAGATTTCGTCGACCCCGGCGATCTTGGCCGCCGCCAGCACCGCCGGGCTCACCTGTCCGCGCGGTGTCGGCACCGTGAGCGCGATGCGGCTCACGCCGGCGATACGCGCGGGGATCGCGCCCATCAGCACGCTCGAGGGATAGTTCGCCGTCCCGCCCGGCACATAGATGCCGACCGCCTCGAGGGGCGTCCACACCGTGCCCAGCGTCACTCCGAGCGGATCCTGATAGATGTGGTCGAGCGGCTTCTGCTTTTCGTGGTGCGCGGCGATGCGGTCATGCGCGAATTGCAGCGCGCTGCGCACGTCGCCGCTGGTCGCCTGCTCCGCCGCGTCGATCTCGTCGGCCGAGAAAGCGAGCGTTGCCGGTGTCAGCGGCAGCTGATCGAACCTGTCGGTATAGGCGAGCACCGCCTCGTCCCCGCGCCGCCGCACGTCCTCGACGATGGCCGCGACCGTGGCACCGACCTCTTCGGAGACTTCGCGCTTGGAGCCGAGCAGCGTCTCGAACGCTTCGGCGAAACCGGCGTGGCGGGAATCGAGCCGATGGA
>CAZASR010000316.1:0-2297 GCA_964487765.1 uncultured Devosia sp. | reverse complement strand
GCCCGCCGCCTCAAGCGGCAGAAGGGGCTGGACCTCATCATCATCGACTACATCCAGCTCCTGTCGGGCTCGACCAAGCGCTCGAGCGAAAACCGCGTGCAGGAAATCACCGAGATCACCACCACCCTCAAGGCGCTGGCCAAGGAACTGGACGTGCCGGTTATCGCGCTCTCCCAGCTTTCCCGCCAGGTCGAATCCCGGGACGACAAGCGTCCGCAGCTTTCCGACCTGCGTGAATCGGGCTCCATTGAGCAGGACGCCGACGTGGTGATGTTCATCTATCGCGAGGAGTACTACCTCAAGAACAAGGAGCCGCGCGAGGGCACGCCCGAACACCTCGCCTGGCAGAGCGAAATGGAAAAGGTCCATGGGCGCGCCGAGGTCATCGTCGGCAAGCAGCGCCATGGTCCGACGGGTACCGTGCAGCTCAGTTTCGAGGGCCAGTACACCCGCTTCGGCAACCTCGCCGCCGACCAGTATCTTCCGGACAGGTACGAATGATGTCGTCGCCGGCGATCGTTACCGGCTATGGCCCGCGTCTGACGATCGACCTCGGGGCCGTGCAGCGCAACTGGCAGGCGCTCGACAGGGTGTCCTCCGGCGCCCTCACCGGCGCCGCGGTCAAGGCCGACGGCTACGGGCTCGGTGCCATCCCGGTCAGCAAGGCGCTCTACGGCGCTGGAACAAGGTTCTTCTTCGTCGCAACGCCCGACGAGGGCCTCGCCTTGCGCGCCGCCCTCCCCGAGGCGCACATCTTCATCCTCAACGGGCTGTTTCCCGGTGCCGCGCCGCTTTATGTCGGCGAGCGGCTGATGCCCGTGATCAACTCGCTGCCCATGCTCGAAGAGTGGCTGGTCGCCTGTCTGGGGCGCAACGAGGCGCTGCCCGCGGCGCTCCATTTCGATACCGGCATGAACCGGCTCGGTTTCCGCCTCAACGAAGCCTCCATCGTCAAGCGCATGATCGATGAAGTCGGCTACGCGCCGCAGATGATCATGAGCCATCTCGCCTGTGCCGACCAGCCGCAGCACGAAAAGAACCGCACGCAGCTCGCGCTCTTCTCCTCGGTCATCAACCAGTTCCCTGCCATCCCGGCCTCCCTCGCCAATTCCGCCGCGACCATGACGAGCCGCGAAATGCACTTCCAGATGGTGCGCCCGGGCATCGCGCTCTACGGCGGCCGTGCCGTCAGCGGCCGCAGGAACCCGATGATGCCCGCCGTCACGCTGGAGGCGCCGATCATTCAGGTGCGCGACTGCAAGACCGGTGAATCCGTCGGCTACGGTGCCACCTACATCCTGCCACGCGACACCCGCCTCGCCATCATCGCGCTCGGCTACGCCGACGGCTTCATCCGCTCGGCCTCGTCGACCAACCAGCATGCCGGCGGCCGCGTGTTCAGCCGCGGCCAGATCTGCCCCGTGCTCGGACGCGTTTCGATGGACATGTTCGCCGTCGACATCACCGACCTCGGCGACAATGCCCCCGGGCCCGGCGAAATGGTCGAAGTGCTCGGCCCCAACGTCACCGTCGACGACCAGGCCGACCCTGCCGGCACCATCGGCTACGAAATCCTCACCAGCCTCAAGGGCAGGTATCCGCGGACTTACGTGAACACGGCGGAAGAGCAGCCAGGGGCGTAGCAGAGCCGGGAGCCACAGCTCGCTGCAATTGGACCGGCTTGTCGATTCACGGGCGAGCGCCGCCCTCTCCCGGGCCTCCTTGGGCGCCCCCATTTGTTCACTGTTCGTTCTTTACTGCCGGCTAACCTGCGGGTAGAAGAGTCGTTCACCGGAGCACCATCCTTATGGCCAAAGCCAAGCTCGCTTATGTCTGCCAGTCCTGCGGCACCACGCATGTGCGCTGGCAGGGACGATGCGAAGGGTGCGGCGAGTGGAACTCGATCGTCGAGGAGCAGGTCGACTCGGGGATCGGCGCCGGCCCAAAATCGGCAACCGCCAGCGGCCGGCCGATCGCGCTGGTGCCCCTCTCGGGCGAAACGGAAACCGCCACACGGGTCGTTACTGGACTGGGCGAACTGGACCGGGTCACGGGCGGCGGCTTTGTAATCGGCTCGGCGGTACTGGTCGGCGGCGATCCGGGCATCGGCAAATCGACGCTGCTGCTCCAGGGTGCCGCCGCACTCGCTGCCCAGGGCAAGCGCGTCGTCTATGTCTCGGGCGAAGAGGCCGTGGCACAGGTCCGGCTTCGCGCGCAGCGGCTGGGTCTCGGCAACGCCAACGTCCAGCTCGCCAGCGAGACGAATGTCGAGATCATCCTGTCGACGCTCCAGGCCG
>CAZASR010000315.1:0-2303 GCA_964487765.1 uncultured Devosia sp. | reverse complement strand
AGCTGAATGGCGTCGATCCCTACGCCTACCTGCGCGACACGCTCGAAGCCATCGCTGCCGGACATCCCCACTCGCGCCTCGATGACCTGCTGCCCTGGGCGTTTACCTCTCTGCGCCAAAGGGCCTAACGCCAGGAAACCCACCCAAAGCATTGTAAGCGGCGGTTTCCTCCCATTGGATTGACGGTTTGAGGTCTCACTTCGGTGGCTGATGCTCCTTCCTTTCAAGGAAGGAGCTGATGTCGATGGAGTTCGCGGAAGCATCGAAAGTGGCCGGGGCTGTTGCCGGTGGCTTTGCCGGCCGCCTTGAGGTGCTGGAAGGTCCGACCGGACGGCGGCGTTGGCCGGATGACGTCAAGGCGCGGATTGTGGCGGAGAGCTTTCAGCCTGACGTCCTGGTGAGCGCGGTCGCGCGACGGCACGGCATTTCGCCCCAGCAACTGACGACGTGGCGGCGGGCGGCACGAGACGGACATCTGGCCTTGCCGGGGGAGGCGGATGGCCCTGGCTTTGTGCCGCTGCTGGTTGATGGGAATGCAGTGGGCCTCGCGGACGAGCGGCCTGTCGAGGCAAAACCGACCCCGGAGACGGGTGCCGTGATCGAGGTCGAGGTGGCCGGGCTTGTTGTGCGGCTCCCGGCAGAGATGGCCGCGGCGCGGATTGCGGCTGTGGTTTCGGCCCTGAAGGCCCTGGCATGATCGTCCCCGGGCAGCGCCTGCCGATCGTCATCGCGGTCAAGCCGGTCGACTTCCGGCGCGGTCACGACGGGCTCGCCGCCACGGTGCAGAACGAGTTGGGGCTCGATCCCTACTCCGGGCTGACGGTGGTGTTCCGTTCCAAGCGGGGTGACCGCATCAAGATTCTGGTATGGGATGGCTCCGGACTGGTGATGACCTACAAGCGGCTGGAGGCGGGGGAGTTCGTCTGGCCGCGGATCAGCGAGGGCGTGATGCGTCTATCCCGCGCCCAATATGAAGCGCTGGTCGAAGGCCTGGACTGGAAACGGGTGGTGGCGCGGCGAATACAAGCACCGACTGCGGCAGATTGACTCATTGCTCCTGGGAAGGTGGCAGGGCATCGCGCGGTTATGGTAGCTGGGTGTCATGTCACAGGGCCTGCCCAGTCTCGACCTTGATGCCCTGCCGCTGGAGACACGGGCGGCTGTTGCGGCGCATCTCGAGGCGCTGTCTCTCCAGACACGACAGCTTGATGCCGAGCGGGCGGCCCGGGTGCATCTCGAGGCGGAGGTGCAGGAGCTCAAGGCCCGCACCGAGCGCCTCGAGCATCTCCTGCGCGAACTGAAGCGCGCCCGCTTTGGCAAGTCCTCGGAGAAGCTCGATCCCGACCAGTTGGCGCTGAGTTTCGAGGACATCGAGATCGCCATTGGTGAAGTCCGGGAGGCCGATGATCGGGCGCGCCCGGAGAAGCGCCAGGCAAAGGAGCAGGCCGGCACCCGCGAAGGCCGACGCGCCTTGCCCAAGGACCTTCCCCGGATCGAGAGGGTGATCGAGCCCGACAGCCTGGCCTGCCCCTGCGGCTGTGGCGAGATGGTGCGCATCGGCGAAGACATTTCCGAGCGGCTCGATATCGTGCCGGCCGAACTGCGCGTTCTGGTGACGATCCGCCCCAGGTACGCCTGCCCGAAGGGGCGCAGCGGGGTGGCTCAGGCCAAGGCCCCGGCGCGGCTGATCGAGGGCGGGCTGCCCACGGAGGCGCTGATCGCCCACATCATGGCGGCCAAGTACTGCGAGCACCTGCCGCTCTATCGCCAGTGGCAGCAGTTCAAGCGCCGCGGGGTGGCCCTCGACCGCTCGGTCCTGGCCGACTGGGTCGGCCGGGCCTCGTTCCATCTGACTCCCATCGTCGCGCGCATGGCGGAACTCCTCAAGCAGTCGGGCAAGCTGTTCCTCGACGAGACGACGGCCCCGGTGCTCGACCCCGGACGGGGGCGCACCAAGACAGGCTATCTCTGGGCGTTGGCTCGGGACGATCGGCCGTGGGGCGGGACCGATCCGCCCGGCGTGGTGTTCCACTATGCGCCGGGGCGCGGCGGCATCCACGGCGAGAAGATCCTCGAGGGCTTTGACGGCATCCTGCAGGTCGATGGCTACAGCGGTTATCGCCGCCTCGCCCGGCCGGAACGCCACGGCGGCCAACCTCTGGTGCTTGCCCACTGCTGGAGCCATGCCCGCCGAGAGGTCATCAAGGCCACACCTGGCAAAGGCTCGCCCGTTGCCGAGGAGCTGCTGAAGCAGATCGCCCGCCTCTATGCCATCGAGAAGGAGATCCGCGGCCAGCCGCCGG
>CAZASR010000314.1:0-2326 GCA_964487765.1 uncultured Devosia sp. | reverse complement strand
GGAACACGCAGCCTACCTTGTGGAACAGCATCGTGGGGACGTTCCAGAACAGGCCCAGCCGCGTAATGACGAACTGGATGGGCACGAGCACGAGCATGACCGGCACGAAGACGAGGATGAAGAACAGCGTTCTGAAAATCACTTGTCGCCGTCCTTGAGCGGCACGGCATAGAGCTCAAGGCGATGGTCGACGAGCTTGTAGCCGAGCCGCTTGGCGATCACGTCCTGGATCGCCTCGATCTCCTCGTTGCGAAATTCGATGACCTTGCCTGAGCGAATGTCGATCAGGTGATCGTGGTGCTCGTCGGGGATGGGCTCGAAGCGCGCGCGCCCATCCTTGAAATCGTGCTTGGTGACAAGCCCGGCTTCCTCGAACAGATTGAGCGTGCGGTAGACGGTCGAGAGCGAAATGCGCGGGTCCTGCGCGGAGGCCCGGCGGTACAGTTCCTCGACATCGGGATGATCGGCCGCCGCCTCGATCACCTGGGCGATGACGCGGCGCTGGTCCGTCATGCGCATGCCTTTCTTGGCGCATTGCTCTTCGAGGGTCTCGGTATGGGAGCTCTTCTCCATGGCCAAGGCCTAGTTCAGATTTCGGGCCATCACAAGGGCGGTGGCCGGCTGGCCATCGGGGCGCGCATAGTACCCCTTGCGCTCGCTGATCTGCGAAAATCCGAGCTTGTTATAGAGCCTGAGCGCCGAAGGATTGTCGGCTGCGACCTCGAGGACCATGCGCCGCGCCGGCGTCATCATCAGATCCTCGAAACAGGCCTTGAGCAGCGCTGCGCCGACCCCCTTGCCCTGGTACTTCCCGTCGACCGCGATGGTCATCAGTTCGACGTCGTCTCCCAGGATTCGCAGCATGGCGAAGCCCACCACATTGCGGCGCGCGTCGCAGGCGACGAGCGTGGGCGTGTCGGGGTCGAGCAGATAGGTCTCGATGTCCTCGCGCGGCCAGCCGCGATAGAAGCTGCGCGCGTGCAGACGCGCCACCGCGTCGGCGTCGCGCGGCTGGGCGGGCTCGACATGGAGCCCCATCGGCGCCACCCAGGAGCGAAGCATCATGCCGGCACCCTGGGGATGCGGAATTTGGCCTGCGGCTTGGCGTCGGCGCCGCGAACATAGCTCGCTTCCGCCGGGTAGTCCGCCGGTTCGGCCCCCGCTGCAAAGCGCGCCAGGGCGGCAATGTCGACGAGCGGCGAAGTGGTGGTCATCGCACCTTGCGGCACGAGCCTGCGCGCTTCATCCATGGGCAGCAAGGCGGCCTCGCGCGCGGGGATGCCGGGGCCGGAAAAGGTCTGGAAATAGGCTTCCCCGCGACGGGCATCGAGCAGCACCGCAACGGGATCGCATTGGGCCGTGAGCGACAGGGCGAGGAGCGAGGGGATGCCGAGGACGGGGACGCCGAGGGCGAGGGCGAGGCCGCGCGCGGCGCTCAAGCCGATCCTGAGGCCGGTGAAGGAGCCCGGTCCGGTGGTCGCCGCGATACGGGTCAGATCGTTGTAGGTTACGCCGGCGCGTGCCAGCAGTTCGTCGAGCGCCGGAAACAGTCGCTCCGCCTGCCCCGTCGCCATCTGTTCGACATGAGCGTCGACCCGCTCGCCGCGCAGCACGGCAAGCGCCAGCCGCGGCGCGGCGGTGTCGATGGCAAGCAAGACGCCCATGGGAGGGATGTAAGCCGGGGGCCGCCCGGCCACAAGCGCCGATGCCCTCGACGGAGGTCCCGGCTCTGGCGGGAATGCCTCCGTAGACGACGTCGGCGCCCGGGGTGGTCGCTAGACCTGCTGGACGGCCTCGACGCCGGGGACGAAGTGGCGAAGCAGGTTCTCGATGCCGGATTTGAGCGTCGCGGTCGAGGACGGGCAGCCCGAGCAGGCGCCCTGCATGTGCAGATACACTGTGCCGTCGCGGAAGCCCTTGAAAGTGATGTCGCCACCATCCATCGCCACGGCAGGGCGGACGCGGGTCGAGATCAGTTCCTTGATGACTTCCACCGTCTCGCTGTCGGTTTCGTCGAAGAATTCCTCAGTCTGGGCCGCCAGCTCGCCGGCTTCGTCGAGCACGGGCTTACCCGACAGGAAATGCTCCATGATAACGCCGAGGATCGCGGGCTTGAGGTGATTCCACTCGGTCGAATCCTTGCTGACCGAGACGAAGTCGGAGCCGAGGAAGACGCCGGTGACACCGGGCACCGAAAACAACCCGGCCGCCAGCGGGGAAACCGCGGCGGCTTCCGCCGAGCGGAAGTCGCGCGGCTCGCCCACGAGCACCTCGCGGCCGGGCAGGAACTTCAGGGTCGCCGGGTTCGGCGTGGCTTCGGTCTGGA
>CAZASR010000313.1:0-2334 GCA_964487765.1 uncultured Devosia sp. | reverse complement strand
AGCGCGACGGCAATCTGCGGCTCAAGATCGAAAGCCTGCGCGGCGAGACCTCGCGCCTTGGCGAGCTCAGGATGCGTGGACTCCACTTCGCGATCGTCGACGAGGCCGATTCGGTGCTCATCGACGAAGCGCGCACGCCCCTGATCATCTCTGGCCAGGCCGACGGCCAAATCACCGCGGAAACCGCAAAAGATGCTCTGGAACTTGCGACTTCGCTCGCCGAAGGGCAGGATTTCAACATCGTCCAGGACGAAAAGCGCATCCTCCTCACCGAGACTGGCCGCGCCCGTATCGCCGAGTTCGCCCAGGCCCACCAGAGCCCCGGCTGGCGGGGTGTCGTGGCCCGCGAGGAGATGGCGCGCCAGGCCCTCTCCGCCCGCCATCTGTTCCACCGCGACGAGCAATATCTGGTCCGCGACGGCAAGCTCCAGATCATCGACGAACACACCGGCCGCGCCATGCCGGACCGCGCCTGGTCGGACGGCCTGCATCAGATGATCGAGGTCAAGGAAGGCTGCGAGCCGTCGGCGCGACGGACCACCATCGCGCGCATGACCTATCAGCGCTTCTTCCGCCGCTACCGATATCTTTCAGGCATGAGCGGTACGGCGCGGCAGGTGGCGCATGAGCTGTGGAGCGTCTACCGCCTGCCGGTCGTGCGCATTCCCACCCATCGGCCGATCCAGCGCATACGCCTCAAGGACCGCGTGCTGACCGACGGGGCGCGCAAATGGGAGGCGGCGATGGCGCGCATCGCCGAGCTGCATGAGCGCGGCGTCCCCATCCTGCTCGGCACGCGTTCGGTGGCCTCGTCCGAGGAAGCGGCGCGCCGGCTCACCGCGGCCGGCCTGCCGCATCAGGTGCTCAATGCCGCACAGGACGCCGAGGAGGCCGCCATCGTGGCCGTCGCCGGCGAGAGGGGACATATCACCGTCGCCACCAACATGGCCGGGCGCGGGACCGACATCCAGCTCGCCGACGGGGTCGAGGAACTCGGCGGTCTCCACGTGATCATGGTCGACCGCCATGAAGCGCGCCGCATCGACGATCAGCTCGCCGGGCGGTCCGGCCGACAAGGCCAGAAGGGCTGCTTCGAGGCCATCCTGTCGCTCGACGATCCGCTGCTCGACTTCCCGCTTGGTACCCTGGGCCGTGCCCTCGACGGCGTGCTTCGCCCATTCGTCGGCGAGACCTATGCCCGCTGGCTGCTGCGCTACGCGCAACTGCGCACCGAGCGGCTCCATGCCAGGATGCGCGCCGAGGTGCTCAAGACCGACGCGATGCAATCGAAAGTTCTCGCCTTCACGGGGCGCCCCGAATGACACGAATTTTTCTCGCCACCCTGCTCGTCACCATCGCCGTGCCCGCCTGGGCCGAGGAAGTAACGCTGGATTGCCTCGCCGATCCCGCCGAGACGGTTGCGGTGGGCAGCCCCGTCACCGGCATTGTGCGCGAAGTTTTGGTCGGCCGCGGCGACCGCGTCGCCGCCGGCGACGTGCTGGCCCGGCTCGATGCGACCATTGAAGAAGCGGACGTCGCGGTGGCCCAGGCGCAGGCCGATGCCACCGAGATCGTCGAGGCACAGCGCACCAAGCTGGCGCTCGCCGAGGCCAATCTCGATCGTGCCCGCCAGCTCGTCGAATCCGGTTCGGTGACGCAGTCGCGCATCGAGGAACTCGAGGCCATCGTCGCGGTGGCGCGCAGCGATCTCGCGACCGAAACCCGCCGCGTCGAGCTGGCGCGGATCGAGCTCGAGCGTGCCCGTGCGGTGCTGTCGCTCCGCACCCTCCGGAGTCCCATCGACGGCTTCATCACCGGCGAGGGCACCGCGGTAGGCGAGTTCTTGCGACAGGACGGGGTCGTCTTCACTGTCGCCAAGACCGATCCCCTGCACATCGAAGCCTATGCGCCCGTCGGCTACTACGGCCGCCTCGTCACCGGTATTGCCGGCACCGTCGCGCTGGACCAGCCTCCGGGCACGAACCTCGACGCGAAAGTGACGGTCGTCGATCCGGTGTTCGACGCGGCCAGCAACACTTTCGGCTTTCGGCTGGAGCTTCCCAATCCGGGCAACGCCATCCCGGCCGGCCAACACTGCCGCGTGACCCTCGACCTGCCCTAGCTGGCGCTCTCGCTCAGCGGAGCCTTGCTGAGACCGAGCCAGGCCAGCCGGTCGAAGCCGCGCGGATCGGTGGTTCGCTGGTCGCCGCCCGGAACGACCGGCTCGGTGCCTTTACAGCTCCACCGCCCGGCAGCCGCTTCGATATCGGCTGCATCGGGATGTGCCGCGCAATAGGCCTGCCGCTCCTCGGGGGTCGGTACCTTGCCGCACGC
>CAZASR010000312.1:0-2391 GCA_964487765.1 uncultured Devosia sp. | reverse complement strand
GACGTTGTGCCGGCCGGCGTTGTCCAAATCGTGCTCATGACGCCAGCGCCTTCACGCTCCGGTCATCGCCGGACGCCAGCGCCGCGTACTCGGCGGCGTAGTCGATCGTGTCGAGGCGCTCGGCGCGTAGCTCCGTGTACCGCGTCGTGAACCGGCGCCAGAGCGACGCGGTTTCCTGGTCGGACTGGGCCACGCGGAAGACGTGGATACCGCCGATGTCGCGCACGGCATCGAGCACGATCTGGTCAGGCGTGTACGTCGCCGGCATGCCCGGATAGTTCAGCTTCATCGACCGCTCGATCTGCTTCTTCGCGTCGTCGACGCTCGGCAGCTTACAAACGACCTCAGCAACCAGCGCCCGGAAATCGCCCGGCGCGGGAATCTTTTGGCCGGGACGCGCCGCGATCTCATGCACCGTGTACATCGCCGCCGCAGCCGGAATCGCCGGCTCGCGGTTCATCACGGACATCCAGACGGCGATGGTGGCATCGTCAACCGTCGACCATCCTTGCGGGTCGATCGTCTTGAGCGCCGCCAGCAATTGCAGGGTTTCGACTTTGTTCATCGGTTGGCTTCCTCTCGCGCCATCGCCAGCAACTCGTCAGCGCTGTAGCCGCGCTGGCCGGGTGGTCGACGGTGGCCGTTGTTCTGGAACGGAGTGATGTTCTTCGGCGGGTCAACTTTCGGCGGCTCGTCGTTCCAGCGGGCGTTGTTGAGCCACGTTGACGGGTGCGGGATGTACTTCCCGCCGTCTTCCCGCCACTTTTCGGAACGGGCGTAGACCTGCGTGGTGGCGATCATCTTGTCGACAAGGGCGTCGTCAGGATCGATCGCCGCCCATGACTCTTCCGCCTTCGCTCGGTTTTCCTTGCGCGGCCAGTGCTGATACCAGCGCTCGAACCGATCGAGCTGTTCCGGTGTCAGGGTTGGCTCTTGTGCCTTCGCGGCTTTGCGGGCGCGCTTGCGCTGAGGGGGGTTGGGGGGAGTATTCCCCCCGGTTGGGTTCGGTACGGTACGGTTAGGTACGGTTACGTCAGACGGTGTGCGGACGTCCTGCGGACGTCCTGCGGACGCTCCCGGATCATCCGGAGATGTCCCGGTCTTGTCGGCTTTTTGGCGTGCGAGTCGCTTGCGCTCGGCGTCTTCCTTGCGTCGCTGAATCAACTTTCCGGCGTAGTCGTGCCAGTCATGCAGCTCGCCGCCGGCTTCGGTCTGGTCGATGAATCCCACGGTGACGAGCCCGTCAACGAACTCGTCGGGATCGCCCTCCCACATCGCCGCGTCGGCAAGCTCCCACGACTCGAAGTCGCCCAGGTTGCCGTCTTCCGCAAAGTCCATCGCCCAGTGCCACAGCAGGTGAAGGTGCCCCACGGTGGCAGGAATCGAGGCACCGAGGCGCCGGGCGAGTTTCTTCGTTTTTGGGTGTCGCCCGATTTCCTGATGCGACTCGATCCATGCCATCAGTGCGCCTCTTTCTGCCAGTCGTTCATTGCCTCAATCACGGCGGCGATCTGATCCGGGCCGAACTCGAACCACTCGCCATGCACGCGGTGCTCGGCGTATTCCCGATGAAGCCGAGACTCCATCGCACTGTTGTTGTGGCCCTGTGCGTAGTGGACGATTTCGAGGGGGTACGGCGACTGGCCGCGCAATTGGTCCATGCGGCGGTTCATGTCGCTTGTCACGCCGATCTTGTGGCGTGGCCCGCACTTGATGAGGTAGACGTATCCCAGTTGCACTCGCGACCGGTTTGCGACCTGGTGCGCTTCCTGCTGTGCTTCCCTCACCTCTTGATCGTGCTGTGCCCAGAGAATTCGACGTGCCGGGTCGAAGTTGAACGGCAGAGTGATGTAGGCCAGGTTGGCGACACACGCATCGCATGTGCAGTTCGGGCTATCGATGCTCAGTTCGATCAGCCCGAAGGCTTCCATCATTCGCGCGCCGGACAGCACCACAGATGGGCACCAGCCGTACATCGTCGCAAGGTCGAGCACCGTGATTCCCCACGTCGCCCCGTCCTTGAGAATGCCGGTGGACGCCTCATGGAAGACGAGTCCCATAGCACGCTTGTGGTCTTCGATAAGCTCATCTGCGACGTTGTAGACGTCACCAACGTGGAACGGCGGCTCACGGTATTCGTTCTCTTCCGGAGCCGGCAGGGCTGGTGTAGTCGGAGCGTTCAGGTCGAATACCATCACGCACCGCCTTCCGTGGCAGCGACCCGGCGCGCGATCGCGCCCAGCTCGGCAAACACACTCCGGTAATGCCGATCCCAGTCGACCGGCTCCGGGCGCAGCGCCTCGGCGATTCGCTCGTCAAACGCGGCGTACACCGCATCGAGCCGGTCCATTTCGGCGGCCAGCTCGGCGGCGGAATGCGGGTGACAAATTT
>CAZASR010000311.1:0-2402 GCA_964487765.1 uncultured Devosia sp. | reverse complement strand
TGGCGTCCTGGTCGCCCAGCCAGTCCGACCCCTTGACGGTGTCGTACATGTGCCACTGCCAGGAATCGGGCCCCATGTTCTTGAGCGAGGCGGCGATGCCGCCCTGCGCCGCCACCGTGTGCGAGCGCGTCGGGAACACCTTGGTCACGCAGGCCGTGTTGAAGCCCTGCTCGGCCATGCCCAGCGTCGCCCGCAGCCCCGCGCCTCCGGCGCCCACGACCACCACGTCGTATTCGTGGTCGATGATGTCATAAGCCGCCATCGGCACTAGCCCCAGAACACGATTTTGGCGACGGCGAGGATCGTCACCGCCGGAACGAGAACGGCGAACGCGCTGTTGGCCAGCTTGACCATGCGGTTCTGCTTGGTCTCGTCGAGATAGTCCATGATGATCTCGTGCATGCCGATGCGCATATGGACGCTCACATTGACGATGAGCAGCACGATCCCCAGCGCGACGAGCGGATGGCGCACGATCTCGACCATTTCCGCCCGGTCCTGGCCGGCAAGCCGGACCACGAACCACACGAAGAAGATCGTGAACAGCACATTGAGCATGCCCGTGAGGCGCTGCGTCTTGAACTCGCGCGTTGCCTGCTTGGCGTCGCCGTAGCGCGTCGTCGGGTTTGCGATTGTGGCTTTGTCGATCATGCGAACCACACGAACAGGGCCCACGCCCCCAGCGTGAGCAGGATGGAGGCGATCCACTGGACGCGGACGACCCATTCGCGCCCGATCGGATCGAGCAGGTTGATGCTGTCCCAGGTGAAGTAGCGGATCCCGCCCAGCATGTGGTGGAACAGCGCCCAGGTGGCGAGGAACAGGATCACCTGCACCGGCCAGAAGCCGAAGATCGCATTCATCACCGCCAGCGGGCCGTCGCCCAGGGCCGCCGCGCCGAGCCACAGCACGATCAGCAGCGTGCCGAAATACATCGCCATCCCGGTGCCGCGATGCACGATCGAGGTCACCATAGTGAGGGTGAAGCGGTAGATCTGGAGGTGGGGAGAAAGGGGCCGGAACCGGGCTGCCATGAACGTCTCGACGGCGGGTCGGCATAGCTTGCGCCCGCGGATTGGAATGGTTCGAGACTTCTAGCCGCCTCGATCCGTCAGGTCAAAGTGCAATGGACCACCGCGGGCACCATACTTTCGGTGCAGATATGTCCAAAACGCCCCTACTTTCACCGCCTTTCGGCAGGATTTCATCTCTGTGCCGCCCGCATCCACAGTTGAACGGCGGCCGACTTCCCGCTAATCGGAGACGATGCACAGCTTCCCCAAGCACCTGATCGACGGCTACGCCGCCTTTATCCACGGCCGCTACGCCGAAGAACAGAGCCGATACAAGAAGCTGGCAAGCGACGGCCAGGCGCCCGCCACCATGGTGATCGCCTGCTGCGACAGCCGCGCGGCGCCCGAAACCATCTTCGGCGCCGGCCCCGGCGAGCTCTTCGTCCTGCGCAACATCGCCAATCTGGTGCCGACCTTTCAGCCCGACGCTTTTCAGCACGGCACCTCGGCCGGCATCGAATTCGCGGTCAACGCGCTCGAGGTCGAAAATCTCGTGGTCCTCGGCCACGGCCGCTGCGGTGGCATCCGCGCCGCCCTCAATCCCGGCCATGCGCTGGCCCAGGGCGATTTTATCGGCAAATGGATGAGCATGCTCGCCCCGGTCAGCGCCGAGGTGGCCAAATACACCTTCCTCACGCCCACCGAGCGCGAGACCGTGCTCGAGCGCCTCAGCGTCCGTAACTCATTGAATAACCTTCGCACCTTCCCCTACGTGCAGGAGCGCGAAGCCGACGGGCGGCTCAAGCTCCACGGCGCCTGGTTCGATATTTCGACCGGCGAGCTGTGGGTCATGGACCCCGAAACCGGCGATTTCAGCCGGCCGGAGCTGCCCGAACTCGCGGCCTGAGCTGCCCGCGACCGAATTAGGCCGCCTTGCGCTCGACCAGCTTGCGCTCGACCAGCGTCTCGAGAATCTGCACGGTGTTGAGCGCCGCGCCCTTGCGCAGATTGTCCGACACGATCCACATGGCGAGGCCGTTCTCGACCGTCACGTCCTCGCGGATGCGCGACACATAGGTGTCGTCCTCGCCCACCGCCTCGATCGGCGTCGCGTAGCCACCGGGCTCGCGCTTGTCGAGCACGGAGATGCCGGGGGCGTCGCGCAGGATATCGCGCGCCTCGTCGGGCGTGATTTCCCTTTCGAATTCGAGATTGACGGCCTCCGAGTGGCCGACGAACACCGGCACCCGCACACAGGTGGCGCTCAGCCTGATCTCCTCCGCGCCGTCCGACGAATTGCGCGCGACGATCGCCGGCGGCGACACGGCCAGGCTGTCGCGCGTGCCCGGCATCGGCAAGAAGACCGCCGAGCGGCTGCTGCTCGAGCTG
>CAZASR010000310.1:0-2463 GCA_964487765.1 uncultured Devosia sp. | reverse complement strand
AGGCGTCAGCGGGGGAAAGTTTTGGTCACTGGCGGGGCGGTCCTCTTCCTCGCTTTGCGCCAGCGGCGCCCCACCCACCGCTGCGCGGTCCTCCCTCCCCACGGCGTCGCCGCGAGGAGGGAGAGGGGTGACTGCGAGTTTCTCGCCGGATCAATCTGTGGGCTCAATGCTCGAGGCTGGTCCTGAGGTCGGCCAGTTTCTCGACGGCGAAGGCGGCGTAGGGGCCGATCCAGCGCTCGTGGATGTCGCGGATGGGGAGGGGGTTGAGGTGGTTCCAGCGCTCGCGGCCGCGGCGGATGGCGATGACGAGGTCCGCGTCTTCGAGCACACGCAGATGCTGCATCACGGTGCAGCGGTCGAGCTCGGCGAACAGGGTGCACAGATCTCCCGTCGTCCGCGGCTTGTCCTTGAGGGCATCGAGCAGGCGGCGGCGAATCGGTGCGGCCAACGCCTTGAAAATCCTGTCGTCCTCGGTGCCGTTTGACATCATGTTATATAAATATAACATAATGGGACGAGTGACAAGGAGGAAGGCGATGGAAAGAAAACTGAAATTCACGGTGAGCGGCCGGATCGCGAAACCCGTCGGCGAGGTCTTCGAAGCGGTGGTGAGCCCCGACCAGCTCTCGCATTACTTCACCACCGGCGGCGCCAAGGGGCGGCTCGAGACCGGCGCGACGGTGACCTGGGACTTCCACGATTTCCCCGGCGCGTTTCCGGTGACGGTGGAGGAGGTGACAAGGGACAAGAAGATCGTTCTGCACTGGGGCGCGGCGGACGATTCACCGGAAGGCCAAACGCTGCCGCCGCACGACACCACCGTCACCATCGCATTCGAGGCGCTCGAGGATGGGCGCACCCTCGTGACCATTACCGAGGAGGGCTGGCGCGACACGCCCAAGGGGCTCGAGGCCGCGTTCGGCAATTGCGAGGGCTGGACCGGCATGCTGGCGGCGCTGCGCATATGGCTCGAGCACGGCATCAGGTTCCGGCACGGCTTCTACAAATAGCGACAGCCGGCATTCAGCAAGCATCAACGAATCAGGCGCAGGCTTTTGGTCATGACCATGCCTGCGCCGCATCCCGCCGTGAGCCCCGTCGCCGAGTTCATCGCCCGGAACGAGACCCTGCGCACGCTGATGGACTGGCTCGCCGGCCGCTTTGCCGAGACCCCCGAGATCGACGACAGCATCGACTGGGAAGACGGCGAGGACCATGAGGGGCCGCACGGGCCGCCAGCGCTTTAGCGGTATCGCCGCCAGATCAGACTACACTTTCTCGGGCGCGCGCATGTCCTGCGTGATGGTGCCGACGGTGCGGGATTCCTCGTCGTGTGGGTGGTCGCGGAAGTCTTCGGCAAGGGCCGCGGTGGTCCATTCGACCATGGCGGGGAGGGCGAGCAGGCGGCGGGAATAGGCGCGGGCCTCATCGCCGATCGGTGGATCGTAGGTCTGGATGCGGTAAGCGACCGGGCAGAAGAAGGCGTCGACGGCGGTGAAGGCGGGGCCGGCGAGGAAGGGGCCGCCGAAGCGCGTGAAGCCGTCATGCCAGAGGGCCTCAAGGCGGGCCAGGTCGCTCCTCAGGCCGTCAGTCACCTCGTTGAGCTTTACGCGGATGCCGACATTCATGTTGCAGATGTTGCGCAAATGGCTGAAGCCGCTGTGCATCTCGGCGGCGGCGGAGCGGGCCCAGGCGCGGGCCGCGACATCCCTGGGCCAGACGGTGTCGTGGCGCTCGGCGAGATATTCGACGATGGCGAGGGAGTCCCAGACGGAGATGTCGCCGTCGACGAGCAGCGGCACCTTGCCGGTGGGCGAGAAGCTGGTGAAGCTGCGGCCATCGCGATCGGGAACGAAGCGGTGGAGCTGCTCCTCGAACGGGATTCCAAGCACCTTCAGCAGCACCCAGGGGCGCAGCGACCAGCTCGAATAGTTCTTGTTGGCGATGTGCAGCGTGTAGGTCAATCTTGTCTCCTCGTTGCTCTGGCTCGAACGATCCCAAGCGGGCTCGTTCGACCAGACGCTAAAGCTCCGGAAGGATGGTGCGGAGGCGGAGCAGTGCAATGCGCTCCACCTGGCCGCAGGCGGTGTCGAACTCGGTGTGGCGGTCGTTGCCGAGGCGCGTGCGCATGGCGCTGAGGATCGCGTCTTTGGTGTGGTCGCGCACGGCGATGATGAAGGGAAAGCCGAACCTGGCGACATAGGCCGCGTTCAGTTCCTCGAACTGGCCGCGCTCGCGATCGGTGAGGGCGTCGAGGCCGGCGCTGGCCTGCTCGGCGGTGGAGGCATCGGTGAGGCGGCGGGCCTGGGCGAGCTTGCCGGCCAGATCGGGGTGGGCGCGGAGGACGGCGAGGCGCTCATCCGCGCTCGCCATGCGGAACTGGCTGCGCAGGGCGAAATGGAGGCCGGTGGCGGTGTCGTTGGCGGGGCCGAGCTCGGCATCGAAGGCGCGCTCGGCGATCCA
>CAZASR010000309.1:0-2471 GCA_964487765.1 uncultured Devosia sp. | reverse complement strand
CGTCTTCATGGCCAACTGGAATAATTACCTGTGGCCGCTCATCATCCTGCAGACCGAGCAGAACAAGACCGTGACGCTGATCGTCTCCGCGCTGTCCTATGCTTACGTCCCCGACTATGGCGTCATCATGATCAGTGCCGTCTTCGCCACGCTACCGACAGTACTCATATTCTTCCTGCTCCAGCGCCGCTTCGTCGAAGGCATGCTGGGCTCCGTGAAATAGGGTTCCAAACTTCATGCGTGCGTATATCGACTTCAACGACGGCTGGGTCTTTCACGAGGGCTTCGGCGGCGAGCTGACCACGGACGCCGTTCCAGGCGAACCCGTGCGCCTGCCGCACACCGCCGTCGAGCTGCCCTTCTCCTATTTCGACGAACGCATCTATCAGCGCCCCTTCACCTACCAGAAGACATTCGAGACGGAACCGTCCTGGGCCGGCCGCGAGGTGACGCTGCTGTTCGACGGTGCCATGGCGAACAGCGTCGTCTATCTCAACGGCGTCGAGATTGCCTCGCACCGCGATGGTTACACGCCATTCGGCGCGCGCCTCACCGGCCGCCTGCGGCCCGGCACAAATCTCGTCACCGTCGCCATCGACGGCAGCGAAAATCCCGATATCCCGCCCTTCGGCGGCCGCATCGACTACCTCACCTATGCGGGCATCTATCGCGAAGCCGCCCTGCGGATCACCGCTCCGATCTGGATCAGCCATCCCAAGATCGAAACGCCGGACGTACTGGCCGATCGCAAGACAGTCACCGTGCGCGCCGAGATCAACAATCTCGACGACAAGCCGCTGAGCGGTACGCTGACGGCGCAGGTGAAAGATCGCAACGGCACTGTCATTGGTGCGACCACCACCGCGATCGAGGAAAGATCGCTTAACCTCACGATCCCGGACCTCGAGCGCGTCGAGCTTTGGGACACCGACAACCCTGCCCTCTACACGCTCGAGATGCGCCTCGACACCCCCTCGGGCAGCGACTGGACCGCCCATAGTTTTGGCTTCCGCCAGGTCGACTTCACGGCCGAGGGTTTCCGGCTCAACGGCAAGCCGCTGAAGCTGCGCGGCCTCAACCGCCACCAGTCATTCCCCTATGTCGGCTATGCGCTGGGCCGCGCGGCGCAGGAGCGCGACGCCGAAATCCTCAAGACCCAGTTGCACGTCAATATCGTGCGCACGTCCCACTACCCACAGAGCAAATACTTCCTCGATCGCTGCGACGAGCTCGGATTGCTGGTGTTCGAGGAAATTCCGGGTTGGCAGCACATTGGCGGCGATGGGTGGAAGGCTGAGGCGGTGGAGAATGTCCGGCGGATGATCCGGCGGGACTGGAACCATCCTTCGATTGTCATCTGGGGCGTCCGCATCAACGAATCTCAGGACGACCACGACCTCTACACCGAAACCAACCGGGTCGCGCATGAGCTCGACAGCACGCGCCCCACCGGCGGTGTCCGCTACATCACCGAGAGCGAGCTGCTCGAAGACGTCTATACGATGAACGACTTCATCCTCGGCAACGAGGAGCTCGGCGGCAATCGGCCCCGCACGGCTCTCCGTCCACAGCAGGAGAATACGGGCCTCGACCGCATCGTGCCCTACATGATCACCGAATATGGTGGGCACATGTACCCCACCAAGAGCTACGATCAGGAGCAGCGCCAGGCCGAGCATGTGCGCCGGCACCTCGAGGTGCTCAACGCCATGTATGGCGATCCGCAGATCGCCGGCTGCATCGGCTGGTGCGCCTTCGACTACAACACCCACAAGGATTTCGGCTCGGGCGACCGCATCTGCCACCACGGCGTGTCGGACATGTTCCGTGAGCCGAAATTCGCGGCCTATGCCTATGCCAGCCAGTGCGAGCCGCATGAGGAGGTAATCCTCAAGCCCGTGACCTTCTGGGCCCGCGGCGAGCGCAACATCGGCGGCACGCTACCTTTGATGATTCTCACCAATTGCGACGAGATCGAACTTCGCTACGGCGACTATCCGGGCAAGCGCGTCCGCCCCGATCGCGACGCTTTCCCGCATCTGCCGCATCCGCCGGTGATCATCGACCGCAGGCATTTCAGCGAGGACGAGCTCGGGCTGTGGGGCATGGAATGGCTCGACGCGACGATCGTCGGCTATGTCGGCGGCAAGCCGGCGGCCGAAGTGAAGTTCGTCGCCGACCCTGTGCCCGCGCGGCTCGAGGTGATCGCCGACAATGATCGCATCGGCCCGGCGGATCCTGTGCGCGTGATGGTGCGGGCGCTCGATCAGGCCGGCAACAAGCTGCCCTTCTTCCCCGAACCCGTCGCAATCGCGGTGAGCGGAGCTGCGCGCCTGCTTGGACCCGAGCTGGTGCCCCTGCGCGCCGGCTCGACTGGCTTCTGGCTGGAAGCCACCGGGACCGGTACCATCGGCGTCAAGGTGACAAACGACCGTCTGGGCACGACGGAAATCGAACTGACTGCGGCCTGA
>CAZASR010000308.1:0-2473 GCA_964487765.1 uncultured Devosia sp. | reverse complement strand
GGATGAAGAAAGGCGGCGGCGGCAACAAGCTGCCAGGCGCGCTGCAGAAGGCCATCGATAGTGATCTTGGCGGTTATGACAAGTTCCGCGCCGATTTCATCAACGCGGGCACCACGCAGTTCGGCTCGGGGTGGGCCTGGCTGTCGCTCCGCGACGGCAAGCTCGAGGTCACCAAGACGGCCAATGGCGAGAGCCCGCTGGTTCATGGCAATGCGAAGCCCCTGCTCGGCGTCGATGTATGGGAGCACAGCTATTACATCGACTACCGCAATGCGCGGCCGAAATATCTCGAGGCCTGGTTCGACAATCTGGTGAACTGGGAACACGTCGAGAAGATGTACGAAGAGGCGAAGTAAGCTTCGCTTCTTGCCGAGGTTCGAAAACCCGCCGGTCAGCGCCGGCGGGTTTTCTGTTGGTGGCGCCTGGGGGCGCCTACCGGCGAGGCCCGAGGGGTGTTAGGCTTTGCTTAACCATGGCCGCGCCGTTCAAGACCGTTGCCGTCCTCGTTGCCACGCCGGCGCTGTCGTCGATCCTCTCGATGACCCTCGCCGCGGCGCCGTCGCTGCGTGTGCGGGCCTTCGAGACCGAGGCGGCGCTGCGCGCCTATCTGCAGGTCGCACCGGCCGATCTGCTCGTCGCCGATTTCGACAGCGAGGCGTCGGCGGCCGACCGGCTCGCCGCTAGGCTGCGCGCCGACCCATCCACGCCGAAGCCCTTGCGCATCATCGCTTTGGCGAGCGCAGTGACACCCCACATGCGAGCCGCCTCGCGGGCCGCGGGAATCGACGAGGTCATCGTCAAGCCGATGTCGCCGCGCTACCTCGTCGAGCGCGTGCTGGCGCGGCTGGCTCGCGGACCCTCCGCCGTGACCTGCCGCCGGCGCGACTGGTCGGCCTTCGGCGACAACATTGTCCCGCTGTTCCGGCAGGTGCCGGAGATACGGCCGCACTAGGCAATATTGGCGGCGCCCTGGTCGATGAGCCAGATGGCCTTGTTCCAGATGTCTTCGACCGAGTCCGCGAACTGGATATAGCGATCGTGGCTCCTGATCGAGGTCGAGATGATGTCGGCGGCATAGCCGCGGATCACCCGGAAGGCGCCGTTGCGATCGAAGAAGACCACCGGCTTGCCGCCCGAGCCGCCGCCGCCACGTACCCAGGTCCGGTAGAGCGCCGTCGCCGAGGCGAGCGAGCCCGGCAGCGCCACGTAGAGCGTCGAGATCGCAGCGAGCCGCGCGAGGCGGGCATCTGCGGTCGGAGCGTGCTCGACGGTGACGCCGGTAAGATAGCTCGGCTCGGCGAATCCTTCGTCGCCGATGAGGATGACGTCGCCACCGGCCGTCCGCGCACTGGTAAGAAGCGGCACGGGGATCTCGTCCGCTGTCTCGACGACGCAGGCGAGCCGCGCTCCGCGGCGTGCGAGATAGCTGCCGGCCTGGGACATGATGGTGGCACGCTCGGCGTCGCCCGGGCCGAAGTCCGACGCGAAAATGCCGATGACGGGATGGACGGTCGCCATCACCGGCCCCGGCTCAGACTGCCCAGGATGCCGCGGACGATGGCGCGGCCGAGCTGCGTTGCCATGCTGCGAGCGGCCGACTTCATCGCCGCCTCGACCACGGTGTCGCCGCGTGAGCTGCGCTTCGGGGGCCCGCCCCCTTCCCGATAGCGCGGCGGTCCCGAGCGGTAGTTCTCGTCCTCATAGGTGGGCCGCGCCGGTGTCGCTTCCTCCGCCTGCTTCGCCGCCTCGGCCTCCGCCT
Organism: uncultured Devosia sp.; assembly: GCA_964487765.1. Taxonomy (GTDB): domain Bacteria; phylum Pseudomonadota; class Alphaproteobacteria; order Rhizobiales; family Devosiaceae; genus Devosia_A. Next base: position 714 of record CAZASR010000308.1, on the reverse strand, counting down.
GCAGCTTCGCGCGCCGGGCCAGCACCTCGTAGGCCGACTCGCGATCTTCCACCTTGTCGTAAACGGCGCCGACGGGCGAGGCGGCCATCACGGCTTTGCGTTCCTCCGGCGTGATCGTGCCGACGCGCGCCGAAGGCGGCCGGATCAAGGTCCGCTCCACGATCGAGGGAATCCCCTTGGCTTCGAGTACCGAGACGAGAGCCTCGCCCACGGCGAGTTGCGTTATCGCCTCCTCGGTGTCGAAATCGGGATTGGGACGGAAGGTTTCCGCCGCAACGCGAACGGCCTTCTGGTCGCGCGGCGTGTAGGCGCGCAGCGCATGCTGCACGCGGTTGGAAAGCTGCGAGAGCACGGTATCGGGTATATCGATGGGGTTCTGCGTGACGAAGTACACCCCCACGCCTTTGGAGCGCACCAGCTTGACCACCTGCTCGACCTTGTCGACCAGCGCCTTGGGCGCATCGTCGAACAGCAGATGCGCCTCGTCGAAGAAGAAGACGAGCCGCGGCTTGTCGGGGTCGCCGACCTCGGGCAGTTCCTCGAACAGTTCGGAAAGCATCCACAGCAGGAACGTCGCGTAGAGCCGCGGCGACTGCATGAGCCGGTCGGCGGCAAGGATCGAGATGATGCCGCGCCCATCGGTCGCGGTGCGCATGAGATCGGTGATCTTGAGCGCCGCCTCGCCGAAGAAATTCTCGCCGCCCTGCTGCTCGA
>CAZASR010000307.1:0-2474 GCA_964487765.1 uncultured Devosia sp. | reverse complement strand
ACTCCATAGGCTCATTTTGAAGGCGTATAGCGACCAATGAGACCAAACCAGAATAGCAAGAACCGCCAGCGTGGGCGGAACAACAATGGCGGGCGCAAGCACGTCAACCCGCTGAGTCGAAACTTCGAATCGAACGGCCCAGACGTGAAGGTGCGCGGCAACGCAGCTCACATTGCCGAGAAATATCTGCAACTGGCCCGCGATGCGCAGTCGTCCGGCGACCCGGTGCTGGCCGAGAACTATCTGCAGCATGCAGAGCACTACTTCCGCATCGTCGCCGCCGCGCAGCAGGCACAGCAATATCGCGACCAGCCGGGCACGCAGCAGCCCGAGGCCGAGGACGACGACGATTTTCCGGCGATCAACGACCGCTTCGCTTCCCCCGAGCCGTTACAGCGTTTCGGGCAGCCGCAGCCCCAGCCGGGCAACAGCGAACAGCCGGCCCTTGCGAGCAGTGAGGGCAGCGGCGAAGAGGGCGGCGAACAGGCACAGGCCCAAGCCGAAAATGCGAATGGCGAAGACGCCCAGGCCGCCGGCCAGCAGGGCGAAGGGAGCGATGGCCATCGCCGCCGCGACCGTAATCGCCGGCGCCGCGGACGCGGTTCGTCCGAGGCCGGGCAGGGCGGCGAGGATCCCTCCAACTCGCCGCAGCCCGCCGTCGAACTCCCCGCTTTCCTCACCGGCGGCAACGCGCCGGCCGAATAAGGCGCGACAGCCAGTCATTTCCAGAAGGCCGCGGTTCAGGACCCGGCCTTTTGCTTTTCGGCCAGAACTGGGCCCGCGTCAGGCCGCGGCAGTCGGCGCTGCCGCTCGTCCAGCGATCATCACGCGATGATTCATGTCAGGAGCGCTTTTCCGCAGTCGAGCTGCCTTGCTGGCTGAGACTCGCGATCAGGCTTTTCAACCGGACGGAATGATCAGGCTGCGCGCGTGCTGACTCGCCTTCAAGACGAAGGCGGTCATAGGCGACGATCAGCTTGTTGTCGGCGTTGCGGGCAATCAGCCGGCGGGTCGTGATCACCTCCCAGCGCCTCGGGGTCAGCGTGCGAAACAACGTCGGCAGGCTGTCGGGGGAATAGCGCCGGTCGCCCGGCGATTCGGAGCCGTTCGCCGCCGCTTCAGCGTCGGCGAAAAGCTGTCGTCGTTCTCAATTGCGATCGTCAGAGTCGCCATTTTCTTTCATCCATCTGTCGACGGCTACGCGAAAGTCACGCAGCAGAGTGGGAAGGTCCTTGAAGGCGTAGGGATGTTCCGCGTCTGCTTCGTGCCAGTGGTCGCCCTTGCCTCTTTCATTGTCGAACCCCACGAGGCGCCTGCCGGGTTCGCCGAAGAACAATCGTGTTTGTAGCGATGCGTTGAGCCGGGGACTGGTTCCAGGTGCCTCAACGACGCCCCTTTTTCCCCGTCGGAGTCTCCCTATATCTTCAACCGAAGCTGGGAAACGCGCCGCCTGCCGGGCGTTTCTCACACCAACGCTTCAAGCGACCGAACCCGCGCCGACAGGGCGGGACGGCGCGGCAAAAGGAGAGTTGCCTTGAACATTGAGAAATATACCGAGCGGGCGCGCGGATTCATCCAGAGCGCGCAGCAGATGGCCTTGGGCCGCGGCCATCAGCAATTCGCGCCGGTTCACCTATTGAAGGTCCTGATGGATGACGACCAGGGGCTCGGCTCCGGTCTCATCGATCGCGCCGGCGGCGACAGCAAGGCCGTGCGCGCCGGCGTCGAAGCTGCGCTGGGAAAGATTCCGCAGATTTCCGGCGATGCGGGGCAGCTCTATCTGGGCCGGGAGTTGGCGCGCGTGTTCGACACGGCCGAATCGGCTGCGCAGAAGGCCGGCGACTCGTTTGTGACGGTCGAACGGCTGCTCCTCGCGCTGACCATCGAGAAGGACACTGACGCGGGCAAAATTCTCTCGTCCGCCGGCGTCACCGCCAATGCGCTCAACGACGCGATCAACGCCATCCGCAAGGGGCGCACGGCCGACTCCGCTTCGGCCGAGTCGCAATATGATGCCCTCAAGAAATATGCCCGCGACCTCACCCAGGCCGTACGTGACGGCAAGCTCGACCCGGTGATCGGCCGCGACGAGGAAATCCGCCGCACCATCCAGGTGTTGAGTCGCCGCACCAAGAACAATCCGGTGCTCATCGGCGAGCCGGGCGTCGGCAAGACCGCCATCGCCGAGGGCCTCGCGATCCGCATCGTCAATGGCGACGTGCCCGAATCGCTCAAGGGCAAGTCGCTGATGGCGCTTGATCTCGGCGCGCTCATCGCGGGCGCGAAATATCGCGGTGAGTTCGAGGAGCGGCTCAAGGCCGTGCTCAACGAAATCACCGCTTCCGAGGGGCAGATCATCCTGTTCATCGACGAGATGCATACGCTGGTCGGGGCAGGGAAGGCCGATGGGGCGATGGACGCCTCCAACCTGCTGAAGCCGGCTTTGGCGCGCGGCGAGCTCCACTGTGTGGGCG
>CAZASR010000306.1:0-2495 GCA_964487765.1 uncultured Devosia sp. | reverse complement strand
GACTGGGAAGGCCGCGTGAATGCCTGGCCGCTCGATGAGGGCCTCATCGACTATGTCGATGCTTCCTACGGCGTCGAGCGCGACGAGAACAGCCTCTACACCGCCAATGTCATCGCCAACCCCACCATCACCATTGACGGCGAGGACGTCGACGCGTCGGCCATCACGCCGGACTTCCTGCAGAACGTGCTGCAGGAAGCGGGCGGCGTCGAAGCCAATGTCGCGACCGGCTACCACGCCATCGAGTTCCTGCTGTGGGGCCAGGATCTGAACGGCACGGGGCCGGGCGCCGGCGAACGTCCGGCAACCGACTACTCCACGGAACCCAACGCCGACCGCCGCGCGCAATATCTGCAGGCGGCCACCGACCTGCTCGTCGCCGATCTCGAGGAAATGGTCGGCAACTGGCAGGAGGGTGGCGCGGCGCGCGAGGCCCTCGCCGATCAGGGTATCTCCACCATCCTGACGGGCATGGGGTCGCTGAGCTATGGCGAACTCGCCGGCGAGCGCATGAAGCTCGGCCTGCTGCTTCACGATCCGGAGGAGGAGCATGATTGCTTCTCCGACAACACCTATGTCTCGCACCTCCACGACGCGATCGGCGTGCGCAACGTCTATCTGGGCAAGTATGCGCGGCTCGACGGCAGCGTTGTCGAAGGCCCCTCGCTGAGCGAACTGGTCGCCGCGAGGGATGCCGATCTTGATGCCGAGTTGCGCGGCCTGCTTGACGACACCATTGCCAGGATGGAAGCCATGGCCGAGCGCGCCGAGACGGTCGAGAAATACGACCAGATGATCGCCGAGGGGAACGACGAGGGCAACGCGGTGGTGCAGGCCGCCATCGACGGCCTCATCGCCCAGACCCGCGGCATCGAACGCGTCGTGGCGCTGCTCGCGCTTTCGGATGTGACGCTCGAGGGCAGCGACAGCCTCGACAGCCCGGATGCGGTTTTCCAATAGGCTTTTGTTCGGAAGAGGAAAGAATCTGGGGAAGTTCGCCGTTTCATTGCGACGGCTGTTGGCCCGAGGGTTGCGGAATCCGTTCCGCGGCCCTCATCTAGCGGGTGACCGGGACGTGCTCGAAGTGCGGGACATGCACAAGTACTTCATCGCACTCCTGGTCATCACCCTTTGTGCTGGCCTGGTGGTCGCCGACGACACGCCGGTTCGCACCGATCTCACGACCGAAGACCTGGCTCGCGTGCGCGCCATTACGGCGCCGACCGACGATTTTACGCAGCCCGAAAAGTTCGAGGCGCTGCCCGCCGGCGCGGCGACGACCAACAAGCTCGTCAACCGCAACTCGTTCTCGCACAGCTCGACGAACCTGACCTTCGAGGAAGAGAGCGATTTCAAGCTCGGCAACGCGCTCTTTCGCAAGGTGTGGGTCTCTTCGCCCTCATCGACCTTTGCGTCGGACGGCCTGGGACCGCTCTTCAATGCGCGCGGATGCCAGAACTGCCACCTGAAAGACGGCCGCGGCCATCCGCCGGAGACGCCCGGCGAGAGCGCCGTTTCAATGTTCCTCCGCCTGTCGGTCCCGCCGCGTAATGCCCAGGAGCAGGCGCTGCTCGACAGTCGCGCCGTTGTCCTCTTCCCCGAGCCTACCTATGGCGAACAGTTGCAGGTCTTCGCCGTGCCCGGTCTCGAAGCCGAAGGCAGGATGGTGATCGACTACACCGAAGTGCCGGTGATGTTCGGGGACGGCAGTGTCGTCAGCCTGCGCCATCCCACCTATTCAATTTCCGATCTCGCCTACGGTCCCATGAGCGAGAATGTGATGATCTCGCCGCGCGTCGCGCCGCCGATGATCGGCCTCGGTCTGCTCGAGGCGATCGCCGCCGAGGACATTCTCGCGCAAGCCGACCCCGAGGACCGCGACGGCGACGGCGTTTCGGGCAAACCCAATTGGGTGAAGGACATCACGGACGGTCAAATCAAGCTCGGCCGCTTCGGCTGGAAGGCGGGGGCACCGAGTATCCGCGTGCAGTCGGCAAGTGCGTTTGCCGGCGACATCGGCATCTCGACGCCGCTGGTCAATCGTTCCTATGGCGATTGCATGCCGGCGGAAACCGCCTGCCTCGACATGCCCAATGGCGAGCAGCTTGAGCGCGGCGTCTCGGAGGGACCCGATCCGGTCCTCGACCTCGTCACCTTCTACTCGCAGAATCTCGCGGTGCCCCGCCGTCGCGACATCGACGATCCTGCCGTGCTGCGCGGCAAGCAGCACTTCTACGAGTTGGGCTGCACCGCCTGCCACACGCCCAAATACGTGACCTCTCGCGAAGCCGAGGGCCACGCGCAAAGGTTCCAGCTCATCTGGCCCTACACCGACATGCTGCTGCACGACATGGGCGAGGGCCTCGCCGATCATCGCCCCGAGGGCGCGGCCGACGGCTTCGAGTGGCGGACGCCCCCGCTGTGGGGCATCGGGCTGACCCACACCGTCTCCGATCACACGCTGTTCCTCCACGACGGCCGGGCGCGCAATCTCA
>CAZASR010000305.1:0-2504 GCA_964487765.1 uncultured Devosia sp. | reverse complement strand
GTCTGGGCGCGGATGAAGCCGCGCTCGAAATCGGTGTGGATGACGCCGGCCGCCTGCGGAGCGCGGTCGCCCTTGTGGATGGTCCAGGCGCGGGCCTCCTTCGGACCGGCGGTGAAATATGTTTGCAGGCCAAGCAGTTGGTAGGCTTCGCGGATAAGCCGATTCAAGCCCGGTTCGTGGAGGCCGAGGGATTCGAGGTACTCCGCCTGCTCGTCGTCCGGCAGCTGGGCGAGCTGGGACTCGATCTCGGCCGAGATGACGATGACTGCGGCATCGTGCTGTTTGGCGTAGTCCTCGACCAGCTTCGTCATGGCGTTGCCGGTCGCGGCGGAAGCCTCGTCGACATTGCAGACGTAAAGCGCGGGCTTGGAGGTGAGGAGTTGCAGCTCGCGGAAGGCTTTCTCCTCTTCGGGGGAGCGCTCGACGAGGCGCGCCGACTTGCCGTCGCGCAGCAGGGCAAGCGAGCGGTCGATGAGATCGAGGGTGTGCTTGGCTTCCTTGTCGCCGCCCTTCGCCTTCTTCTCGACGCCGGTGCGGCGCTTTTCGAGGCTTTCGAGGTCGGCCAGCATGAGCTCGGTCTCGACGACTTCGGCGTCGGCGATCGGATCGACCCGGTTGGCGACGTGGATGACGTTGGGGTCCTCGAAGCAGCGCAGCACATAGGCGATGGCGTCGCACTCGCGGATGTTGGCAAGGAACTGGTTGCCCAGCCCTTCGCCCTTGCTGGCGCCTCTTACCAGTCCGGCGATATCGACGAAGCTCATGCGAGCCGGGATGATCTCGCGCGAATTGGCGATGGCGGCGAGTTTGTCGAGGCGCGCATCGGGCACCGCCACCTCGCCGGTATTGGGCTCGATGGTGCAGAAGGGGAAATTTGCCGCCTGTGCATTGGCGGTGCGGGTGAGGGCGTTGAAGAGGGTCGACTTGCCGACATTGGGCAGGCCGACAATGCCCATTTTGAAACCCATGAGGGGACTCCGGAGTGGTTGGGCTCACATCGGGGAAGGGCGGCCGGAAGTCAATGCTTCCACCCGGTGTGAGCTACGGCTAGTGCGTCCTGCCTCGGGCGGCGTTACCGCCACTATTCCTCGTAAGGCAGGCCTAGCCCTTTGTGCCAAAGGCGAGCGTTGCGTTCGTCGGAGGTGGGCATGCGACCGTCGACCGTCACGTTCCACTTCGGGCCGGACAAGATACGACTAGAGGTCGCCACGTCCGTGTTCTGCTCGATAGTAAGCTCGACAGCGCGTGTCAACGAAGTGGGCGTGCCTCGAGCATGCGCTCGACGAAGTCTGCCCGTTCGGCGACGCTGACCTTGGGCAGGATGATGGGCTCGTAGCCGAGCGCCGGGTATTCGCGGAGGAGGCGTTCGTATTCCTTCTCGGCTTCGGCGAGGCTGTGCTGGCGCTCGCCGTCGGTCTCGTAGATTTCGGGCCATGGCGGGGTGAGGAAGACTTGTCGGTAGTAGGGATAGCCGGCGAGGAGTTCGGGGCGAATGCTGGTGCCGTTCAACTGGCCGAGCGCGGAGACGGCGTCGAACAGGCCGCGGTCGAAGAAGGTCCAGCCGGGATTGTTGGCGGCGGCGGCGTAGTCGGCCTTGGCGAGGGCGACGATGCGGTCGACGAAGGCCGTGACGTCGGCCCAGGGCAGAGCGTTACCGCCCGTCGCCTGTTGCTGCTTCACGACCCGGCGGCCGGGTTCGAGCACGGTGGCGTGGCCGCGGCGGGCGAGTTCTTCGAGCAGCGTGGATTTGCCGCCGCTGGAGCAGCCGGAGATGATGACGAAGCGGGACATGGGATCTCCGTGGGTTTGGAGTTTGCGAGCGAGCCGGCGTAAGCGGCGCCCCACCCACCGGCTTCGCCGGTTCCCCTCCGCCCTTCGGGCGAGGAGGGATAGGTGCCGACTGCTAGTCTTTCTTCTTGCCGAACACTTTGGCCAGCATATCGGCCATGGGGCCCCTCTCGGGCACCTTGGCATCCAGCGGCTTTTGGCGGGCGGCGCGGATGTGGGACTGGCCGGGCGCGGCCTTCTTGCGCGTGGGATCGGGCGTATCCGGGCGCTGGGGACGGTCGGCGCCATCGCCCTGAACGGCCACGGCGAGACGGTTCATCAGGGTGTTGTCGTCGCCGGTGACGATGAGGTCGGCATTGTCGGCGAGGGTGCCAAGCAGGGGCTCGAGCCATTCGAAGTCGGCTTTGCTGAAGTCGCCCAGCACCCAGGGCATGACGCGGTCCTTGTGGCCCGGATGGCCGATGCCAAGGCGGATGCGGCGGTAGCCGGTCCCGATACGCGGATCGATCGAGCGAAGACCGTTGTGGCCGCCATTGCCGCCGCCGCGCTTGATGCGGGCCTTGCCGGGGACGAGGTCGAGCTCGTCATAGATCACGGTCACGTCGGATGGGTCGAGCTTGTAGAATTGTACCGCGGCCGCAATGCTTTCGCCGGAGGAGTTCATCCAGGTCTGCGGCTTGAGGATCAAGACCTTCTCGCCGGCGATGGTGCCTTCG
>CAZASR010000304.1:0-2529 GCA_964487765.1 uncultured Devosia sp. | reverse complement strand
CGCCTGTTCCGCGTCGGCGCCGCCGAGGGCGTCATCAACCGCATGGGCTTCAACAATGAGGGCCACGACGAGGTCTATCGGCGTCTCAAAGGCGTGCGCGTCCCCGCCGCGCTCGGCGTCAATATCGGCGCCAACAAGGACAGCGCCGATTTCACCGCCGACTACGCCAGGGGCGTCGCCCGCTTCGCCCGCATCGCCGATTATCTGACGGTCAACATCTCCTCGCCCAATACGCCCGGCCTGCGCGATCTGCAGCACGAGGAGGCGCTGAAGCGCCTGCTTTATGCCGTCCTCACCGTGCGCGGCAAGGCGCCGGTGCGCGTTCCGGTGTTTCTCAAGCTTGCGCCCGATCTCGACCAGGCCGCGCTCGATTCCATCGCCCGCGTCATCGCCGACACCGATCTCGACGGCCTCATCGTCTCCAATACCACGATCTCGCGCGAGGCCGTGGCCGGCTTGGAGAATGCCGGCGAGACCGGCGGCCTCAGCGGCAAGCCGCTGTTCGAGCTCGCCACCATCCGCCTCGCCCAGATGCGCCAGCGCACGGACCTGCCGATCATCGGCGTCGGCGGCATCCACTCGCCACAGTCTGCCCTGCAGAAGTTCGAAGCCGGCGCCAACGCCATCCAGCTCTATTCGGCGCTGGTGTTTGGCGGTCTCGATTTGCTCGACCGCATCAAGCGCGGACTCGCCGCCGCCGTGCGCAACGCCGGCAAGCGCAACATCGCCGAGCTGGTGGGCACCATGACCGCCCAGTGGGCCGCGCGCCAGCCTACGCTTCGGTGACCAGATCGATCGCGATGTCGGCGCGGCGACGCGAGCGCCGCACCAGGTCGTAGTTCGGCATGTCCACGCGTTCGATATGCGCGCGGTTCCGCTCTTCGGTGAACAACCCTTCCTCGGCGTGCCGCTTCATCAGCCGCATGCGCACCAGCTCGGGCGCGATCTCGAGATAGACCGCGCGATCGAGCAGCGGCTTCACCTGCCACCACGGCGCCGTCGCGAGCAGCAGATAATTGCCCTCGACGACCAGCAACTTCGTGGTTGCCGGAACGGTGAACGCATCCGCCACCACGTCTTCGATCTTGCGCGAATAGCCCGGGCCGCTCACCGGGCCCGTCGCCGCTTTCAGCCGCGCCAGGAAATCGACGAAGGCCGCCCCCTCGAAAGTATGCGGCATACCCTTGTCGATCGCTATCCCCAGCGCCGCGAGCTTGGCGTGCTTCATGTGAAAGCCGTCCATCGGCACATAGGCCGCAACATCGCCGAGTGCCGCCACCAGCCGCTGCGCCATGGTCGATTTGCCGACGCCCGGCCCGCCGGCAATGCCGAGCACGCGCCGCCCCGGCTGCGCGACCAGCCCCGCCGCCTCGCGCTCGAGCAGCACGAGTGCATCGTCGGGCGTGAGGCGCACCGATTGCGGTTCATCTTCCATCGCCGCCACCTACATCGCCTGCGATGACTCCGGTCAAGCCCGGGATGACACCTGTGGGTGGGCGCACTATCTTCCACGCCTCACCGAGGCTCGCGCCGTGCCGCTCCACCCCACGATCACGACCTGGTTCGAGTCCAAGCGCTGGACGCCGCGCCAGCATCAACTCGATGTTTTCGCGAGCTGGCACGCCACTGCCTCGGCTCTCCTCATCGCGCCGACCGGGGCCGGCAAGACGCTGGCCGGTTTCCTGCCAACCATCGACGACCTCGCGCACAAGCCGAGCGACGAGCTCCACACGCTCTACATCTCGCCGCTCAAGGCGCTGGCCGTGGACGTCGCGCGCAACCTTACCACCCCGATCGAGGAGATGGCGCTGCCCATCACCGTCGAGACGCGCACCGGCGATACCCCGGGCTCACGCCGCACGCGCCAGCTTCGCAAGCCGCCCAACATCCTGCTCACCACGCCCGAGCAGCTCGCACTTCTGCTCAGCCACGAGCACAGCGCAAGGCTGTTCAAATCGCTGCGCCGCATCGTGCTCGATGAGCTCCATTCGCTCGTTACCAACAAGCGCGGGGAACTGCTGTCGCTCGCCGTCGCCCGCATCGCCGATTTTGCGCCCGCGCTCCGCATCACCGCGCTTTCGGCCACCGTCGCCCGCCCGGACCTGCTGCGCGACTGGATCGCCGCGCCGCTGCCCCATGCCCGCACCGGCCTGCTGCTGGGGCAGGGCGGGGCGAAGCCGGACCTCTCCATCCTCGCCTCGGCCGCGGTGGTTCCCTGGGCCGGCCATTCGACGCTCTACGCCGTGCCCGAGCTCTATTCCATCATCAAGGAGCACCGGACAACCCTGCTGTTCGTCAATACGCGCTCGCAGGCCGAAATGCTGTTCCAGAATTTGTGGGCGATCAACGACGACAATCTCGCCATCGCGCTCCACCACGGCTCGCTCGCGGTCGAGCAGCGGCGCAAGGTCGAGGCGGCAATGGTCGCGGGCAGGCTGCAGGCGGTCGTCTGCACCTCCACGCTTGATCTCGGTATCGACTGGGGCGATGTCGACCTCGTCGTGCAGGTCGGCGCCCCCAAGGGCGCGA
>CAZASR010000303.1:0-2529 GCA_964487765.1 uncultured Devosia sp. | reverse complement strand
AGCTCAAGATCGGCGCCATGATCGAGGTCCCCTCGCTGCTGTTCGAGCTCGACCATGTCCTGCCGCAAGCCGATTTCGTCTCGATCGGTTCGAACGACCTCATCATGTTCCTCACGGCCGCCGATCGCGCCAACAATCGCGTGGCCAAGACCTACGATCCCATCGCCCTGCCGCGCCTGCGTGCCCTTCGCCACATCGTCGACATGGCCGGCCGCTACAGCGTGCCCCTTACCATGTGCGGAGAGCTCGCCGGACGGACGGTGGAGGCCCTGGCCCTCATGGCGATCGGCATGACGCGCCTCTCCATGTCGCCGCCTTCCATCGGCCCGATCAAGGAAATGGTCATGGGCATGGAGTTGCAGCCCATCCGCACCGCCGTCGCCGCCGCCCTGGGCGAAGGCCAGCGCGGTGTCTCCATTCGCGAATTGCTGGTGGACTTGGCGATGAGGCAGGGCCTGGTTATCTAGGCAGATCATGCCCTCGCTTCCCGAAGACAAGCTCGCGCAACTGGAGAAGCGCTTCGACAGCGTCGAAGCGGCGCTCTCCGCCGGCCCGTCGGCCGAGGAGTATGTGCGCCTGAGCAAGGAGTATGCCGAGCTCGAGCCCGTCGTCCGCCCTATCGCCGCCTGGCGCAAGGCGGCCGCGGACCTGGTTTCTGCCGAGGAGCTTGCCGCTTCCGGCGATCGCGAGCTTGCCGAGATGGCGCAGGCCGAAATCGAGGAACTCAGGCCCAGGATCGAGCAGATGGAGCACGATATTCGCATCCTGTTGCTGCCCCGGGACGCGGCGGACGACAAGAATGTCATTCTCGAGGTGCGTGCCGGCACCGGCGGCGACGAGGCGGCGCTGTTCGCCGGCGACCTGCTGCGCATGTATCACCGCTATGCGGACCTGCAGGGCTGGACGTTCGAGATCATGGACGAGGCCGAGGGGGAGGTCGGCGGTTACAAGGAAGTGGTCGCGCGGATTTCCGGCAGGGGGGCCTATGCGCGCCTTAAGTACGAGTCGGGCGTACATCGCGTGCAGCGCGTGCCCGAAACGGAAGGGTCGGGGCGCATCCATACGTCGGCGGCGACCGTCGCGGTGCTGCCCGAAGTCGAGGACATCGACATCGAGGTCAAGGCCGAAGACATCCGCATCGATACGATGCGCTCGTCGGGCGCGGGGGGGCAGCACGTCAATACGACGGACTCGGCCGTGCGCATCACGCACCTGCCGACGGGTATCGTCGTCACGTCGTCGTTGAAGTCGCAGCACCAGAACCGGGCGCAGGCCATGGTCGTGTTGCGGGCGCGACTCTACGAGGCCCAGCGCGAGGCGCGCGACACGGCGCGCGCCGACGCCCGCCGCGAGCAGGTGGGGTCGGGCGATCGCTCCGAGCGCATCCGCACTTACAATTTCCCGCAGGGCAGGGTGACCGATCACAGGATCAATCTCACGCTCTACAAGCTCGACCGGGTCATCGCCGGCGACGCCCTCGACGAGCTCATCTCGGCTCTCATCACCGAGCATCAGGCGGCGCAGCTCGCCGCCATGGAAGGCTTGAACTGAGCGGCGCCATCTCGATCGGCCATGCCTGGCGGCAGGTGCGCGACCGCTTCCGGCGGGCGGGGCTCAACACGCCCGAGCTCGACGCACGCCTCATCGCGCAGCATGTCTTCAGTCTCGACGCGATGACCCTGGTGCGGCGCGAACGGGAAGCCATTCCCGACGACTGGGCGGCCGAGCTCGAGCGGGCGGCGCAGCGCCGCCTCGCCGGCGAGCCGGTCAGCCGCATCGTCGGCGAACGCGAATTCTGGGGCCTGCGCCTGGCGCTCAATGCGGCAACCCTCGACCCGCGTCCGGAAACCGAGCTTTTGGTCGGCGAGGCCATTGCCTTTGCCGAACACAGGACGTCGCCGCGCATCCTCGATCTTGGCACCGGGTCCGGCGCCATCATCATCGCCATTGCGGCGGCCATCCCGAAGGCGAGGGCGGTCGCCACCGACATTTCCGAGGACGCCCTGGCGGGCGCGAGGGCGAATGCCGAACGGCACCGCGTAGCCAGGCGTATCGAGTTCCGGCGGGGCGCCTGGTGGCAGGCGATCCCTCACACGGAGCTGTTCGATGTGATCGTGTCCAATCCGCCTTATATTGCGAGCAAGGAGATCGAGACTCTCCAGCCCGAAGTGCGACTCTTCGACCCGAGACTCGCTCTCGACGGCGGCTGGGATGGCCTCGAAGCTTATCGCGCCATCGCGTCACAGGCGGGGCGACGGCTCAATCCCGGGGGCCTCATGCTCTTGGAAATCGGGGCAAATCAGGCCGAACCGGTGCGCAGAATCCTGTCGCGCGCGGGTTTTGGGCGGGTTGAGGTGCAAAAAGACCTCGCAGGGCTTGATCGGCTGGTCTTGGCTTCCCATTCTTGAAGAAACCGAAACCAGGGGCCAGGCGAGGGCATTTTCTGCTTGGAATAGCAGAGCGAACCGGTTAGCTTCCGGTTGCTGTCAGCGGCGCGGGTTTGAGCGCCAAGGTGACGGCCACCCGCTC
>CAZASR010000302.1:0-2555 GCA_964487765.1 uncultured Devosia sp. | reverse complement strand
GACGAAGCGCCAGCCGATCGTCGTGTCGTAGATTTCGGCATTGCGCGAGAAGGCCGCCTCCGCCTTGGGCAACACGAAGGGTGCCCGGCTCATCGACTCGACGCCGCCGGCGATGAACAACTCGCCCTCATCGGCGCGGATCGCTCGCGCCGCGATGATCACCGCATCGAGCCCCGAGCCGCACAGCCGGTTGATCGTCGTCCCCGATACGCCGACCGGCAACCCTGCGAGCAGGAGGCTCATCCGCGCAACGTTGCGATTGTCCTCACCTGCCTGATTGGCGCAGCCGAGGATCACATCGTCCACCGCCTCCCAGTCGACCCCGGCCTGTTCAGCAATCAGCGCCTTGAGTGGCACCGCCGCAAGATCGTCCGGGCGTACGCCCGACAGCACCCCGCCAAATCTTCCGATCGGGGTACGCCGATAGGCGCAGATGAAAGCTTCGGCCATCTCAAACCTCCGGCACGACGAGATCGCCGACCGTGTCCGGCACGACCAGTTCCGCTCCCGTCACCGCCTGCAACGCGTCGACGCTCATCTCTGGCAGTTTCTCGCGCAGGACGAAGCGGCGGTTCTCGATATCGATCACGGCAAGGCTCGTATAGACCCGCGTCACGCAGCCCACGCCCGTGAGCGGCAGCGTGCAGCGCTCGACCAGCTTGGGCCTGCCATCTTTCGTCACATGATCGGTGATCACCGCGACGCGCTTGGCGCCATGGACGAGGTCCATCGCCCCGCCTACGGCCGGTACGCCCTTGGGGCCCGTGCTCCAATTGGCAAGGTCGCCATTCTCGGCCACTTCATAGGTTCCGAGGATCGCGACATCGAGATGGCCGCCACGCACCATGGCGAAGCTGTCGGCGTGGTGGAAGAAGGCCGCGCCCGGCCTCAGCGTGATCGCCTTCTTGCCCGCATTGATGAGGTCCCAGTCTTCCTCGCCCTCCGCCGGCGCCTCGCCAAAATTCAGAACGCCGTTCTCGGTGTGAAAGATTGCCTGCCGGCCTTCCGGCTGGAATTTCGCGACCATTTCAGGCAAGCCGATGCCGAGATTGACATAGGCGCCGTCGGCAATGTCCTGCGCGGCCCGCCAGGCGATCTGCGCGCCGGAAAGTCTCATAGTCATGCGTAAGCCACTCCCTCACGCATCAGCGCTTCTTCCTGCCGCGCATCCGCAATTTCGATCACCCGGTCGACGAAAATGCCCGGCGTGATGACCTGCTCGGGATCGATGCCACCCGGCGCCACCACACGCCTCGCCTGCACGATCGTGAGGCCGGCGGCCATCGCCATCAGCGGCGAGAAATTCCGCGCCGCCTTGCGATAGCTGAGGTTGCCCAGCGTATCAGCCAGCTCGGCCTTGATCAGCGCCGCATCGGCCTTGAGCCAGCGCTCCTGCACATACATCTTGCCGTCGAATTCGGCCGTCGGCTTGCCCTCGCCTACTGCCGTCCCGTAGCTGGCGGGCGTGTAGAAAGCAGGTATGCCGGCGCCGCCGGCGCGGATACGTTCCGCCAGGGTACCCTGAGGGACGAGCTCGAGCGCGATTTCGCCCGCGAGATATCTCTCGGTGAAGGCGCGCGGATCGGCTGAGCGCGGGAACGAGCAGATCATCTTGCTGACCATGCCATGGTCGATCATCGCCGCGAGACCGACGCGCCCATTGCCCGCATTGTTATTGACGACCGTCAGATTGCCGGGGCTCCCTGTTGCGCGGAAGCGGTCGATCAGCGCGTGGATCAACTCAATCGGCGCGCCGGAGCCGCCGAACCCGCCGACCATCAGCGTCATGCCGCTTTCGATCCCTGCCACCGCAGCGGCGAGATCGGATATTGTCTTGTCCACGCTCATAGGTCGAAAAACACGGTTTCGTTCTCGCCCTGAAGGTGGACGTCCAGCACGTAGCGCGGCACATCGGCCGCCTCCTTGCGGGCGATCAGCGTCTGGCGCCGGGATGGGCTCGGGATGCGGCCCAGCACCCAGTCGGTGGCGTTGGCCTCGGCTTCGTCGTCGAAATAGAGCCGCGTCTGCAGTCCGATATTGATGCCCCGCGCCACGATCCATAGCGAGATATGAGGCGCCATCGGCTTGCCGTCGGGCCCCGTCACGCGTCCCGGCTTGATGGTTTGGAAGCTGAAGGCACCCGATTCATTCACCGGCTGCCGGCCCCAGCCAGTGAACTCGCCTTCCTGCGCATGCGTGCGATAAGCGCCCTTCGCATCCGCCTGCCAGATTTCGAGCACCGCGTCGAAGACCGGCGCGCCGTCGCCGTCGATCACGCGCCCCGCGATCTCGATGCGGTCGCCTTCCGTGCTCGGTGTCAGCATCGTCGCGCCGAGATCGGTGGCATAGACACCGCGGATATCGCAGAAGTTCGGCGTCATGCCGATGTGCACATAAGGACCCGCCGTCTGCGACGGGGTCTCCTTGAGCGGAGGCGTGGGGTGCAGCATCAGTTCCCCTCCAGCTTGTTCTCGAACAGGGTCGAGCGGCGACCGCGCAGGACGATGTCGAACCGGTAGGCGAGCGCGTCCATGGGCGTCGTATTGTGCCGGTCG
>CAZASR010000301.1:0-2556 GCA_964487765.1 uncultured Devosia sp. | reverse complement strand
TGCGGGTGAACTCGCTGCCGCTGTTCACCAATACGCAGTCGAACACGGCGTTCCGCGGTTTCGGCGGACCGCAGGGGCTGATCGCGGCCGAGCGCTGGATCGAGCACATCGCCTATGCGCTGGGCAAGGATCCGCTCGAGGTGCGCAAGGCGAATTTCTACGGCACGGACGACCGCAATATCACGCCCTATCACCAGACGGTCGAAGACAATATCATCCACCGCGTTGTGGAGGAGCTGGAACAGAGTTCCGATTATCAGAAGCGGCGGGCGGCGGTACTGGAGTTCAACCAGACGCATTCGGTGCTCAAGAAGGGCATCGCGATCAGCCCGGTGAAGTTCGGCATCTCGTTCACGGCGACCTGGCACAACCAGGCGGGGGCACTGGTCCACGTCTATCGCGACGGCTCGATCCATCTCAGCCATGGCGGCACCGAGATGGGGCAGGGGCTGCACATCAAGGTGGCGCAGGTGGTGGCCGATGCGTTCGGTGTCACCGTCGACAGTGTGAAGATCAACGCCACTAATACGGGCAAGGTGCCCAACACCTCTGCGACGGCGGCGTCGTCAGGTACAGACCTCAACGGCATGGCGGCGCTCGACGCGGCCAACCAGATCAAGGCGCGGATGGAAGCGCATGCCGCGCGCATGTATGAGGTCGAGCCCGAGGATGTGCGCTGGGAGTTCGGCGGCATCCGCGCGGGCCAGCAATTCGTGCCGTTCATGCAGCTCGCCGAATCGTGCTGGATGAACCGCGTGCAGCTCTCGGCCGCGGGTTTCTACGCAACTCCCAAGATTCACTGGGACCGCGACACCGGGATCGGACGGCCGTTCTACTATTATGCCTATGGCGCCGCCTGCTCAGAAGTCACGATCGACACGCTGACGGGCGAATACCAGCTCGAGCGCTGCGACGTGATCGAGGATGTGGGCCGCTCGCTCAACCCGGCCATCGATATCGGGCAGGTGGAAGGCGGCTTCATCCAGGGCGTGGGCTGGCTCACGACGGAGGAGCTGTGGTGGGACGACAAGGGGCAGCTGCGCACGCACGCGCCCTCGACCTACAAGATCCCGCTCGCCTCGGACGTGCCACGCGAATTCAATGTGTGGCTCGCCGACTGGTCGGTGAACAAGGAGCCGGCGGTCGGCCGCAGCAAGGCGGTGGGCGAGCCGCCGCTCTGCCTCGCTTATTCGGTGGTCGAGGCGCTGTCGATGGCGGTGGCCTCAGTCGCCGACTACGGCATCCATCCCAACCTCGAAATGCCGGTGACGCCGGAGCGGGTGTTGCTGGGCCTGGAGCGCCTCAAGCGCGAGAAGGCCGCCTAGCATGGCGCAAGCGTCCTCCCCCTCAACCGCGCGGGCTCGTGCTTTGCGGCGGAACGCGACGGAGACGGAAGCGCGGATGTGGTCGCTGCCCAGGGATCGGCGTCGACGCGGATACAAGTTTCGGTGGCCCGTATCTGTCGGCAGGTTCGTGGCCGATTTTGCCCGCTACCGGGCCAAGCTCGTTATTGAGCTTGATGGCAGTCAGCACGCCGGCGGTCTTCGCGACACGATACGGGAGCAGGATTTGAGACGCCGCGGATCTGACGTGCCGCGAGTCTGGAACACGGATGTCTTCCTCCCTCGCGACGCCGTTCTCACTCTCATTTTCAATGCCATACACGAGCGCACGGGAGACCCCGATGCGCTCTGCTGATCTCATTGCGTTCCTTGCTGCCCATCCCCGGTGCATCGTGGCCGAGCTTGGTTCGGTTCGCGGGTCGTCGCCGCGGGAGCAGGGGACGTTCATGGTGATTGCGCCGGACGCGCTGCTGGGGACGATCGGGGGCGGGGCCCTCGAGCATATGGTTATCGGCCGGGCGCGGAAGGCGCTGCGGGGAATGATGGATGTGCCGCTGGGGCCGGAGATCGGACAGTGCTGCGGCGGGCGGGCGGTCGTGTTGCTGCGCGCCGTGCTGCGGCCGGAACGGGACCGGCTGATCGCGCGGCTGCGCGAGGCCGAAGCGGCGATGCCGCATGTCTATGTTTTCGGCTCGGGCCATGTGGGCAAGGCGCTGGCGCTGGCGCTCGCGGTGCTGCCGGTGCAGGTGCATGTGATCGATACGCGGCCCGACGAGCTGCTCGATCTGCCGGAGGGGGTCGATGCGCGCGCCGTGCCGATGCCCGAGGCGGTGGTGCGGTCGGCGCCGGAGGGGTCGGCCTTCGTGATCCTGACGCACGATCATGCGCTCGACTTCATGATCGCGGCGGAGGCGCTGAAGCGCGCGGATGCGCCCTATGTCGGCATGGTCGGATCGAAGACCAAGCGAGCGAAGTTTGCGAGCTGGTATCACCGCGAGGGCGGGGGCGAAGCCGGAATCGAGCGGCTGGTCCTGCCGATCGGCGATTTCGGACTCGTGGATAAGCGGCCGGAAGTGATTGCGGCACTGGCGGCGGCCGAAATTATGGTCCACCTTGGCCGCGGGGAAGCTTTGGGGACGCGGCCGGTCGCCACAATGTCGGGAGCCGCTATTGACTGACACGCCGCCGCGTCTGGCCCTTCGTGGGATCACGA
>CAZASR010000300.1:0-2575 GCA_964487765.1 uncultured Devosia sp. | reverse complement strand
ATGAGCGCGCTCGTCGCCATTGTCGGCCGGCCCAATGTCGGCAAATCGACGCTTTTCAACCGGCTCGTCGGGCGCAAGATCGCGCTCGTCGACGATACCCCCGGGGTAACGCGCGATCGCCGCGAGGCCGAGGGCCGCATCGGAGACCTCAGTTTCCGCGTTCTCGATACGGCCGGCTACGAGGACCGGTTCGACGGCTCGCTCGAAGATCGCATGCGACAGGGCACCGAACTGGCGATCCGCGATGCGGATGTCGTCTTGTTCATGATCGACGCGCGCGCCGGCGTGACGCCGCTCGATGAACGGTTCGCGCAGGTCCTGCGCAAATCGGGCAAGCAGATCCACCTCATCGCCAACAAGGCGGAAGGCAAGGCGGCCGATGCGGGGCTGATGGAGGCCTATGCGCTGGGCTTCGGCGAGCCGGTGCCGCTCTCGGCGGAGCACGGGCTCGGCCTCGCGGACCTGCACGCGATCGTCAGCGAGGCAGTGGAGGCCAGGACGCCGCCGGCCCCGCCCGTCGACGAGATGCCCGAAGTCGATGTCGACCTGCCCGAGGATGACGGCTCGACCGAGGAGGGGCCGCCCCTGCGCTGGAACCCGCGGCGTTACCTCAATGTCGCGATCGTCGGCCGGCCGAATGCCGGCAAGTCGACGCTGATCAACACCATGATCGGCGAGGATCGGTTGCTCACCGGACCGGAGGCTGGCATCACCCGCGACTCGATCCTCGTGCCGTGGGAGTGGGAAGGCCGCACCATCAATCTTGTCGATACCGCCGGCATCCGCCGCAAGGCGCGGGTCGAGGGCAAGCTCGAAAAGCTCGCCGTCGGAGATTCGCTGCGCTCGATCCAATATGCCGAGATCGTGGTGCTGTTGCTCGACGCGACAATTCCGTTCGAGAAGCAGGACCTCGCCCTTGCCGACCTCGTCCATCGGGAAGGGCGCGCGATGGTGATCGCGGTCAACAAGTGGGACCTGATCGAGGACAAGCAGGCAACCCTCGCCAGGCTCCGCGACGACTGCGAGCGGCTGTTGCCGCAATTGCGCGGCGTGCCGCTGGTGACGATCAGCGGCTTGCAGGGGCGCAACATCGATCGGCTGATGCAGGCGATCTTCCGGATCGAGCAGGCCTGGAATACGCACGTTTCAACGGCCAAGCTGAACCGGTGGCTCGGCGCCGTGGTGGAAAAGCACCCGCCGCCCGCCGTGAGCGGTCGGCGCGTCAAGATGCGCTACATGACGCAGGCCAAGATGCGTCCCCCCAGCTTCATCATTTTCGGCTCGCGCGTCGATGCCGTGCCGAACTCCTACCAGCGCTACCTGATCAACTCGATGCGCGAGACGTTCGACATGCCGGGCACGCCGATCCGGCTGTGGCTGCGGTCGGGCAAGAACCCTTACGTGGACAAGCAGTAGCGGCTAGCATCACGCCATGATCCTCGAGATCGTCATCGTCATCGTCCTGTCGCTGGTCAACGGCCTGCTTGCCATGAGCGAGCTCGCGGTCGTCTCGGCGCGTCCCGCGCGGCTCAAGGTGATGGCGGCGGAGGGCAACAAGGGAGCGTCAGTCGCGCTGAAACTGGCCGACGATCCGGGCAAGTTCCTGTCCTCGGTACAGATCGGCATCACCCTGGTCGGCATCCTTTCGGGCGCCTTTTCGGGGGCGACGCTGGGCGAACGGCTCAGCAGCTTCCTCGCAAGCCAGGGGATGAGCGGCAGCCTCGCCAATGCCGTCGGCGTAGGCGTGGTGGTGATCACCATCACCTACATCTCGCTGATCGTGGGCGAGCTCGTGCCCAAGCAGATCGCCTTGCGCGATGCCGAGGGCATCGCTGCTCGCGTCGCTCCGGCAATGAAGGTGCTCGCCCGCGTCGGGGCGCCACTGGTGTTCGTGCTCGATGCATCGGGCCGGCTGCTGTTGCGGCTGCTCGGCCAGCACGGCGAGACGGACGAGCGGGTGACCGACGAGGAGGTCAAGACGCTCATCGCCGAGGCCGAGAGCCAGGGCGTTCTCGAGACCGAGGAAAAGGCGATGATCACGGGCGTGATGCGCCTCGCCGACCGTTCGGCGCGCGGTCTGATGACACCACGGCTCGATGTCGAGACGATCGATCTGTCGGACCCGCCCGAGGAAACGATGCAGCGGCTGCGCGAGTCGCACCGCTCCATGCTGCCCGTCCACGAAGGGGAGCCCGACCGGATCATCGGCGTGCTGGTGCGCAAGGATCTGATCGACATCTTCGCGTCGGGGGCGCCGGCCGACATCCGGGCGCTGGTCAAGCCGGCGCCGGTGGTGCTCGATCGGGCCGATGCGATCTCCGTGCTGGCGGCGCTCCGCAATTCGGTGGTGCATATGGCGCTGGTGTTCGACGAATACGGGCACTTCGAGGGCATCGTCACGCCGGGCGACATCCTGGGCGCCATTATTGGCGAGTTCCAGGAGGAGGAGGGCGCCGAAATGGCGTTCACACGCCGCGACGATGGTTCGTTCCTCGTTGCGGGCTGGATGCCGGTGGACGAATTCGCCGACAAGATCGGCGTTCCAATCCCCAAGGACCCGCCTTATGAAACGGTG
>CAZASR010000299.1:0-2579 GCA_964487765.1 uncultured Devosia sp. | reverse complement strand
GACCGCGCAGCTCTCCAGCGACCTGGTGCGGCTTTACGCCGAGACGACTCTGGTGTCGGCAACGACAATTATTTCTCCCCCGTGACGACAATTAAAACTCCCCGTGTCTTTGAGGGGGTGTAGGGGAGCGAAGCTCCCCACCAGTCCGGGGTTTGAAAGAGATTCCAAAGGAATCGGGGTGGAGAGGGGTGTGGGGAGAGGCGGGGCTGCCCCGCCTCTCCCCACCTCTGAACCTACGACTACTTTTGACGTTGTTTCGCGGCGGTGGCGCGGACGCTGTCGCCGGTGAACTCGAGGATCGTGGCGTGGTGCACGAGTCGGTCGACCGCGGCCATTGTCGTCATCGGGTCTTTGAAGATCTGGTCCCATTGGGAGAAGACCAGGTTGGAGGTGATGACGACGGACTTTTTCTCGTAACGCTCGGCAAGGAAGTGAAAGAGCACTTCCATCTCCTCGCGGGATTGCTGGACGTAGCCGATGTCGTCGATGACGACAGCGTCGAAGCGCTGGAGGCGCGCGATAGCTTGGGGCAGCTTGAGATCGCGCTTGGCGGCGAGCAGTTGCGTGACGAGACGGAACGCTGGCACGAAGAGCACCTGCAATTGATGGCGGCAGATCCACTCGCGCGCGATCGCGGCGACCAGGTGCGTCTTGCCACGGCCGGCGAGGCCGAAGCACAGCAGGTTGTCGCCACGGCGCACGAAGTCGGCTTCGAGCAGCGTAGGCAACTGGCGGCGGATCTTGTCCGGGAGTTTTTTGTCGTCGAGGGCCTCGAGGGTTTTGCCGGTTGGGAGGTTGGACTCCTTGAGTTGGCGTTGGATTTTGCGCTGCAGCCGATCGTTGGCCTCGGCCTCGAAGAGATAGGACAGATACCGCGCGTAGCCCCAGTTCTCGGCCTCGGCCCGTCGCGCGGCGTCGGCGTGTTCGCGGGCGATGGTGGGTAACCGCATCGCGCGCAGCAGCAGGGGAAGACTGACGGCGCTCATGAGGCCACCTCCGCGAGCAGGGTGTCGTAAGAGGCCAGTTCTGGCGTGAAGACGGTGATCGCCGCCGGCCGGGTCGGGACGGGCTCGCGTAGTTGGTGTTCCATTACCTCGGCCAGGGGCAACTCGCCTTCGCGCAACAAGGCGCCAAGGCGCTCGGCGACGCGATCTTCGCCGAAGTCCGCGGCCAGTTGCAGCAACCGCAGATAACGGGGGCTGGCCTTGTGCTCCTCGACTGTGACGAGTCGGTCGTAGGCCTGGCGGAACACCGGCCGCGGAAACAGCTCCTCGCGGTAGAGATAGCGCGCGAACGCACCGGGCTTCTTCACCAGGGAAGCGATGACGTGCCGGTAATCGATGCGCGGCGCCCGGCCGATGGAGCGCGGATAGCAGGCGGCTTCTTCGCCGCGATACACGAAACGCACCGTTGCTTCGTTCACATGCGCCTGGACAAAGGCGCCGATCAAACGGGCGGGCACCGAGTAGGCGCAGTCGCGCACGCGCGCGGTCGAGTAGCTCGACACGCGCACCGTGATGACCTCGGCCTCCGGAAAGCGCGCGGGCGGCAGCGCCGCCAACGCGAGGCGTTCCTCGGCGAGCTTTGCCGTGCGCAGCGCGTTGGCCGCCCGGCATACGCCGGCGACGAACTCGGCGTAGGCCGCCGTCGACGGAAAGTCGCGGCTCCGGCGCAGGATCAGCTGGTTTTTGAGCCGGCGCTTGAGGACACCTTGCGCGGCTTCCACGTCGCCGTTTTGATTGGGGCTGGCGACGGCGATCGCCCGCGGCTGGAGACCGAGGTGCTGACACAAGGCGACATACTCGGTGTTGAAGCCGCGCCGGCTCTCGTCGCGCTTGATCTGATGCGTGGCCGTCGAACTTTGATCGGTTTGGGAAAAGCGTGGCACGCCCTGCAGCTCCCAGAGCGCCGCTTGCAGGCCAGACTTGAGCGACAGCCCCGACTCCGAGCGGCACGGCGTCGCCCACTCCCAGTTGGAATACGGCAGGACCGAGTGGCAGAGCAGATGCGGAAACGCTTCGCCGGCGATCGAGACGTCGAGTTCGTTCGCGTTGGTCCAGTCAGTCTGGATACACTCGCCCGGCGTGTGCACTTGCGCGAAGAACACCTCCTTGGGCGGCCCATGGCGGTGCAGCCAATCCGTGGTGCGGCGCTGAAAGGTGCGCAGCGCGCGCCCGTCGAGCTTGCCGGGATGCGCCGCGAGCAGGTGCTCGAACAGCGCTTTGGCCTCCACTTCGGGGCTCTCCTGGAGCCAGCGCTCGGCCTCGGGCCAGATCGCCGCCAGCGGATCTTCCCGCGTGCGCCAGGTGTGGGGCTTGCGCAGCTCGGCGGGTCGTTGGCCCGCGCGCAGGTAACGCCGGGCGGTCTTGCGGTCCATACCCGCTTTCATCGCGGCGTGGTCCACCACGCCGCTCGATTCATACTCGTTCATTAGTCGTTGGTATTGCTGCTCGGTAATCATGGACCTGCGAAAAGGTCCGAGCTTACCGCTGTCGCAGACCAACGAGCGCTCAAAACCACCGCGTCAAAGACGGGGAGTTTTAATTGTCGTCGTGGGGCGGTCTAATTGTCGCCGAGGG
>CAZASR010000298.1:0-2580 GCA_964487765.1 uncultured Devosia sp. | reverse complement strand
AGCCGGTAGCGCACCAGGATATCGCTTGCGAGCAGCAGGAACAGCATCATCGCCTGGAAAATGCCGACCGCCGCGAACGGCAGCTTGATCGAGATTTGCGCCATCTCGCCGCCGACGAAGCTCAGCGCCACGATCAGGCCCGCCAGCACCACGCCGATCGGGTGCAGCCGTCCAAGGAAGGCGACGATGATCGCCGTGAATCCGTAATTGGTGGGAAACTGCGGCACCAGCCTGCCGAACGGTCCCATCGCCTCGAGCACACCCGCAAAGCCCGCAAGCGCGCCCGAAATCAGCAGCGCCAGCCACACCGTCCTGTCCGCCGAAAAGCCGCCATAGCGTGCCGCATGCGGTGCCGCGCCGACGACGCGAATCTGGAAGCCGAACACGAAGCGCGAGAACACCAGCCAGGCGACAAGCGCCACGCCGATGGCGATCGGGGCATTGAGCTGCACGATCGTGCCCGGAATGATGTAGGGCAGCGACTGGTCCGCATTGAACATCACGGTCTGCGGCTGTCCCATCGAGGTCGGGCTCTTCCACGGCCCGAAGACGAGATAATTGAGCACATAGACCGACACATAGGTCAGCATCAGCGTCGTCAGGATTTCGTTGACGCGGAACCGCACCCGCAGCAGGGCCGGCACCGCCGCATAGGCCGCACCGCCCGCAACACCCGCCAGCATCATCAGCGGCATGATCCACCAGCCGGTCATCGCGTTCGTGGCGATCCCGACGCCCGTCCCGGCCACCGCGCCGATGATGTACTGCCCCTCGGCGCCGATGTTCCACACATTGGCGCGATACGAGATGGCGAGCCCCACCGCGATGATGATCAGCGGCGCCGCCTTCACCGCAAGGTCCTGCCACTTGTACGAATTGACCAGAGGCGACACGAAGATTTCGCGCACCGCGCCCGTGCCGTCATAACCGAGCAGCGTGAACACGATCGCGCCCAGCACCATCGTCAGCACCACCGCGCCGATCGGCGTCACCACCTGCAGCAGCTTGCTCGGCTCCGGCCGCTTCTCGAGCCTAAGCTGCATGAGGAGCCCCCGCCTCGCCATGAATGCCGCCCATCAGTAGGCCGACTTCCTCGATATTGACTCCGTCCACGGGCATCGATTTGGACAGCCGCCCCCCATTGATCACCGCGATGGTGTCGCACAGCGACAGCAGCTCATCGAGGTCCTGGCTGATCACCACGATCGCCGAACCGTTCGCCGCAAGGTCGACGATCGATTGATGGATCGCCGCCGCCGCGCCCGCATCGACGCCCCATGTCGGCTGGCTCACCACCAGCACCGTCGGCCGCTGCAGGATTTCGCGGCCCATGATGTATTTCTGCAGATTGCCGCCCGACAGCGACCCCGCCGCGGCCTCCGCTCCCGTCGCCTTCACGGCGAAAGTCGAGATCACGTCGCCCGCATACTTCCTTGCCGCCCCCGGCCGGATCAGCCCGCGAACCGCAAGCCGCAACCGGTCGCGCGCCGTCAGCACCGCGTTGTCGCTCAGCGTGAAATCGGGCACCGCCGCATGGCCGTTACGCTCCTCGGGCACGCTGGCGAGTCCCTTGAGCCGCCTCCGCCGCGCATTCAGATCGCCCACCGGCTGGCCGTCGATCGCCACGGCCGCTCGGTCGGCCACCGGCTCCTCGCCGCTCAGCGCGAGCAGAAGCGCGTTCTGGCCGTTGCCCGCAACGCCGGCAATGCCGAAGATTTCGCCCGCCCTGACGCGCAGGCACACGTCGCGCAGGGCGATGCCGAAATGCCCGATCCCCTCCATGCTCAACTTGTCGACCACCAGCTTCTCGGCGCCGAACGTGCGCCCCGCCGGCTTCTGGATGGTCTTGAGGCTGCCCCCGATCATCTTTTCGGCCATCGAGCGCGAGGTTTCGACGCGCGGATCGCAGGTATCGACCAGCCGCCCGCCGCGCAGGATCGTGGCCGTCTCGCACAGCGCCTTGATCTCGTGCAGCTTGTGCGAAATGTAGAGGATCGAGCACCCCTCGCTCGCGAGCTGGCGCAGCACCACGAAGAGCTGCTCCACCTCCTGCGGCGTCAGCACCGAGGTCGGCTCGTCCATGATCAGCAGCGTCGGCTCGAGCAGCAGCGCCCGGACGATCTCGATGCGCTGCCGCTCACCCACGCTCAAATCCGCCACCAGCCGCTGCGGATCGAGCTTCAGCCCATACTGCTCCATCACCTCGCGGATTTTGCCCTCGAGCTCGCGCGCCGGGATCTTCGCGTCCATCCCGAGCGCGATGTTTTCGAGCACCGTCATCGCCTCGAACAGCGAGAAATGCTGAAACACCATGCCGATACCGAGCCGGCGCGCCGCCTTCGGATTGGGCACCACGACCGGCTTGCCGTTCCAGAAGATTTCGCCGGCATCGGGCTGCATGATGCCGTAGATCATCTTGACCAGCGTGGATTTGCCCGCGCCGTTCTCGCCCAGCAGCGCGTGGATTTCGCCCGGCTTCACCTCCAGGGAGATGTTGTCGTTGGCGAGCACGCCTGGGAAGCGCTTCGTGATCCCACGAAGGGCCAGACGCGGCGGCGTGTCAGTCAATAGCGGCTCCCG
>CAZASR010000297.1:0-2608 GCA_964487765.1 uncultured Devosia sp. | reverse complement strand
ACAGCGCGAATTGCTCGGCCGTCGCGCGCGGCTGGCGCACGGCGACCTCGATGTCCTCATTGCGCTTGAGAATGCGCGCATAGTGGCCGGTGAAGTTGAACTCGCGCGCGAGGATGCGAACCGACTGACACGCCGCACAGCCCTCGCAGGCGGGCCGATAGATAAGGTTCTGCGAACGTCGGAAGCCGTTGTCGCTGAGCAGCGCGTGAAGAGCCGGCGCCCGCCTGCCGGTCAGATGGGTGAACAGCTTGCGCTCCATCTTCCCGGGCAGATAGGGGCACGGCATCGGCGCCGTCAAAAACAGCTGGGTATTTTCCGGTGCGTGCTCAGTCATGCCGGTTCCGTCAATCGGCCAAGCTTATGCCCGGCCATCGCTTCCGGCAATGCGCGACGAATGCGGCGAGGTCTAGGCCCGGGCGGCGCCCGCCCAATGCCGCGCCATCGGCGAGCGGCGCAGCATTAGCGTGCCGGTGACGAGATCCTGCACCATTTGCCGGCGAGGCGTCACCAGCGCGACCAGCAGTGAGATCGGCCAAGCAATCCACACAGTGATCCAGAACACGATCGGGTGGATCAGGATCTTCCAGCCATCGAGCGGATAGCCGCGCGCGGGCACCAGCACGACGTCCATCAACGACATGCCGACGGTCGCCCGCATCGGCGAGCCGAGCGTTGCGGCGTAATAGCCCAGGATCGCGAGGGGAATGACGACGGGCAGGGCCAGCCAGGCCACGCCGAGGGTGAAAAAGCCCGCCACCGCGCCGACGACGAGGATCAGGGTCGAAAGGAAGCCGAGGATCACCGTGTCGATGACGAAAGCCACCGAGCGCCGCATCAGCACGCCGTCGAACAACTCGGGCGCTGTGTTTGGATCGGGGAGGGCGGGGCGATCATACGTGCTCATGGCTGAAACATGGCCCCTGTGCGTCCAGGCGCAAGAGGCGAGCGAGGAAAATCGGCTCAGCCGCCGAGCTTCCGCGCGGCCTCGAGGGCGAAGTAGGTGAGGACGCCGTTGGCGCCGGCGCGCTTGAAGGACCACAGCGATTCCAGCATCGCGGCCTCGCCGTCCACCGCGCCCGCCTGCCCCGCGAGCTTGATCATCGCGTACTCGCCGCTCACCTGGTAGGCGAACACCGGCACGTTGAAGCTGTCGCGCACGCGCCGGACGACATCGAGATAAGGCTGGCCGGGCTTGACCATCACCATGTCCGCGCCTTCGTCGATGTCCTGCGCCACTTCGCGCAGCGCTTCGTCGGTGTTGGCGAGATCGAGCTGATAGGTCTTCTTGTCGCCCAGCAGGCGCTTGCCCGAGCCGACCGCTTCGCGGAACGGCCCGTAATAGGCGGACGCGAATTTGGCCGAATAGCTCATGATCGCGACGTGTTCATGGCCGGCCGCGTCGAGTTCCTGGCGGATGGCGGCGACGCGGCCATCCATCATGTCCGAGGGCGCGATGATGTCGGCGCCTGCCGCGGCCTGAACCAGCGCCGAGCGGACCATCGCGGCCACCGTCTCGTCATTGAGGATTTCGCCGTCGCGGACGAGCCCGTCCTGCCCGTCGCTCGAATACTCGTCGAGGGCCACGTCGGCGATAAGCCCGATCTCCGGGACGGCGTCCTTCACCGCCCGCAGGGCACGGCACATGAGGTTGTCGGAGTTGTACGACTCCGAGCCGTTCGGATTGCGCAGATGGTCGGGCGTATTGGGAAACAGAGCCAGAGCAGGGATGCCCGCCGCGGCCGCGTCCCTGGCCGCGGCGACGACGAGGTCGATGCTGAGCCGCTCCACACCGGGCATTGTCTTGATCTGCGAGCGCTCGTTCTGTCCCTCGATGACGAAGAGCGGCCAGATGAAATCCGCGGGTGTCAGCACCGTTTCGCGCACGAGATCGCGCATCCACCCGGTCCGGCGCAGCCGCCGCTGCCGGCGTCCACCGAGGAAATCCATGTCGTATCTGGGCCAGTCGCTCATGGCGGCGTTGTGTAGCAGTGGCGGATTGGGTCGGGAAGGGCGCACAATGTCTCCGTCCACCTGGGGCGCCAGGGCGAGCCCGGATCCCGGGTCAGGCCCGGGAACGGCGCCGTCGATGTTGTCGGCTGTGCGCTTACCCGCTAAGCCATTTCGATGGATCTCAAATCCCCCATCGCCGGACGCTATGTCCGGATCGTGGCCATCATCGCGCTGCTGCTCGGCCTGTCCGACGCGGCGAGGCTGCTCGGTGTCGGTTCCGGTTTACCCGGGGTCAGCCCGATCTATACGCTGGGCGTCACCGGCTTCACCTACCTGGCGATCTTCGCCCTTGCACGCCTGTTCGCCGCGGTGGGGCTGTGGATCCAGGCGAGCTGGGGCGCGGTGCTGCTGGTCGGCGCCACCGTGATCGAGCTGGGCATGTACGTGCTCGGCAGCCGCGACGTCCAGATGTCCGCGCTGGGCTTCGCGGTGCGGCTGGTGCTGCTGGCTTCGATCGTGTTGATCTTCGTCCTCTCGCTGCGCTTTCGCGAGCGGGCCCACGATTAGTCACGACCTGTTTAGGTTACGATTTTCAGTACCTGCGTAACCTCTCGTAAAGCCAAAATCCCGAACATTTTCAGTAAGATGATCTTAAGCG
>CAZASR010000296.1:0-2651 GCA_964487765.1 uncultured Devosia sp. | reverse complement strand
AGGTGCTTGACGGCGAATCCGACCTGAGCTTCGACGTCTCCTACGAAGTCCTGCCCGCCGTGGAGCTCATGGACTTCCACGGCCTCCAGCTGGACCGCCCGGTTGTCGAGATCAGCGATGCCGATGTCGACAAGGAAATGCAGCGCGTATTCCGCCAGAACCGCGGCTACGAGGCCAAGGGCGACGACGGCGTCGTCGAGACGGGTGATAATCTGGGCCTGAGCTTCGCCGGCAAGATCGACGGCAAGCCCTTCGCCGGCGGCTCGTCCGACCACGCCCATCTCGTCGTCGGCTCCGGCGATTTCATCCCCGGCTTCGAAGAACAGCTCGTGGGTATGAAGAAGGGCGAGACCAGGCAGGTCGAGGTCACGTTCCCGGCCGACTACCAGAACGAAGAGCTCCGCAGCAAGGACGCGGTCTTCGACGTCACCATCCTCCACATCGACGCGCCGCAAGCGGGTGAGCTCAACGACGACTTCGCCAAGCGCCTCGGCCTCGATGACCTCGACGCCCTGCGCACCGCGGTGAAAGACCAGATGACCGCCGCGCTGGCTTCGATGAGCCGGCAGGCGGTCAAGCGGCAAATCCTCGACGCGCTCGACGAAGGCCACAAGTTCGACGTGCCGCAGCAACTGGTCGACGCCGAGTTCAACACCATCTGGGAGCGCGTGAAACACGAGGTCGAGCACCACGGCCGCAGCTTCGAGGATGAAGGCACCACCGAAGAGGAAGCCCGCGCGCAGTACGAGAAGATCGCCGAGCGCCGCGTGCGCCTTGGCCTCGTCGTTGCCGAGATCGGCAACAAGAACAATGTCGAGGTCACCGAGGAAGAGCACCAGCAGGCACTCATCGCCGAAGTGCGCCGCTTCCCCGGCCAGGAGCAGCAGGTCTACGACTACTACCGCAAGAACCCCCAGGCCCTCGCCGGCCTCCGCGCCCCGGTGTTCGAGAACAAGGTCGTCGACTACGTCGCCGAGCTCGCCACCCAGACCGACAAGCCCATGACCCGCGAGGAACTCGCCGCCATCATCCAGGACGAAGGCGATGACGTCCCCGAGGAACACCACCACGACCATGATCACGATCACCACGACCACTGATCGGGCCGCGTGACTTGAGTTCAAGGCCGTCGGGAAACCGGCGGCCTTTTCGTTTTCGCCGAGCGCGCAGTCGGCGCTCCTCTCCCGCGTGCGGGGGAGGGGGACCATGCGAAGCATGGTGGAGGGGGGTGCCGCTTGCGCTGACCTCAGGATAGGCTGCGCAAGCGGCGATCCAGACCGCTTGCGCCGCGCCCCCTGGATTCCCGCCTTCGCGCGAATGACGGTGTGGGTTAAAGAAGGCTCCCATGCACGAGCTCCTCACCCCCGCCGAAATGTCCCGCGCCGACCGCCTCGCGGGCGTGCCGTCGCTCACGCTGATGGAAACCGCGGGCAGGGCCGTGACGGACGAAATCCTCCGCCGCTACGGCAAGCGCCAGGTCGTCGTCTACTGCGGCCCCGGCAACAATGGCGGCGACGGCTTTGTTGTCGCGCGCCAGCTCCGCGACGCCGGCTGGCGGGTGCAGGTGCAGCTCATCGGTGACCGCGCCAGCCTCAAAGGCGATGCGGCCGTCAACGCCAATCGCTGGGGCGGCGAGGACGACGGCAACCCCGCAGACGCCGATCTTATCGTCGATGCGCTACTCGGCGCTGGCCTCGACCGTGACGTCATCGGCGACATGGCGGAGGCGATCGCCCAGGTCAATTCGAGCGGCGTTCCAATTGTCTCGATCGACGTTCCATCCGGCATCGATGGCGGCACTGGCGAGGTCCGTGGCACGGCCGTACGCGCCGATCTCACAATCACCTTCTTCCGCAAGAAGCCGGGCCATCTCCTGCTGCCGGGCCGCGTGCAGTGCGGCGAGCTGGTCCTCGCCGACATCGGCATCGCCCCCAGCGTCCTCAACCAGATCAAGCCGCAAACCTTCGAGAACACACCGGAGCTCTGGTCGCTCCCGCAAATCCCGCTCGGCGCCCACAAATATTCCCGCGGCCATTGCCTCATCGTCTCCGGCGGCCCGCTCCAGACCGGCGCCGCGCGCCTCAGCGCGACCGCCGCGTTGCGGGCCGGGGCGGGGGCCGTGACCCTCGTCGGCAGCGAAGATGCCCTCCGCGTCCACGCCGCCCACGTCACAGCCATCATGCTGAAGCCCCTCGCCGACCCGGCGGCGTTCGAGACGCTCGTTTCCGGCAAGGTCGACGGCGTCGTGATCGGCCCCGCCGCCGGCGTCACCCCCGAAACCCGCCGGCACGTCCTCTCGGTCCTCGCGCACGCTCCTGCCTCCGTCCTCGACGCCGATGCGATGACCGTCTTCAAGGAAGACCCCGAAGCGCTCTTCGAGGCGATCAGATCGCGCCCGGATCGACCCGTGATCCTGACCCCGCACGCAGGCGAATTCGAACGCCTCTTTGGCCAACTCGGCGGCTCGAAGCTCGACCGCGCCCGCATCGCCGCCGAGCGCTCGGGTGCCGTCGTCATCCTCAAGGGCGCCGACACCGTCATCGCTGCCCCCGACGGCCGCGCCGCCATCAACTCCAACGCCCCGCCCGGCCTCGGCACCGCCGGCTCCGGCGACGTCCTCGCCGGCATCGCCGGCAGCTTCCTCGCCCAGA
>CAZASR010000295.1:0-2668 GCA_964487765.1 uncultured Devosia sp. | reverse complement strand
CCCGCCACGGCCGCGACCGCGACTTCCGCCCACACCATGTCGGCATTGAGCCGGCCAACTTCCGTCGCGATGCGAAAGCCCATGCCGACAATGGGTGTCCCGAAGAATTCCGCTACGATTGCGCCGATCAGCGCCAGAGTCGAGTTGATCTTGAGGGCGTTGAAGATGAACGGCGCCGCCGCCGGCAGCCTGAGCTTGAGCAGCGTCTGCCAGTAGCCTGCCGCATAGGTGCGCATCATGTCGCGCTCCATGCGCCCTGCCGCGTTGAGGCCCGCCACCGTGTTCACCAGCATCGGGAAGAAGGTGATGCACACGATCACCGCGGCCTTGCTCGGCCAGTCGAAGCCGAACCACATCACCATGATCGGCGCGATGCCGATGATCGGCAGCGCCGAGGCGAAGTTGCCGATCGGCAGCAGCCCCCGCTTCAAGAACGGCGACAGGTCGACGAGGATTGCCACCACGAACCCCGCGGCGCAGCCCATGACGTAGCCGGCGATCACCGCCTTGAGGAAGGTCTGCTGGAAGTCGGCCCATAGCGTGTCGGGCGAATTAAGGATGCGGGTAAAGATCTGGCTGGGTGAGGGCAGCAGCACCTGCGGAATGGCAAGCCCGCGCACCACTACCTCCCAGATCAGCAGCAGAGTCACGCCGAAGACCAGCGGCACGATCAGCCCGGCGCCCGGGAGCTTGTCTTCACCCCCCGCCATCGCATTGGCCATGCGGTCGACGAACAGCCAGGCGAACAGCCACGTCGCGAGCAGCGCCAGCCATAGCGAGGCGACGACTTCGTTGAGCACCGCGAGCAGGGTCAGCGCCCCGAGCACCGCGAGGGCGCCGTCTGCCCAGTAGCCGAGCCGGATCACGAAGCGCGACAGCGACAGCAATCCGGCAATGCCGAACACGATCAGCCAGACATGGGTCGATGCAACCGGCAGGGCGAGCGCTCCCGCCAGCGCGGCCGCACCACCGGCAATTGCTGCGAGCGTGCGCTGCCACATGCTCATGCCGCTGCCTGCCCCATTCTGCGCAGCACCAGCCGCTCGGTGAGCCCCACCGCGACCACGAGGATCGCCGCCAGTGTCGCCGCCACCACCAGCACGCCCCACAGCGTGATCGTCTGCCCGTTATACGAGCCGGTGAGCAGCCGCACGCCGAGCCCGCCGCCGGCCGTATTGGTGAGCTCGGCCACCAGCGCGCCGATCAGCGCAATGGCGATTCCCACCTTCATCGAGGCGAACAGAAACGGCATCGAGGCCGGCCAGCGCAGCTTCACGAAGATGTCGAGCCGGCTGGCGTTGTAGGTGTGCATCAGATCGAGCTGCATCTGGTCGGGTGAGCGGAGGCCCTTGACCATGCCGACCACCACCGGAAAGAAACTGAGATAAGTCGAGATCAGCGCCTTGGGCAGCAGTCCCTGCACGCCCACCGCATTGAGCCCGACGACCAGCATCGGTGCGATGGCGAGGATCGGCACCGTCTGGCTCGCGATGATCCAGGGCATCAGCGAACGGTTGACCGCCTCGTTGTGGAGGATCAGCACCGCGAGCCCGAGCCCCAGCGCCGTGCCGAACACGAATCCCATCAGGGTCGACGAGAGCGTGATGCCGGCGTGGTAAAGGAAGCTCCGGCGCGACGTCAGCGCCTGCCCCACCGTGTTCTGCCAGATTTCCGCCACCACCTGGTGCGGCGCCGGCAGGATCGGCTTGTCCTGGCTCCACAGATCGCCGAGATATTGCGGCAGCGGCACATCGGTCGCGCCGGCGCGTTCATAGAGCGTCGCCTGCCACGGCGCATTCATGAAGATGGTGGCCACGTACCACACGATCAGCAACACCGCGAGGACGATCAGCACCGGTATCGTGTTGCCGCCCGCGCGGGTCATCAAGCCTGCTCCTCGTAGGAGTGCCCGGCGCGCAACCCCTCGCGCACACGATGCGCGATGGCAAGGAACTCCGGCGTTTCGCGGATTTCAAGCGGCCGCTCGCCCGGCGGCAGGGTGGACTCGATCACATCGGTGACCCGGCCGGGCCGCGGGCTCATCACGATGATCTTGGTCGACAGATACACCGCTTCGGGGATCGAGTGGGTGACGAAAGCGATGGTCTTCCTTGTCCGCGCGAACAGCTTGAGCAACTCGGAGTTCAAATGGTCGCGCACGATCTCATCGAGTGCACCGAACGGCTCGTCCATCAGCAGCAAATCGGCGTCGAAGGCGAGCGCGCGCGCGATCGAAGCGCGCTGCTGCATGCCGCCCGAGAGCTGCCAGGGAAACTTGCGCTCGAAGCCGCTGAGGTTGACGAGGTCCAGCGTACGCGCGATGCGCTCGCGCCGCTCCGCTTCAGAATAGCCCATGATCTCGAGCGGCAGCGCGACGTTCTTCTCGATCGTTCGCCACGGAAACAGCGCCGGCGCCTGAAACACATAGCCATAGGCCCGTGACTTGCGCGCCTCGGCCGGCGTCATGCCGTTGATCGAGATCGTGCCGGATGTCGGCTGTTCGAGGTCGGCAATGACGCGCAGGAATGTCGTCTTGCCGCAGCCCGAGGGCCCGATAAACGAAACGAACTCGCCCTTGTCGATATCGAGATCGACATCCGACAGCGCGACAACGTCGCCGTCATTGGTCTTGAACGTCAGCCCGAGGCCCTTGGCGGAGACAACGCTG
>CAZASR010000294.1:0-2691 GCA_964487765.1 uncultured Devosia sp. | reverse complement strand
TGCCTGTCGATGAGGAAGAGATCGGCGCCGACATAGTAGATGATGACGAGCAGGCAGAAGCCGCTCAGCCAGGTCGCATAGCTCTCCCATTTGAACCAGGTCAGGTGCTCGGGCAGGAATTCCGGCGCCACCAGATATTTCTGGATGTGGTAGAAGCCGCCGCCATGCACCTGCCATTCCTCGCCATGCGCCAGCGGCGGCAGGCTCGGGGTCTTGCGCAGGCCCAGGTCGAGCGCGATGAAGTAGAACGACGATCCGATCCAGGCGATGGCGGTGATCACATGCGTCCACCGCACGGCGAACGACAGCCATTCCCACATGATCGCGTAGTCGGGCATTTTCGACGAACGTCCGGCCCCTCACCCGCCCTGCTTCGCAGGGCGCCTTCTCCCAGAGGGGCGAGGGCAGCTCCCACCGGGAATTCTGGTTCTATCCGCCCCTCTCCCCTCGGGGGAGAGGGTGGCGCAGAGCGCCGGGTGCGGGGCCGTCAGCCACCCCACACCTGGAAAGAGGCGGGCCACCCGGCCCGCCCCCCAATTGTTGCGAAGGCTTACGCCTCGATGCCTTCGGCGTACCAGTCGACGGCCCAGTATTCGCCGTCGTCGATGATGTCGCCGGCGGCGACGCGCTCGGTGCCGGTATTGTCGTTGAGCGGGCCGGCGAACGGATGCAGCGCCCCCGAAGCGATGTCGTTCTTGACCTTCTCGGCGGCCGCCACGACGTCCTCCGGGATCTTCGGATTATAGGGCCCGATCTCGACCTCGCCCGATGCCAGGCCCTCCCACGAGCTCGACTCCTTCCACGTCCCGTCGAGCGCCGACTGCACTGACTTGGTGTAGTACGGACCCCAGCGGTCGATGATCGCGGTTAGGTGCGCGTTCGGTGCAAAGGCGCTCATGTCGGCGCCCTGTCCGAAGCCGCCCACGATGCCGCGCTCCTCCGCGACCTGCAGTGCCGCCGGACCGTCGGTATGCTGCGTGATGATGTCGACGCCCTGGTCGATCAGCGCGCGGGCGGTATCCGCCTCCTTGGCGGGATCGAACCAGCTGTCGACATAGACCAGCTTCACCGTCGCATTCGGATTGACCTTGCGCGCCGCGATGGCGAAGGCGTTGGCACCCATGCGCACTTCGGGCACCGGGAACGAGCCGATATAGGCGAGCTT
This sequence comes from uncultured Devosia sp., assembly GCA_964487765.1. Lineage (GTDB taxonomy): Bacteria > Pseudomonadota > Alphaproteobacteria > Rhizobiales > Devosiaceae > Devosia_A. The sequence goes on along the minus strand of CAZASR010000294.1, from coordinate 1,526 downwards.
GTTGGTCTTGGTCATCAGGCCCGAGATGGTGCCGATCACCGCCCTCCCCTCATGGAACTTGGCGTTGTAGATCGACAGGTTGGGCAGCGTGACGTTGCCCGTCGCCCATTCGAACATCACGTCGGGGAACTGCTTGGCGACCTTTTGCACATAATCGCCGAAGCCGAAGCTGGTCGCGTAGATCAGCTTGTGGCCCTGCTGGGCGAGCTCGCGGAACACGCGCTCGCTGTCGGGCCCCTCCGGCACGTTGGTCACGACGGTGGTTTCCACCTTGTCCGCGCCGATCGCCTCGAGCATTTCCTGCCGGCCGCGGTCGTGCCCGTGGTTCCAGCCATTGTCGTCGGGCGTGCCGATGAGCACGAAGCCGACCTTCAGCTTCTCCTGCCCGAAGGCACGCGAGCCCAGAAACGGCAGCGTCGCCGCGGCGGCGCCACCGATCTTTATCATCGTGCGTCTGTTGAATTGCGTCATTTCGAACTCCCTTGTGACGTTTCCCTGTAGGCGGTCTCGGCGCTCAGCCCGTAGCCACGAACGGCTTGCCCAGGCATGCCGGCGCCGATGTGCTGCCCTCGCGGCGAAGCGAGATCAGCACGAGCACGAGGACGGTCGCCAGATAAGGCAGCGCCGCCCAGAATTCCGAAGGCAGCACGCGGAACGCGCTGTTGGTCTTGGCATAGATCTCGAAGATCATCATCAGCCCGAAGAAATAGGCGCCGGCAAGGAGCCGGAATGGCCGCCAGGCCGCGAACACCACCAGCGCCAGCGCAATCCAGCCGCGCCCCGTGGTCAGCCGCTCGACCCATTGCGGCGTCAAAAACAGCGGGAAGCAGCTTCCGGCAATGCCCGCCATGGCGCCGCCAAACGCAACCGCCAGGTAGCGGATACCGATCACCGGATAGCCGATCGAGTGGGCGCTGAGATCGTTCTCGCCCACCGCACGCAGGATCAGCCCGGGCCGCGAGCGCTGCAGGAACCACCATACGGCCACCACCATGACCAGCGCGAAATAGACGAGCGGCGGATAGCCGAAGAGCACGCGCCAGATCGGATGGTCGGCCAGCGCATCGGGAAAGGGCGAGCGCAGCCGCGGCACGTCCTGCCCCGTATAGGGTTGCCCGAACAGCGCCGAAAAGCCGGTGCCGAAGATGGTGAGCGCCAGCCCCGTCGCCACCTGGTTGGCCGACAGTGTCAGCGTCAGCACGCCGAAGATCAGCGACGACGCGGCGGCCGCCACCGCCGCGCAGGCAATCGCCAGCAAATGATTGCCCGTCGTCAGCGTCACCGCGACGGTGATGACCGCGCCGATCAGCATCATGCCCTCGACGCCCAGATTGAGCACGCCGCTCTTTTCCGCCACCAGTTCGCCCAGCGCAGCGAGCAGGATCGGCGTCGCCGCCCCCGCGATAGTGATGATGATGGCGATCATCAGGTCCGTCGTCACGCCGGTGCCTCCCCCGCCCGCACCACGCGCAGCCGGTAGCGCACCAGGATATCGCTTGCGAGCAGCAGGAACAGCATCATCGCCT
>CAZASR010000293.1:0-2701 GCA_964487765.1 uncultured Devosia sp. | reverse complement strand
GCGTCGCCAGCGCCACCTGCAGCTCGATCCGCGCCAGCGGCGCGCCGATGCAGAAATGAATGCCGGCGCCGAAGCTGACGTTCTGCCCGTCCGTGCGGAACGGGTCGAACGTGTCCGAATCCCTAAACCGCACCGGGTCGCGGTTGGCCGCCCCCAGCATCAGCCCGATCACCTCGCCCTTCGCGAAGCTCATCCCCTCATACTCGACATCGCTCAGCGCGTAGCGGGTGAACATGTGCAGCGGCGCATCGAAGCGCAGGCACTCCTCCACCGTCGCCGCCGTCTGCGTCTCATCCGCAAACAGCCGCGCCGGATCGAGCCCGCTCTCGAGGATCGTCTTCACGCCGTTGCCGGTGGTGTGCACCGTCGCCTCGTGCCCGGCATTGAGCAGCAGGATGGCGGTCGAAACGACCTCCCCCTCGCTGAGCGTCTGCCCGTCGATCTCGGCGGTCAGCATATGGGTGAGGAGGTCCTCCTTCGGCGCCCGCCGCCGCTCCGCGATCACTTCGCGCAGATACGCCATGAAATCCGCCGACGCCCGGTTGGCGTCGAGCTCGGTTTCGTGCGTCACGCCGAACATGTACATCTGGACCATGCGGTTGGACCAGTTGAGCAGCTGCGGCGCCATCTCGGCCGGCAGCCCGATCATCTCGGCGATGACGATCGCCGGGATCGGCGCCGCGAACGCCTTGATCAGTTCCACCCCGCCATCCGCCTCGAACCCGTCGATGATCTCGTTGGCGAGCTTCTCGATCCGGGGCCGCAACTGCTCGACATTGCGCGATACGAACGCGCGGTTGACGAGATTCCTGAGCCGCGTATGCGCCGGCGGCTCGAGCGCCAGCAGCGAATGTTTCTCGGTCAGGTCGAACGCCGCCGTGTGCTCTTTGGGCGGCGGCCAACCCAGTTCCTCGCGGCTCGCCACATGCAGGATCTGCCGCCCGAAACGCTTGTCGCGGAGGAGGGCATTCACCTGGCGGAAGCCGGTGAAGCACCAGTGCCCGTAATCTTCCCAGAGGAAGGTTGGCGTGCCCCGGTGGAGGGCCGAATAAAAGCTGTACGGATCCTGGTAGAAGGCGGCGTCGCGCGGGTTGGCCCGCGCGCGACGCGTGGCCGCGTCGATCGCGAAGGCGTCAGAAATCGAAGAAGTCCTTTACGTGGCCGACCTTGCGGTCCCAGAGCTTGACGTTTCGCTCGAACACCGTCTGCGACACCCCGTCATAGGTCGAGAAGGCGTAGTCGAGCGCCGGATCGCCCTCGCTGTCGAGCGAAACGCGGCCGGTGATCTCGGTTGCGTTCCACTCATTGGCCTTCTCGAGCGTCGTGCCGTCGGCCAAATCCATCGCATACACGAACAGCAGCGTGTAGCAGTCCGTCATGTCGTCGGCACAATCGTAGAAGTCGATATAGGTCGGCGAGCCCGAGATCTGCACGCTGATCGAGCTGCGCCCGCTCTTGAGCTTGTTGAGCTCGGCGCCCTGGTATCCGGCCGCCGCGAGCCCGTCGAGCACGCTCTGCGGGTTCATCGCCGTCACCAGCTTGTCCTGCGCCAGCGCCGGCACGCCGCAGAAGGCCGCGATGGCCGCGGCGCCGGCAATTCCACTGAGTTTCATGACTCCCCCTTCCGCGCCCTACCACTAGGTTGCTGCCGCCAAAACGCGCCGTCAAGGTAATCGACTGGGCGAGCCTCCCAGCCTTGCGGTCGCTTGCTTCAGCCCGCCTCCCATCCCAGATAGGCGGCGATCTGCGCCTCGACGGCGGCCATTTCCTTTCCGGGTAGCCGACCCCGCCGCTCCACTCGGCGCGCGTCGATGGTCGCGAGCTTGGACGTGCGGATGATGGACGGAATGGGCAGGCCTGCCGCCAGATTGTCCGCCACCGGGACGTCGCCCGGCCAGCGCCCATTTTCAGCGGCGGTGATCATCGCGATCCAGACGAGGATGCCGTCGAGACCAAGCCCGCCGGCCACCACGAGCGCTGGTCTGTGGTAGGCGGCCGTCCGGTCCGCATAGGGAAGGGGCACGCGGACGATGTCGCCGCGCTCAAAAATCAGCGTACCCCTTGCGATCGGCCTCGCCATTCCACTCCTCGAAAACGGCGAAGGGATCGTCCTCCGGTTCGGCGCCCGCTTTGCGCAAGACCACCCGATCTTTCTCGATCTCGTAGGCGATCTCGTCGCCCTGCTTCAGCCCAAGTGCCAGGCGCACCGGCCGGGGCAGCGTAGTCTGTGCCTTGCTGGTAAGCTTGCTCGTGATCATGTGGAGAATGGAACTTCCTTACCTGCGGCAAGCCCGCCGACGTTAGCTACAACGCTGTGCCCGCCTTGTTGGCCGCCACAGTCCCGCCTATCTGTGGCTTTACCGCGCCTTAACGCGGGCTCGTCTCACCTCGGCCGGTCGCGCCGCGATTCGGCGAAATCCAAGCATTCAGGGGCATCAGGACATGCGTGATCCGATCGACACATTCACCAACTACCTCGTGCCCACGGTGGTCGAGCAGACCAACCGGGGCGAGCGCGCGTTCGACATCTATTCGCGCCTGCTCAAGGAGCGCATCATCTTCGTGACCGGGCAGGTCGAGGATGGCATGGCCTCCCTCATCGTCGCCCAGCTCCTCTTCCTCGAGTCCGAGAACCCGAAGAAGGAAATCAACATGTACATCAACAGCCCCGGCGGCGTCGTGACCTCGGGCCTAGCGATCT
>CAZASR010000292.1:0-2769 GCA_964487765.1 uncultured Devosia sp. | reverse complement strand
CGGAGAGGCCTGTGTTCTCAGGCGTCAGCGGGGGAAAGTTTTGGTCACTGGCGGGGCGGGCCGATTGCTCGCTTCGTGCAAGTGGCGCCCCACCCACCGCTGCGCGGTACCCCCGTCCCCACGGCGTCGCCGCGAGGAGGGAGAGGGGCGACGGCGAGGGCTGCGCGGGGGGGGGTGGGTTCGGGTTCCGGCAAATGGGATGGGGGTGGGCGCCGCGTTAGAGTACTTTGGTCAGGCTCAGGAAATTGTCGCGTTCTTCGTTGGCGGTTCTGATGGCGGGTTCGGAGCCGAGGACGACGACCTGGCCGGCCCTGGCGAGTTCGCACAGGATATCGGCGAAGCGTTTGATGTCGGCGGGTTTGGCGTCGAGGACCTCTTCGCGGCGCCGCTGGCGATTTTCGTCGGTGTTGCCGGTGAGCTCCCACATCAGCGAGGTGAAGCCCTTGGCGTCGGGGAGACGGTAGGTGTCGATGGCGCCGATGGCGCCGATGATCGAGCGTACGAGGTCCTGTTCGCCGATGCCTTGCGCGAGCCACGCCGCCGCCGCGTCGTAGACGTCGAGCGTCTTGAGGAGATTGGGATCGCGGTAGGAGGTGAACATGAAATTGCCCGAGAACGGGTCGAAGCTCGCCGAGCCGCCGTAAGCGCCGCCCTGGACGCGCACGCGATCCCACAGATAGGTGGTGTTGAGGTGGCGCAGCGCGACGGCGGTGGCGCCGCTATGGGTGTAGCCGAGGGGATAGAGATTGGCGCCCTTGGCGACGTAGTTGACCTGGCCCGGAAAAGTCAGGCCTTCGTTGCGCGGCGCTGCCGGCACCCAGTTGCGCAGCGGGACCTCGGACGTCGGCAGGGCCGCGGCGAAACGCTCGAGCTTGGGACGGAACGCATTCCACAGGCCCGCATCCGTGGTGACGTTGAGCACCATCGAATTGCGGTCGATGACGAGATCGCGGATGGCATAGAGCGCCGCCTTGACCTTGAGCCAGCCGTCTTCGGTGTCGATGTCCCTGAGCAGCTCGCGCAAAAAGAACAGATAGCTCACCCCGCTCGACTGCTCATTGGCCCAGGAAGCGGGATTGAGCGCGGACCCGAGGCGGCTTGCCGCGATGGCGTTACCGCGTCCGGCAATGCTCGATTCGAACCCGGCCTTCTCCTCGAGCGCCATCTGCTTGATGCGCTCGCGGTTGTCGAGATTGGCCGTGGTGAGCACGTCGGTGATGATGGCGAGCAGCTCGTCGGCCTTGTCGGGCACGACCTTGCCACGGATGAAGAGCCAGGCCGCAACCGAGGCAGTGTCGCGCATGATCGAGAAGGAGCGGCTGGCGCCGACGCCGCCGGTCGACCGGCCGATGCGCTGCATCAGCGAAACGAAATCCTGTTTGGCGGTGCCGGTCTGGAATAGGGCCCGCGAGAACAGCGAGAGATAGGGCAACAGCTCGGCGGGGACGCGGCGCAGGTCGAAGCCGAGGTCGAGATAGATGACGCCATTGGTCGGCAGCGGATGGGTGAAGAGCCGCGCCGCTCCGAGGGTGTCGCGCTCGATCGGGATGGGCTTGTTGCTGCGGTCGAGATCGGCGAGGCCGAGGCTCGGAATCTTCGCCAGCGCATCGGGCGGATCGGCGGCCTCCTGCTGCGCCTTGAGCCGGGCGGTCATGTCGACGATCGCGTCGCGCCCCGCCTCGTCGAGACCGGCGGCAACCGCGTCGAGCCGGGCCCGCTCCTCGGCCACCTCGCGCGCGCCCTGTTCGGCGTCGGCCTTGAGCAGAACCGTGACGCGGTGGGTATTGGAATTGAGATGCCTGTCGATCAGCGACTCGAACACCGGCTCGCCGGCCGCGACCCTCGCCTTGAGGGACTCGAGCGGCTTCTCATAGGTCAGCGCCGCGAACGGATCGCCGCCATGCAGCCAATTGCGCATGGTGCGGAACATCAGCGCCATGCCGCGCGGAAACGAGCCGGTATTGTTCTCGCGGAGCGCGAACTCGAAGGAGTTCATCGCGGCTTCGACGGTGAGCGGATCAATGCCGTCGGCCGCGAGCTTGCGCAGCGTATCGAGGACAAGGGTCTCGACCTTGTCGCCATCGGCCTCGTCGATGCCCTTGAGGCCGACAGTGAAATAGGGCTGGCGCAGATCGTCGGCGAGCCCTGAGCCGGTGAGCCCTTCGCCCAGGCCGGAATCGGTGAGGGCCTTGCGCAGCGGCGCCGCCGGCGTGCCGACCAGCACCTGCTCGAGCACGTTGAGGGCGAGCACGGTCTCGGGATCATCGAGCTCGTCGAGCATCCAGTTGACAGTGATCATGCCGGTCTTTTTGCCCGGCTCGGCAGCGGTCGCGGCATAGGTGGATTGGATACGCCGCGGCTCATGGAAGCGCGGCTGCAGCGCGACGGTGGCATTTATAGGCTGCGCCTCGAACTGGCTCAGATACTCATCCAGCATCTCGAGGCGGCGCGACTCCGGATCGTCACCATAGAACACGATTCTGGCGTTGGAGGGATGGTAGAAGCGCCGGTGGAAGGTCTTGAAATAGTCGTAGGTGAGATCGGGGATGGCCTTCGGATCGCCCCCCGAATTCACGCCATAGGCCGTATCGGGGTAAAGCGAGAGCTGGCTGACCTTGCCCAGCAGAGCCGCCGGCGACGAGTAGGCGCCCTTCATCTCGTTGAACACGACGCCTTTATAGGCAAGCGGCATCTGCGTGCCGTCGGCCTCATAGTGCCAGCCCTCCTGGCGGAACGTGTCCTCGCTGATCAGCGGGAAGAACACCGCGT
>CAZASR010000291.1:0-2875 GCA_964487765.1 uncultured Devosia sp. | reverse complement strand
TCCAGCTTGTCGGTGCGCATCACCGTGTTCATCGCGATCTTGACGTTGACCTCGATGTCCGAGGCATTGACGCCTGCCGAATTGTGGATCGCGTCGGTGTCGATCCGGCCGCTGGCCAACGCATATTCGATGCGGCCGCGCTGGGTCACGCCAAGATTGGCGCCCTCGCCCACCACCTTGGCGCGCAGGTCGCGGCCGGTAATGCGGATCGCATCATTGGCCTTGTCACCGACTTCGGCGTCGGTCTCGTCGGAGGCCCGCACATAGGTGCCGATGCCGCCGAACCAGATGAGGTCGACCTCGGCCTTGAGAATGGCGCTGATCACATCCTGCGGCGTCACCGGATCGTTGCCGAGGCCGAGGGCCCGCCGCGCTTCCTGGAACAGGGCGACATTCTTGAGCGAGCGCGAATAGACGCCACCACCCTTGGACAGCAGGCTCTTGTCGTAGTCCTGCCAGCTCGACCGCGGCAGGTTGAACAGGCGCTTGCGCTCGTCGAAGCTGACCAGTGGATCAGGGTCCGGATCGATGAAAATGTCGCGATGGTCGAAGGCGGCAATCAGCCGAATCTGCGGGCTGAGCAACATGCCGTTGCCGAACACGTCGCCGCTCATATCACCGACACCCACCACGGTGAAGGGGGCGGTCTGGATGTCGCGATCGAGTTCGCGGAAATGCCGCTTCACCGCCTCCCAGCCGCCGCGCGCGGTGATCCCCATCTGCTTGTGGTCGTAGCCGTTGGAGCCCCCCGAGGCGAAGGCGTCACCGAGCCAGAAGCCGCGCCCGGTGGCGATCTCATTGGCGATGTCAGAGAAGCTCGATGTGCCCTTGTCCGCCGCGACCACCAGATAGGGATCGTCGCCGTCGCGCCTTCTCACGTCGGGAGGCGGAATGACCACATTGCCCTCGAGATTGTCGGTGACGTCGAGTAGGGTCTGGATGAAGATCTTGTAGCACGCCGTGCCTTCGGCCTGCATCGTTTCGCGGTCGGCGCCCTTGGGCATCATGCGCGGCACGAAGGCGCCCTTGGCGCCTACCGGCACGATGATGGCGTTCTTGACCTGCTGCGCCTTGACGAGGCCGAGCACCTCGGTGCGGAAGTCGTCGGGTCGGTCCGACCAGCGCAGCCCCCCGCGCGCGATGGCACCGAAGCGCAGATGGATGCCTTCGACGCGCGGCGAATAAACGAAGATCTCGCGGTAGGGCTTCGGCTCGGGCATGCCGTCGACTTTGTGGCTGTCGAACTTGATCGCGAGGGCCGGGCGGCGATTGCCGGCACCGTCGAGCTGGAAGGCATTAGTCCGCAGCGCCGCATCGACGAGGTTGAGCACGCGGCGCAGGATGCGGTCCTCGTCGAGCGATTGCGTCGCTTGCAGAGCGGTTGCGATCGCGTCGCGCGCCTCGCTCGCGCCGCGCTCGCGATTGCCGGCAAAGCCGGCATCCAGCTGCGCATGGAACAGCGTCACCAGCGCCCCCGCCACGTCGGGGTGCAGGTTCATCACCTGCGCGAGATAGGCGCGGCTCCAGCGCACGCCGACCTGCCGCAAATAGCGTATCAGCGCGCGGACGATGGCGACGTCGTACCAGGCGAGCCCCGCGCTCAGCACGAGCTGGTTCAGCGCATCACTTTCGGCATCCGTCTGCCAGACGGCGAGGATGCCCTCCTCGACGAGAGGCGCGCGCGCCGCGAACTCGTCCGGCCGGGCGCCGATGGCGTCGAGCACCATGTCGTGGATATAGACTTCCGCCTGGCTTTTGGGCTCGATGGTGTAGGTGCGCTCGTTGATCACCCGGAAGCCGAAATTCTCGAGCATCGGCACGCGGTCTGAGAGTGGGATGGGCTTGCCGCGGTGATAGACCTTGAGCCCATAGGCGCCGTCTCCGTCGGGGCGTTCCACCAGTTTCAGGGCGAGGCTGGTATCGCCCTCGAGCTTATCGATCACGGCGATATCGGCGAGCGCCTGCGCGGCGGTGTTGCGCGACTGGTAGGCCGGGGAGAAAGCGTCGAGCCAGGGCGCCATGGCGCGGCTGTCGCGCGCCGCCATCTGCAGCCGGTCGCCGAAGGTCAGGATCAGATCGGCAACCTTGTCCTCGAGATCGTCGCGGCTCGGGCGCGGCGTGCGCCCGCCATTGCGGCCGATGATGAAATGGACGCGGACCAGCTCGCCTTCGGGAAAATGCGGATAGTAGGCCGAGACCCGGCCTTCATAGATTTCGGCGAGATAGTCGCCGATCGCGCCGCGCACCTCCGAGGTGTAGCGCTCGCGCGGCACATAGACGAGGATCGACACGAAATTGTCGAAGCGGTCGATGCGCGGCAGCACGCGCACGCGGGGCCGGTCGGCGAGTGCCGAAATCTCGCGGGCAAATTCGAACAGCGTGTCCTGGCTGATCTGGAACAGCTCGTCGCGGGGGTAGGAGTCGAGCGCCGCCATCAGGGTCTTGCCGGCATGGCCGCCCGGATCGTAGCCCGAGCGCCGCATCACCTCGCTGACCTTGCGGCGGATCAGCGGCACCTCTGAATGCCGGGTTGCGAGCGCGGCCGAGGTGAACAGCCCGACGATCCTCAGTTCGCCCGACACTTCGCCGCCCTCGCGGTAGAGCTTTACGCCCACATAGTCCATGTGGGCACGGCGATGAACGCGCGTGCGCACATTGGCCTTGGTCACCATGATGGGGTCGGGCTCGGCGAGCCAGGCCACGTGCTGGTCGGTCATTTCGACATAGTCGGTGCCGGCGCGCAGGAAGTGAAAATTCTTGTCCTCGAGGATGCCGATCCCTGAAGTCACCAGCGGCGCCAGGCGCCGTTCGGCGCCCTCCCCCTCGAGCCGGTATTCGCGCATCCCGAGAAATGTGAAATTGTGCTCGGCAAGCC
>CAZASR010000290.1:0-2876 GCA_964487765.1 uncultured Devosia sp. | reverse complement strand
ATCTGCACATTGTCCGCCGCCTTGATGATCGGCGCGAACTTCATGCCGAGCTCGTGCTGCGCCGACGCGACTTCGTGGTGGTGCTTTTCGATCGGTACCCCCATCGCGCCCATCGCCGCCAGCATCTCGCCGCGGATGTCCTGCGCGCTGTCGAGCGGCGGCACGGGGAAGTAACCCTTCTTGAGCCCGATATGGTGGCCGTGATTGCCCTGCTCGTAATCGGTGTCGTTGTTGGAGGGCAGTTCCGAGCTGTCGACCTGGTAGCCGACCTTGTAGGGCGTGTTGGAGTACTTCACGTCGTCGAAAATGAAGAACTCGGGCTCCGGCCCGAAATAGACGCTGTCGCCCAGCCCGGTCGAGCGCACATAGGCTTCCGCCTTCTTGGCGGTGGTGCGCGGGTCGCGGTTATAGGGCTGGTAGGTGAGTGGATCGAGGATGTCGCAGTTGATCGCCAGTGTCGCCGCCGAGAAGAATGGATCGAGATAGGCCGAGTCCGGGTCGGGCATCAGCACCATGTCGGACTCGTTGATGGCCTTCCAGCCGGCGATCGAAGAGCCGTCGAACATCGAGCCTTCCTCGAAGATGTCCTCGTCGATCATCGTCTGGTCGAAGGTCACGTGCTGCAGCTTGCCGCGCGGGTCGGTGAAGCGCAGGTCGACATACTTGATGTTCTCGTCCTTGATGCGCTTGAGGATGTCATTGCCAGTCGTCATGGTGTTCCCCGTTGAGAGTCCCGGTTTGAATGTTGTGTTGGAGGTGACGCCGTCGCCCTAGAGGGCGTCGTCGCCGGATTCGCCCGTGCGGATGCGGATGGCCTGCTCGATCGAATAGACGAAGATCTTGCCGTCGCCGATGCGCCCCGTCTGCGCGGCGTTGCGGATCGCCTCGATCGCCTTCTCGGCGAGGTCGTCGGGGCAAACCACCTCGACCTTCACCTTGGGCAGGAAGTCGACGACATATTCGGCGCCACGATAAAGCTCGGTGTGGCCCTTCTGGCGCCCGAAACCCTTCGCCTCGGTCACGGTAATGCCCTGCAGCCCGACCTCCTGCAGCGCTTCCTTGACCTCGTCCAGCTTGAACGGCTTTACGATCGCCTCGATCTTCTTCATTTCCCTCTCCACTCAAGCCTTGCAGTTTCGCCCAGCAGCATGCACGGCCCGTGCCAGCGGCTTTCGTGAAGCAAGAACAAAAGCGGTCTCAACGCCTTGCCGCCGCTTTCACACGCTTCGCATCAACAGCGGTTGAACCGATATGCTCACAAATTGAGCAATGCGCTCACGTCTTGCTCAGTTCCGCCGCGCCGCTCGAGCACGACTGCCGCTCATTTGTGCGGACACATCCGCCCCTTGACTTCCGCTTCGGCGTTCAGCAAGCGAATGTAATAACATTACATAAGGACGATCTCATGGACGACGTCATTGTAGTCGGCGGCAGCTTCGCCGGCCTCGTCGCAGCCTCCCATTTGGTCCGCGCCCGGCGCAAGGTGACGATCTTCGACACCAGCCTCCCGCGCAACCGCTATGCCAAGGCCGCCCACAATGTGCTCGGCTATGACGGCGTGAGCCCCCTCGACATCCGTCGCAAGGCGCTCGCCGATGTGCTGGCTTATCCCACCGCCCGGCATATCGAGGCCGAAATCACCGGCATCGGCGGCGTCGCCGACGATTTCGTCGTGCGCACGCTCGGTGGCGAAGCCTTTCCGGCGCGGCGCCTTCTGCTCTCCTACGGCGTCACCGATCACTTCCCCGAGATTCCGGGCTTCGCCGAATGCTGGGGGAACACGGTCATCCACTGTCCCTATTGCCACGGCTACGAGGTCGCCGATGGCCGGCTGGGCCTGCTCTATTCCTCGCCCGCCTCGCTCCACGCCACCGTGCTGCTCAGGGACTGGTCCGCCGATCTGACGCTGTTCACCAACGGCCTCGACCTGCCGCCCGGCGAAGAGACAAGGATCGCCGCCCGCGGCGTCCGGCTTTATGAGGGCAGGGTGGTCCGCCTGCTTCACGACAGCGGCCAGCTCACGGCCGCACTGATGGACTCCGGCAAGCACGTGCCCCTCGACGCCATGCTGGCCCATCCGCGGATCGCTCCGTCCGCCCGGCTGCACGAGGATATCGGCGCCGAAACCCTCGAGGCGCACCTCGGCCCCCACCTCAAGGTCGACGAGGAGTTCGCAACCACCGTTCCGGGGGTCTTCGCCGCCGGCGACCTCGCTGGCCCCCGTCACAGCATCAACAATGCCACCTTCGGCGGCATGATGGCCGGCGTCGGCCTCCACCGCTCCCTGCTCGACTGGTCCTGAGGACCCGATCAGCCTTTGACTGCCCCATCCACTTCATATATCTGACCGCGCAGCCCGGCCGCAGGGCGTGCGGGTGTGGCGAAACTGGTAGACGCAGCAGGTTTAGGTCCTGCCGCCGCAAGGCGTGGAGGTTCGAGTCCTCTCACCCGCACCAGCTCGCCGGTCTCCCGTTCGCCGCGGCATCACGACAAACACATCACGGATTCTCTCTTATGCAGGTCACCGAAACCCTCAATGAAGGCCTGAAGCGCAAGCTGAGCGTGGTCATTCCCAAGAGCGACCTCTCGACCCGGCTCGACGCTCGCCTCGGTGAGCTCAAGGAACGCGCCAACATCAAGGGCTTCCGCCCCGGCAAGGTGCCCACCACCTACCTCAAGAAGGTCTATGGCAAGTCGGCCATGGCCGAGGTGATGCAGGACGCCATCAATACGACCGTCTCTGACGCGCTCACCGAGCGCTCCGAGCGCGCCGCGGCGCAGCCCAGGGTCGACCTGCCGGAGGACCAGAGCGTCCTCAACAAGGTGCTTGACGGCGAATCCGACCTGAGCTTCGACGTCTCCTACGAAGTCCTGCC
>CAZASR010000289.1:0-2879 GCA_964487765.1 uncultured Devosia sp. | reverse complement strand
TCTATTCCGAGATCGGCCGACTGCTCTCGCACATCCTGAACACTACCACGCAGGCCATGGATGTCGGCGCGCTGACGCCGCCGCTGTGGGGGTTCGATGAGCGCGAGAAGCTCATGATCTTCTATGAGCGCGCTTCCGGCAGCCGCATGCACGCGGCCTATTTCCGTCCCGGTGGGGTGCATCAGGATTTGCCGCCAGAACTGATCGAAGATATCGGCGCGTTCTGCGATCCCTTCCTCAAGGTCTGCGACGACCTCGAAGGGCTGCTGACGGGCAACCGCATTTTCATGCAGCGCAATGCCGACATCGGCGTGGTATCGCTCGAGGATGCTTGGAAGTGGGGCTTTTCGGGCGTGATGGTCCGCGGCTCCGGTGCCGCCTGGGACCTGCGCAAGGCGCAGCCCTACGAATGCTATGACCGGCTCGAATTCGACATCCCTGTCGGCAAGAACGGCGACTGCTACGATCGTTATCTCGTGCGCATGGACGAGATGCGCCAATCGGTGCGGATCATGAAGCAGTGCGTTGAGCTCCTCAGCTCGACGGAAGGCCAGGGCCCCGTCACCTCCACTGATGGCAAGGTCGTGCCGCCAAGGCGCGCCGAGATGAAGCAGTCGATGGAAGCCCTGATTCATCACTTCAAGCTCTACACGGAGGGCTTCAAGGTGCCGGCCGGCGACGTGTATTGCGCAGTCGAGGCACCCAAGGGCGAGTTCGGCGTCTATCTGGTCTCCGACGGCACGAACAAACCCTACCGGTGCAAGATTCGCGCGCCCGGCTTCGCACATCTGAGCGCCATGGACATGATGACCCGCGGCCATATGCTCGCCGATGTGTCGGCCGTGCTCGGTTCTCTGGATATTGTGTTCGGCGAGGTTGATCGCTGATGTCTGTTCGCCGTCTCGCCGATGAATCAATCCAGCCCGCGACGTTCGCATTCAGCCCGGAAAACCAGGCTTGGGCCGAGGGGGTCATTGCGCGTTATCCGGAAGGGCGCCAGCAGTCGGCTGTGATCCCGATCCTGTGGCGCGCCCAGGAGCAGGAAGGCTGGGTCACCCGCGCCGCGATCGAGGCCGTCGCCAACATGCTGGGCATGGCCTACATCCGCGTCCTCGAGGTCGCGACCTTCTACACCCAGTTTCTCCTCAAGCCCGTGGGCAGCGAGGCGCACATCATCGTCTGCGGCACGACGCCGTGCATGTTGCGCGGCGCCGGCGATCTCATCGAGGCGTGCCGGCACAGGATTGCCCACGATCCGCTCGAAATCTCTGCCGACGGCAAGCTGAGCTGGGAAGAAACCGAATGCATGGGAGCGTGCGTCAACGCTCCAATGATCGGCATCGGCAACGACACCTATGAAGATCTGACCGTCGAGCGCTTCGAGGAGATCATTGAGGCGTTCCGCTCCGGCAACGGCAGGTCCATCCCGGTCGGCACGCAGATCGAGCGCAGGAACTCGGCTGCCGAAGGCGGCCAGACGACGCTGCTCGAGCCGCCGACCGCGGTGCGCACCTACAAGGCCTTCCCGCCGCCACCGCCACCGGAGGCCCCCGCCCCGCAGGCACCCGCGCCCGCCGCCAAGCCGGCAGCCGGGCAGTCCCCCAATATGCCCGGTCGCAAGCGCGGTGAAGTGCCCGAGGAAGCGGCTCCGGCCGTCAAGGATCCCGAGCGTGCGCCCAAGGCCTCGGTCGAAAAGGCCGACGCAGAGCGTGAGCAGGCCAACCAGTCGGCCAACGCCAATGGCGAACCCAACCGGGCCATGCGCGAGGGCGCGACCGGGGCCGAGTCGCCCGCGGGCAAGGTCGATGGCGGCAAGTCACCGCGCAAACCGCGCGCCAAGAAGGCCCCACCGTCGGGGGAAGCATCATGACCGCCGAACGTCAACGCCTCACCGGCCGCGAGATCGTGATCGGCTTCGCCGTTCTGATCCCGGTATTCGTCGTCGCCTATCTCGGCGCCGGTGCTCTGAACCTCCCCATCCCGCAATGGGGCGTGAGCGCCGCTGCCGCGCTTGTCGGGATTCTCATCTGGTTTGCCCTCATCGGCCGGCTCGGCGGAAAGAAGTAGAATGCTCGCTGACAAGGACCGCATCTTCACCAACCTCTACGGCCAGCACGACTGGACACTCGCTGGCGCGCGCGCCCGCGGTGGCTGGCAGGACACCAAGACCTTCATCGAGCGCGGCCGCGACTGGATTACCAACGAGGTCAAGGGCTCGGGCCTGCGCGGCCGGGGCGGCGCCGGTTTCCCCACGGCCCTCAAATGGACCTTCATGCCGAAGGTGTCCGACGGACGACCGCATTATCTCGTCGTCAATGCCGACGAGTCGGAGCCCGGCACCTGCAAGGACCGCGACATCCTCCGGCACGATCCGCACCATCTGGTCGAGGGCTGTCTGCTCGCCGGTCGCGCCATGGATGCTCACACGGCCATCATCTATATACGTGGCGAGTTCATCCGCGAGCGGCGCCACCTCGAGCACGCCGTGCAGGAGGCCTATGACGCCGGGCTCATCGGCAAGGACAACATCCACGGCTGGGATTTCGACATCATCGTCCACCACGGCGCCGGCGCCTACATTTGCGGCGAGGAGACGGCGCTGCTCGAAAGCCTCGAGGGCAAGAAGGGGCAGCCCCGCCTGAAGCCTCCATTCCCCGCCGCAATGGGTGTCTGGGGCTGTCCGACCACAGTCAACAACGTTGAATCCATCGCCGTGGTGCCCGAAATCCTGCGCCGCGGCGGCGCCTGGTTCGCTGGCATTGGCCGGGCCAACAACACGGGCACGAAACTGATGTGCGTGTCGGGACACGTCAACAAGCCGGCGACCTTCGAAGAAGCCATGGGCATCACCTTCGAGGAGATGATCGACAAGCATTGCG
>CAZASR010000288.1:0-2952 GCA_964487765.1 uncultured Devosia sp. | reverse complement strand
ATTGCAGGTCGACGGTGTAGCCCTTGGCCTCGAGATTGGCCTTGAGCTCGTTGCCGTCCGAAATCCAGCGCAGGGACGACTGGGTCGGCATGGCAATGCCGATCAGGCCCTTGTCCTGGGCAGAGGCCGGGCCGGTCAGCGCGGCGGCGCCGAGGGCAAGAGCCGACAAGAGAAGCTTAACTGATTTCACGAGCGTCCTCCCGGGAACGTGTGTGGGGCGGCGTGCTGCCGCCTGGTTGTCTTGCCGCTGGGACTGTTCCCGGGATTCTCCTGGGCGACTCGATGTGTCGCTCCGGAACGGCCTGATCCCGCGCGGGATAAAATCCCGCGGGAGGAGCAGGTTTGCCGTTCCGTTTATCGTCTCCCGGTACCAGCCTTCACGGCTCATTGTGCCAAGTTTGCACGGCGCGGAAGCTAGAGTAGTCAGATATTCTTGTAAAGCGCAGTAAACCGGGCCTTCCGCGAGATCATGGCAGGCAGGGGCGCGCGAACTCCTAGAGGCGCCTGCGTGCAAGCGCTTTCAATTTTTTCGAGCACCGAAATCAGGGGTTGTGCTGCCCCTTTCCCCTCGCGGCGAAACCGGATATGCTGCCCAAGTTGTCAGACATGCGAGGGGATATGACGCGCCCGCCCAAAACCTCGTCCGCATCGCCCCCCGCGGCCCCGACAGCCACCGCCGCAGTGGCCGAAACCCTGGCCCAGATGATTCTCGGCGAGATGGCGCCGGGCCAGAGCCTGCCGAGCGAAGGCGACCTCGCCGAACGCTTCGACGTCAGCCGGCTGACGGTGCGCGAGGCGGTGAAGATGCTGGCGGGTCGCGGACTGCTTGATGTCGGCCGCGGCCGCCGTGCGGTGGTGATCGAGCCGAGCGGCGTCGCCTTCTCCGACTTCCTGTCGACGGTGATCCGGAACGACCCCAAAGGCCTGTTCGACCTGATCGAATTGCGCATCGTGCTCGAGGTGCAGGCGGCGACGCTCGCCGCGCGCCGGGTGACGCGCGCCGGCCTGGTATCGCTCGAACGCGCCATCCAGGGCATGCGCGAGGCGGCCGAGGATGGCAAGAAGGGCATCGACCCGGAGGGCACGGAACAGCGCTTCCACCAGAGCGATGTCGGCTTCCACGAAGCGGTGGCGCTTTCGAGCGGCAACCGGCTGATCTCCTATCTGTTCGAGGCGATGGCGGCGCCGCTGCAACGCAGCTTCTATTTGACGCGCCGGGGCCACGATGCGCGGGGCCACACCATCGACGACACCATTGCCGCACATGTGGCCGTGCTCGACGCCATCCGCGAGGGCAACCCCAAGGCGGCCGGCGCGGCGATGCGCGCGCATCTCGAGGACACCGAACGCGACATCCGCACGGCACTCAACAGCAGGCCCACCAACCCGGTCGCGTGGGGCCCAGCTGAGGGCTGAGCCAGGAGCGCTCCCCCGCTCGCAGACCATGCGGCACGAAAGGCCCTTGCGGGCAATTGCTCATTGCCTGAGTATTGCGCTCACTTCTGCCTCTTCTTCATGGCCCATGGCTCGACAGGACATTTCCGGCAACCGGCTCGACGACGCGGCGCGTGCCGGCTGGCTCTACTATGTCGCCGGCAACAACCAGGAAGAGATCGCCCGCAAGCTCGGCGTCTCGCGGCAGACGGCCCAGCGGCTGGTGTCGCTGTCGGTGAGCGAGGGGCTGATCAAGGTGCGCCTCGACCATCCGATCGGCCGCTGCATGGAACTGGCCGACAAGCTGCGGCAGCGCTTCGCCCTCGACCTCGTCGAAGTCGCGCCGTCCGATCCGGAATCGAATTCTACAATTGTCGGCGTGGCACAGGCCGCGGCAGCGGAGATCGAACGGCGGCTCAAGGCACCCGACCCCATCGTGATGGCGATCGGCACCGGCCGCACGCTCAAGGCGGCGATCGAGCAGCTCGCGCCGATGGAGGCGACGCAGCACAAGATCGTGTCGCTGACGGGCAACATCGCGCCGGACGGCTCGGCGTCCTACTACAACGTGATCTTCACCATGGCCGATGCCGTCAAGTCGCGCATGTTTCCCATGCCGCTTCCGGTGATCGCCTCGTCGGCCACCGAGCGCGAGATGCTGCTGCGCCAACCCATGGTCAGGGAGACCCTGTCGCTGGCCGCCCGGGCCGACATCACCTTTGTCGGCATCGGCGATCTCGGCCCTGAAGCGCCGCTCTATCTCGACGGGTTCATCACGGAAGCCGAACTCAAGGCGCTGCAGAAGGCGGGGGCGGTGGGCGAGATCGTGGGGTGGGCCTTCAACAGCCAGGGCCGGATGATCGAGGGATTGACCAACGAGCGCGTCGCCAGCGCCCCGATGCCCTCGCGCGAGCGCTCGCTCGTCGTGGCACTTGCCATGGGCGCGAAAAAATTGCCCGGCATTGTCGCGGCATTGAACCGGCGCCTCGTTAACGGGTTGATCACCGACGAGCGGACGGCCTCGCTCCTGCTGCACGACCGCTAAGCTTTTATAATCACGATGATTTTGCATGTTTCGGACTGTGCAGAAGCACGGGCGCCGAGGCCAGCCGCACATCTGCCGGCTTGACAAAGCTTAGCGCCTGATGAGTAATTGCCCACGCACAAAGCAAATGCTCGCTTTGCTCAACGGGAGGACATCCATGAAATCTGCACCGCTTCTGGCGGGAGCGCTCGCCATCGCGCTCGCTTCCTCGGCGTCCGCCGAGACCCTGACGATCGCCACCGTCAACAATGGCGACATGGTCCGCATGCAGGGCCTGACCGCCGACTTCACCGACGCCAACCCCGACATCGAGCTGCAATGGGTGACGCTCGAGGAGAACATCCTGCGCGAGCGCGTCACCACCGACATCGCCACCAATGGCGGCCAGTTCGACGTGATGACCATCGGCACCTATGAAGTGCCGATCTGGGCCAAGCAGGGCTGGCTGCTGCCGCTCGAGAATCTCGGCGACG
>CAZASR010000287.1:0-2992 GCA_964487765.1 uncultured Devosia sp. | reverse complement strand
GCTGAGCTGCATCGCCTGCATCTGGTTGCGCGCCGCCGTCGAGATGAGGAAGCCGAGCGCGAGGTTCACCACGATGAACAGGTTGAAGCCGACGAAGAAGGCCCACCAGCTTCCGTCGAACGGCACGTCGAACACCGCCCGCGCGGCGAGAATGAAGACGACCGTTTGTACATAGCCCACGAATACATAGGGCAGGATCTTGCCCAGCATCACTTCGAAGGGCCGCACGGGCGTCGCGATCAGCATCTCCATCGTGCCGCGCTCGGTCTCCTTGACGATGGCGACGGCGGTGATCATCACCATCGTCATGCTGAGGATGATCGCCAGCAGCCCCGGCACGATATTGGTCGAGGTCCTGCCCTCGGGGTTGTACTGGCGGTGGACCGTCACCGAGAAGGGCGGCGTGGCGCTGCCCATCGCCAGCGGGCCCGTCAGCGTTTCGCGGATCGCGACATCAACGATGCCCGAGAGCGCCGCCGCCGCCCCGCCGACCGCGGAGGGATCCGATGCATCTGCCGCCACGAGGATCGCCGGCGCCCTGCCGCGCACCACGTCGCGCTCGAAATCGGGCGGGATCACCACCACGAAATTGGCCTCGCCGCGCCGCAGCGCTTCTCCGCCCGCCTCGACGCCCGCGACCTGGCCGCGAAAGTCGAAATATTCCGATTGCGCCATGCCGGCGATCACGGCGCGCGCCAGCGGCCCGTTGTCGCCCACCTCCACCAGGGTCGGCAGGTGCCGCGGATCGGCATTGATGGCGAAGCCGAACAGGAACAGCTGGACCAGCGGCAGCCCGATCATCATGCCGAAGGTGATGCGGTCGCGCCGCATCTGGATGAACTCCTTGTAGAGCACCGCTCCAAACCGGCGCAGCGAGAACCCGCCCGCTTTGGAGCCGCGAGCCTCCCGCGCGCGGCGCCGCGCCGCGCCGGCCCGCACCGCCCGTTCGCGCAAGACGTCCGCCCTGGTCCTGGCAGCGCTCTCGCTCATGCCGCAATCCCGGGCGGCGTGTCGGCGGCGAAATTGTCCCGCGCCCCCGCCATCAGATAGATGAAGGCCTCCTCGAGGCCCGCCACCTGCAGGCTCCAGCGATAGCTGCCATCGGCCGAATAGCGCTCGACCACCTGCTTGAGCGCCGCCGCATCGGTGCCCGACACATGCAGCACCGCGCCGAACCGCGCCACCTGCTCGACGCCCGGCTCGGCGGCGAGCTTCGCCTCGAGCCCGGCCAGGTCCGGCCCCTCGACGCGCCAGGTGGTGAGCCCCACCAGCGCCGGGATTTCGCTCGAACGGCCGTCGATCAGCTTCTTGCCGTAGGCGATCTAGGTAATGAAGTCGCACTGGATCGCCTCGTCGATATAGTGAGTCGACACCAGCACCGTGACGCCGCGTGCGCTGAGCCGCCTGATCTCGTCCCAGAAGTCGCGCCGCGCCTTGGGATCGACGCCTGCCGTCGGCTCATCGAGCAGCAGCAATCGCGGCTCGTGCAACAGGCACGCCGCGAGCGCCAGCCGCTGCTTCCAGCCGCCCGAGAGCGACCCCGCGAGCTGCCGCGACCGATCCGCCAGTCCGAGATCGGCGAGCGCCGCGTCGACCCGCTCGCGGCGCCGGTCGAGCCGGTACATGCGCGCGACGAAGTCCAGGTTCTCACGGATCGTCAGATCCTCGTAATAGGAAAATTTCTGCGTCATGTAGCCGACCTGCTCCTTGATGCGGCCCGCCTCGCGCCGCACATCGAGCCCGAGGCACGTCCCCTCGCCTTCGTCCGGCGTCAACAGACCGCACAGCATCCGGATCGTCGTCGTCTTGCCCGACCCGTTCGGCCCGAGGAAACCGTAGATCGCCCCCTTGGGCACACGGATGTCGAAGTGATCGACCACCGTGCGATCGCCGAACCGCTTGGTGAGGTTGGTCACGTCGATGACCAGTTCCGTACTCATTCGAGCCGCCCGATGCTCACCGGCTGGCCTGGAAGAACGCCGTTCTGCTGTTCCATCACCGCCTCGGTTAGGAAGACCAGCCGGCTGCGTTCGTCGCGCGAATAGATGATCGGCGGCGTGAATTGCGGGTCCGACGCAAAATAGTCGATGCGCGCCGTCAGGCCCGAGGCGCAGCCGTCGCAACGCACCGACACCACATCGCCCAGATGAAAGCCGGGCCGGTCCGCCTCATTGACGTAAAACTTGACCGTCAACGCCGCCTCGCCGGCGATCGAGACCACCGGCACGCCTGCGCCCGCGACCTCGCCCTGAGCGAAATAGAGCCGCTCGATGCGCCCCGCTTCGGGCGCGACCACGGTGCGGTTGTCGAGCGCGGCCCGGGCGTTCGCGGCGTCCGCCTGCGCCGCCGCCAGCGTCGCTTCCGCCGCAATCTGCTGCGCGTCGCGCGCCGGCAGCTCGGCCACCTTGAGCTGGGCCTCGAGCTGCTCCACCGCCGCCCGCGCCGCAGCGAGGGTCGCGCGCGACTGGTCGAGCTGCGCCTGGGGGATCAACCCCTGCCCGAACAGTTCCTCGGAGCGCGCGAAATTCTGCTGCGCCAGCGACAGGTCGGCCTCCGCCTTCATCAGCGAGGCGCGGATCACGTCCACCTCCTCGCTGCGGCTGCCGGTCTTGAGATTGTCGAGGCTGGCCTGCGCCGCGTCGGCGCGCGCGACCGCCGCATCATATTGCGCCTGCTGCTGGCTCGCCTCGAGCACGAACAACACGTCGCCGGCATTCACCTGGTCGCCTTCTGCGACCATGAGGCGGTCGATGCGCCCGCCGCTCGGCGCCGCCGCGTACACATAGTCGACCTCGGCATAGCCGTTCCAGCTCGGCGGCAACTCGTGGCCCACGCCGGGAATGAACGACAGCAGCCCGATCAGCCACGCGATTGCCTGTTCCATCGCCGCCTCCTCACGTCGCCATGAAGCGCTTGTCGCTGTGCGGCTGGCTCAGCCCGTCGAACAGGATCGTCAGATGGTTGTCGATCAGCCGGTCGAGCGCGAGCCCGT
>CAZASR010000286.1:0-3009 GCA_964487765.1 uncultured Devosia sp. | reverse complement strand
GAGGCGAGGAGGGACCCGCCTCCAATGTCTGGGAGGACATCACATGCACATCAACTTTAGCGGCTACCGCCGAACCCTTGGCGTTGCCGTCGCGGGCGTCAGCATGCTGGCTGTCACGTCCGCCTATGCCGTGGACGTGACCATCTGGTGTTGGGACACCAATTTCAACGGCGCCGCCATGCGCGAGGCTGCTGCTCGCTACAATGTCGACCATCCCGATGTGAACATCATCATCGACGACGCCGACACCCAGGACAACATCCGCCAGAAGCTGCAGACCCAGCTTCTCGCCGGCACCACAGAAGGCCTTCCCGATATCGTCCTCATCCAGGACGACCAGGCCAAAAAGTACCTCCTCTCCTTCCCCGGCTCGTTTGAGCCGCTCGGCGACACCATCGATATGTCGCAGTTCGCCAATTACAAGGTCGCGGCTGCGACCGTCGACGGCAAGTCCTACTCACTGCCCTTCGACTCGGGCGTCGTCGGCTTCTTCTATCGGTCGGACTATTTCGAGGAAGCAGGCTTCACCAATGACGACCTGCAGAACCTCACCTGGGACCAGTTGATCGAGATCGGCAAGACGGTCAAGGAAAAGACCGGCCACGAGCTGTTCGGCATCGACTACAACGAAGTCGGCTGGATTCGCATGATGCTGAACTCGGCGGGCCAGTGGTACTTCAACCCCGACGGCACGCTCAATCTGGTCGGCAACCCGACCTTCAAGGCCGCGCTGCAGGTCTATCAGGACATCTGGAGCAACGGCCTCGCCAAGCCCGTTTCCGGCTGGACCGACTTCACCAATTCGTTCACAGGCGGCGATGTCGCCGGTGTTCCGATCGGCGTGTGGATCGTCGGTACGATCAAGGCCAACGCCGCCGCGGACGCGGGTAAGTGGGCGGTCGCCCCGGTTCCGCGCCTCGACGTCGAAGGCTCGATCAACGCCTCGAACTGGGGCGGGTCGAGCTGGTACGTGCTCGCCTCTTCGCCCGACGACGAAAAGGCCGCAGCCATCGACTTCCTCAAAACCATCTGGGCCGGCGACGTCGACTTCTACCAGAAGATCCTCGTCGACCAGGGCGCCGTGGGTACCTGGCTCCAGGCGCGCGAAGGCGAGGCTTACCAGTCGAGCGACGAGTTCTTCGGCGGGCAGCCTGTCTGGCAGAACTTCTCGAACTGGCTCGCCCAGGTGCCGGACGTCGACTACGGCATCTTCACCTCCGAGGTCGACTCGGCCATCTCCGCCCAACTGCCGACGATCGCCGAAGGCGGCGACATCGACGCCGCCATCGAGGCCATC
Source organism: uncultured Devosia sp. (assembly GCA_964487765.1). GTDB lineage: Bacteria > Pseudomonadota > Alphaproteobacteria > Rhizobiales > Devosiaceae > Devosia_A. Next base: position 1,712 of record CAZASR010000286.1, on the reverse strand, counting down.
AACGCCCAGGCGACGCAGGCAACGCAGTAAGGCCAACGGGAAGCGGGAGAAATCCCGCTTCCCCCTTGCCCGGACCAATCCAACCGGGCTCACTGCGGTGGCAGCGATCGGTGAGGGGCGAGATCGGCAATGGCATCACGCGTCGTCGTCAGGGAGCACATCAACGGCTGGCTCTTCATCGGGCCGGCGCTGGTTCTGCTCGGCATCTTCATGATCTATCCGATCGTCTGGTCGCTCTGGATGAGCTTTCAGACGGGCCGGGGCATGAACTTCTCCTTCGGCGGACTGGCCAATATCCAGCGCCTGTTCGCCGACACCGTATTCCTGCGGGCGCTCAGCAACACCATGATCTTCCTCGTGGTGCAGGTGCCCATCATGATCGTTCTCGCCCTGCTCTTTGCTGTGGCGCTGAACGATTCGAAGCTGTGGGGCCGGAGCTTCTTTCGCACCGCGATCTTCCTGCCTTGCGTGACCTCGCTGGTCGCCTACGCCGTGCTGTTCAAGTCGATGTTCAGCGCCGAGGGCGTCGTCAACGTCGCGTTGTCGGCGATCGGCCTCGCGCCCATCCCGTGGCTCACCGACCCGTTCTGGGCCAAGGTGCTCATCATCATGGCGATCACCTGGCGCTGGACCGGGTACAACATGATCTTCTATCTCGCCGCGCTGCAGAACGTCGATCGCTCGATCTACGAGGCGGCACGGATCGACGGCGTGCCATCCTGGGCGCGCTTTTTCTATCTCACCCTGCCGATGCTGAAGCCGGTCATCCTGTTCACCACCGTGATCTCGACCATCGGCACGTTGCAGCTGTTCGACGAGCCCTACAACATCACGCAGGGGGGGCCGTCACAGGCCACGCTGACCCTCTCCTACTACATCTACGATCTGACCTTCCGCTTCATGCCCAGCTTCGGCTATTCGGCGACGGTGTCATGGGTCATCGTCGTGCTGGTCGGCATCCTGACCTTCGTGCAATTCCTCGTCGCGCGTGACAGGAGGCGCGCATGAGCGAAGCCCAGGCAACCGCCATTTCGGATCGCGCCGAGCCGCGCAGCCTCCGGCTCGATCCGGTGTTCCGCTTTGTGCGGCGCGCGCTGCTCTACATCGCGCTGTCCATCGCCGCCTTCATCTCGATCTTTCCGTTCTACTGGATGCTGGTGGGCTCGACGAACACGTCGCCCGACATCGCCCATGGCAAGGCCACGCCGGGCACCTACCTCATCGAGAACATCGTCGCCTTCTTCACGACGGTCGACGTGCCGCGCATGTTCTACAATTCGGCCTTCCTCGCCCTGGTTGGCGTGGTGCTGACGATCGTCGTCTCGTCGCTGGCCGGCTACGGCTTCGAGATGTTCAAGTCGCGCTTCCGCGACCGCATCTTCGCCTTCCTGCTGTTGATGCTGTCGATTCCGTTCGCCGCGCTCATGGTGCCGCTCTTCATCATGATGGCGGGCCTCAAGCTCATCAACACCTTCACGGCCGTGCTGCTTCCCGGCATCGCCTCGATCTTCATCATCTTTTATTTCCGCCAGGCGACAAAGGCGTTCCCCGCCGAACTCAGGGACGCGGCGCGAATTGACGGCCTCAACGAGTGGCAGATCTTCTTTTACGTCTATCTGCCGGTGATGCGCTCGACCTACGCGGCCGCCACGATCATCGTCTTCATGGCCAACTGGAATAATTACCTGTGGCCGCTCATCATCCTGCAGACC
>CAZASR010000285.1:0-3029 GCA_964487765.1 uncultured Devosia sp. | reverse complement strand
ACACGATCTGGGGCGAGGCGGTGCTGACCGGCCCCAATGAGATCAAGGTCGAGCCCACCAGGAAGAAGGCGATGCAGCCCCAGGTGCCTCCACCCAAGAATGCCCTGGGGGCTGGGACGTACAAGGCCACCAACATCATCGTCGCGACAGGCGCACGTCCGCGCGTACTGCCCGGCATCGAGCCGGACGGCGACAGGATCTGGACCTATTTCGAGGCGATGGTGCCTGCCGCCATGCCCAAGTCGCTCGTCGTCATGGGCTCGGGCGCCATCGGCATGGAGTTCGCTTCGTTCTACCGCTCGCTCGGCAGCGAGGTGACGATCATCGAACTGCTGCCGCAGATCCTGCCGGTCGAGGACGCCGAGATCGCCGCGCACGTCAAGAAGCGGTTCGAAAAGCGCGGCATCAAGTTCATGACCGAGGCCAAGGTCACCAAGGTCGACAAGACCAAGGACGGCATCGTCGCCCATGTCGAGCTCAAGGACGGCAGCAAGCAGACCGTCGCCGGGGACCGGCTGATTTCGGCCGTGGGCGTCCAGTGCAACACCGAGAATCTCGGGCTCGAGAAGGTGGGCGTGAAGATCGAGCGCGGGGCGATCGTGGTTGACGACCATGGCCGCACCAACGTGCCCGGTGTTTGGGCCATCGGCGACGTCGCCGGGCCACCGATGCTGGCGCACAAGGCCGAACACGAGGCGGTGATCGTGGTCGAAACGATCGCGGGGCTCAAGGTCCACGGCTTGGACAAGCGCAGAATCCCCGGCTGCACCTATTGCGAACCCCAGGTCGCGAGCGTCGGGCTGACCGAAGCCAAGGCCAAGGAGGCGGGGCGCGAGATCAAGATCGGCCGCTTCCCCTTCATCGGCAACGGCAAGGCCATTGCGCTGGGCGAGCCGGAGGGGCTGGTGAAGACGATCTTCGATGCCAAGACCGGCGAGCTTCTGGGCGCGCACATGGTCGGGGCCGAGGTGACCGAGCTGATCGAAGGCTTCGTGGTGGCGATGAACCTCGAAACAACCGAGGAAGAACTGATGCACACCATCTTCCCGCATCCCACTCTGTCTGAAATGATGAAGGAGAGCGTGCTGGACGCTTACGGCCGGGCGCTCAACATCTGACGGAGACGCCGATGTCGCCCGAAGTGCAGTCGCTCCTGATCTTCCTGCTGACCGGCCTCGTGGCCGGCTGGATCGCCAGCCTGGTGCTGGGCGGTGGCGGATTGCTGCGCAACCTCGTGGTCGGCGTCATCGGAGCGCTTGTCGGCGGCTATGTGCTCAAATTCGCGGGCGTGACGCTGCCGATCGGCAATCAATGGGTCAGCGACCTCGTGACGGCGGTGATCGGGGCGATCATCGTCATCATCGCGGCGCGCATCATCGCAAGATAGGGGGACTTGTATGACACCTGCACGCTGGACTTTCGTCGTCATCTTCGGGCTTGGCCTCGCGATCGGCCTCATCATCGGCATCACCGAGCTGGTGGCGCCGGATCTCGCGACCGTCACGCTGAACGGCCAGGACGCCACCGGCATGACCGGATTCTGGACGGCATTGATGTCAGGTGCCATCCCGGGACTGATCTTTGGACTGATCATCATGGGGATTGTGGCGCTGTTTACACGCAGGCGTGCGAAGGCCTGAGGACCGAATGACGCATCCAATTGAAATCACACGCGTTCCATTGCTTTCGCAACTTCAAAAGGAGAAGCCTGATGGTTGGTGTGGGTTGGATTTTAGCGATCATTCTGGGCGGCATCGCCGGGTGGATCGCCGAAAAGATCATGCATTCGAACATGGGCCTGTTGATGAACATCATTCTGGGCATCGTCGGTGCGGTCATCGGCAACTTCCTGCTGACGCTGATCTTCGGCGGTACGGCCGGAGGAATCGTCTGGCAGCTCATCATTGCAATCGTGGGCGCCTGCCTGCTCATTGCGATTGCCCGCGCGATCACGGGCGGACGCCACGGCGTCGCCTGAGTGCGGCACAAACCTCAAGGGACGCGCCGGCCACCGGGCCGGCGCGCCTTTTGCCGCCTATGCGCCGCTTGCATGTGAGGGGCTCCATCGCGATATCTCGACGGGGCAGTTGAGAGGTTCGATATGAATTATCCCGAGCGGCAGCACACCGATGGAGGCCCGGTCTTGGACAACAATAATGCACGCGCCATCGTCATCTTCCTGGTCATCGGCCTGATCGCAGGCTGGCTCGCGAGCTGGATCGTGGGGGGCGGCGGCCTGCTGACCTATCTGGTCAGCGGCGTCCTCGGCGCCTTCGTGGGCGGCTACATTTTCAGCGCTCTCAAGATCAACCTTCCCTTCCGCAACATCTGGGTCAGCCAGATCGTCACGGCGACGGTCGGCGCCATCATTGTGGTTATCGTTGCCCGGCTGATCGCCGGTTAAGGAGTCTCAGTGGTCACACTGCTCGAAGGGCGCATCCGGCATCCCGAAAAGGCGCATCGGCCCGACACCGAAGTGCTGCGCAAGCCGGACTGGATTCGCGTACGGGCGCCCGGATCGCCGGTCTACAAAGAGACGCAGCAGATCGTGCGCGAGAACAATCTCGTCACCGTGTGCGAGGAGGCGGGCTGCCCCAATATCGGCGAGTGCTGGAGCAAGAAGCACGCAACCATGATGATCATGGGCGAGATCTGCACCCGCGCCTGCGCCTTCTGCAATGTCGCTACAGGGATTCCCACGGCGCTCGACCCGAACGAGCCGGAGAACGTCGCCAACGCCGTCAAAAAGCTCGGCCTCCACCATGTCGTAATCACCTCGGTGGACCGGGACGACCTACCAGACGGCGGCGCCCACCATTTCGCCGAAGTCATCCGTGCCATCCGCCGGCGAACCCCGCTAACCACGATCGAAGTGCTCACCCCGGATTTCCTGCGCAAGGACGGGGCGCTCGAGGTCGTGGTGGCCGCAAGGCCCGACGTGTTCAACCACAATCTCGAGACCGTGCCCTCGAGGTATCTCAAGGTGCGGCCGGGCGCGCGCTACTTCCACTCGATCCGGCTGCTGCAGC
>CAZASR010000284.1:0-3035 GCA_964487765.1 uncultured Devosia sp. | reverse complement strand
TAGGAGGTCTGGTCGTTGTAGCCGATACGGCCGGTGCGGGTGATGAACTCCTTCTGGAATGCCGTTTTGACCTGCTCGGCGCGTGCCCGCATCCGCGTCGCCTCGTCGCTCCTGCCGATGATTTCAGCAATGCGCGCGATAAGTTCCGAGGAGATGTAGAGATAGATCGTCGCCGCGGCATCGTCGCCGATGGTCGGATAGGGCTTGGCGAAATCGCCCTGTGGCTGGAGCCAGTCGCCGAAGGTGAAGCCCCTGCCCTCCCAACTGTGCGGGGGATGAACGATGGGGCCATCGCTGATCGACCACACGAAGTCGTTCCAGCGCAGCATGGCGTCGAAGCATTCTTCGAGGATGCCGCGGTCGCCATAGTGCGTGTAGAGCACCCACGGAATGATGACGATCGCATCGCCCCAGCCGGTCGAGCCGTAGAACGACCGGTCGGTGTTGTTGCGGAACGGATCGGGCGACACATGGGCGATGCCGCCATCGGGCCGCTGGTCGGCCATGACGTCGCGCAGATATTTGGCGAGTATGGCGTGGCTTTCATGCAGGTAGCACGCGGTCGGTGCGAACACCTGCGCGTCGCCGGTCCAGCCGAAGCGTTCGTCGCGCTGCGGGCAATCGGTCGGGACCTCGATGAAATTGCCGCGCTGCGACCAGATGGTGTTCTGCACCAGCCGGTTGACCAGCGGATGCGCCGACGAGAAGCTGCCCGTGGGTGTGATCGCCGAAGTGATTGGGATCGCCTTGATCGAGACGAGTTCGGCCTTGCCCGTGAGGGTGACGCGGACGTAGCGGAAGCCGAAGAAGGTGAAGGTAGGCGTGTAGCTTTCCTCGCCGCCGCCCCTGAGCGTGTAGTCGATCCGCGCTTCCGCCGTGCGGTAATTGACGTTGTAGAACTGCCCGTCCTTGTCGAGGATTTCGGCGTGCTCGACGGTGACCCTGGCGCCGCGCTCGCCGCGCACGACAAAGCTCACATAGCCCGCAATGTTCTGGCCGAAATCATAGATTGTGCGCCCCTCGGCATCGGTGAAGCTGTTGGCCACCGCAAACGGCTCGAGCTCCTGCACGGGCGTCACTTCGTGCGGGATCAGCCGGGCGACGTCGAAATCGGCGATGGGCGCGCTGCCCTGATCGGCATGGAGCGCCTCCTCGCGCGCGTCGTAGTGCTCGCCCAGATAGATGCCGCTTTTGGTGATCGGCAGCAGGCCGCTTTTCCAGCTGGTATCGGTGACCAGAACCAGCTTGTCGCCGACCCTCAGCTCGGCGATAGCGCCGATTTCCGAACCCCAGGTATTGAGCGAATGATTGTCGCGCCAGCCCATCTGCGAGCGCAGCCAGCCATCGCCCAGCCAGATGTCGATGGTGTTCTCCCCCGCGGCGAGCAGGTCGGTGACATCATAGGTCTGGTAGCTGAGGCGTTCGCCATAGACCGTCCAGCCGGGCGTGAGCTGGTCGTGGCCGACGCGCTTGCCGTTGATGAAGGCCCGGTAGAGGCCGAGAGCGCTGATACGCAACATCCCGGCCCCGCCCGGGGAGGAAAGCGTGAACGTCTGGCGCAGGAACGAGGCGCGGGTTTCGACACCCTTGTCGCTGAGCGGCCGGACCATCGTGGCGGTCCAGGACTGCTGCCGGGGTGACAAAGCGGCACTGCCGGCCGCGAGCATCGCGTCGTTCAAGATCTTCCTCCCCTGGGGCCTGTTGCGGCTCCGCGATGCCCTTGCCGTGTATCGTTCTACGTCTATCGTTCTACGTATACCGTTCTACGCGACGAGTTCAAGCGGTTTTTCGTGCATCTCCATGCAATATCCATCACGATCGCGCAGCACCGAGCATGATCGCTCAGTTCGACTGGGGCGCGCGGCTTTGCTAGAAACGCCTCCAGATCCGGGGGACAAGAGATTGGCGCCGCGAGGAAAATCAGGACGGGTGACGATCCGCGACGTGGCCGGCGATGCCGGCGTGTCGGTTGCGGCCGTCTCCAAGGTCTTGCGCGACGCCTATGGGGTGAGTGACGCGCTGCGCGCCCGCGTGCGCGCCTCGATCGACCGGCTGGGCTACCGGCCCCACGCCGCGGCGCGCGGCATGCGCGGCCAGACCTATACGCTCGGCTTCATCATCCCCGACCTGCACAATCCGTTTTTCGCCGACATCCTCGCCGGCGTGAACACGGCGCTCGAACGCACCCAGTACCAGCTGCTGCTCGGCGTCTGCGAGTCGGACCCGACCCTCGAATCGGCGCTGATGGAAGCCATGATCGACCGTCGCATGGACGGGTTGATCCTCATCGGCTCCCGCATCGATGAAGCGAAGCTGGCGGAAATCGCAACGCGCATTCCTACCACAATCATCGCCATCCACCCCCGGGGGGACACCAACTACGACACCGTGAACAACGACGACCGGCTGGGTGCGACGCTGGTCGTTCAGCATCTCGTGGCGGCAGGCTACAAGCGTATCGCCTTCCTCAGCCAGCATATCAGCATGAACGAGAAGGCCATGGTCACCATGCAGCGCGAGACTGGCTATCGAGAGACAATGAAAGCGGCAGGGCTGGGGCGCAACCTCCAGGTCACCTATGCCGGCCAGACCCCGCGCGAGGCTCAGACGGTGGCGCGCCACATGCTGGAGCAGCGCAACCGGCCCGACGCCATCTTCTGCTGGAGCGACTTCATCGCGTTCGAAGTCCTGAGCGTCGCCCGCGACCTCGGCCTCAACGTGCCCCGCGATCTGGCCGTCGTGGGTTACGACAACACCTCCTATTGCGACCTCGCGCAGAACGCCCTGACCAGCATCGACCAGTCCGGCCAGGTGCTGGGCCTGCAGGCCGCGCGCCTGCTGATCGAGCGCATCGGCGGCCGCGACAAGGCCGAGCACTATGTCGTGACCCCGCGCCTCGTCGCCCGCGCCAGCTCGGCCGGACCGGCCAAGCGCGTGCAGCCGGCATGAAAAACGCGAAAGCCCGGGCTGCCCCGGGCTTCGTTGCGTTCTCTCTCGATGAGATTTGGAGCGGGCGAAGGGATTCGAACCCTCGA
>CAZASR010000283.1:0-3063 GCA_964487765.1 uncultured Devosia sp. | reverse complement strand
AATAACGCTGGAGAGGCCAGGACTCCCAGGCGTGAGCGGGGGAAAGTTTTGGTCAATGCGCGGATGTGGTCCTCTTCCTCGCTACCGCGCAGCGGTGGGTGGGGTGGTGACGGTTGAACTGCTGTCGCGGCTCAATCCGGTGGGTGGCCAGGTCTGGGCCCGGCCATGACGGACGTGGGGTTCGTACGAGCGGAGGGTTGGGTCCCGGCTTGCGCTGGGGGGTCGCGGGGGGTGGGGCACGCTAGGGAGTGTCGCGCGAGGTGAGCGTTGGGTCCCAGCGTTCGCTGGGAAGACAATGGTGGGTGGGCGGAAGAGTCCGGGGCTGAGCCGCGAGCACGATGCCATTTCCCAGCGCAATGGGCCCCTATCAGCTTGCGCCGACCTTGCTGTGGCCGCTCCCGCGGATCGTACCCCGACAGCTGTGGGTAGCGCCTTCGGCCGCGTTCAACGGCAAGGTGGTTGCTCCGGGGGGCGGGGCGGACTAGAGACGGGGCGGACGGATGACCTGGCTTTGACGACAGCTCCCAACAACACGCTGACTGGAATCGCGTTCAAGGTCACGTCGGTCATCATCTTTCTGGCGATGGCCTCGCTGCTCAAGGCGTCGGAGGGGGTGCCGGCGGGGCAATTGGTGTTCTTCCGCTCGTTCTTCGGGCTGGTGCCGGTGATCGCCTGGCTGAGCTGGCGGCGGGAATTGCTGGCGGGAATCAAGACGCAGCACCTCGGCGGCCACCTGGCGCGAGGCTCGATCGGTACGATCTCGATGGGCTTCGGCTTTTTCGCACTGACGCAATTGCCGCTCCCCGAGGCGACGACGCTGACCTATGCCATGCCACTGCTGATCGTGGTGTTCAGCGCGATTTTCCTCGGCGAGACGGTGCGGCTCTATCGCTGGAGCGCCGTTGGGGTCGGTATGGCGGGGGTGCTGCTCATCGCCTGGCCGAGCCTGACGCTGTTTTCGAGCGGCGTCAGCAGCGCGGCGGCGATCGGCGTGGGCGCGGCACTGACCGGCGCCTGCCTCGGCGCGGTGGCGCAATTGCTGGTGCGGCGGCTCGTCGACACCGAGCGGTCGGCGACAATCGTGTTCTATTTTCTCGCCAGCTCGAGCGTCATCGCGCTGGCGACGATCCCCCTCGGCTGGGTGACGCCGACGCCGCTGCAGACGGTCTTTCTGGTGGGCGCCGGAATTTGCGGCGGGACGGCGCAGATCCTTTTGACCGAAAGCTATCGCCACGCCGATATGAGCGTGGTGGCGCCGTTCGAATATACCTCGCTGGTGTTCTCCATCATCATCGGCTTCTTCGCCTTCGGCGACGTGCCGACCTGGCAGATGATCGCGGGCGGGCTGGTCGTCGTCGGGTCTGGCCTGTTCATCATCTGGCGCGAGCGGCAACTGGGCAAGGTGCGCCCCGAAAAGCAGGTGGCGACGCCGCAAGGGTAGGGCGCCGCCTTATCGCTCAGAGCCCGGAGGCGATGTCCGCGATTTTCTTCACGACATTTGCCCAGCCCGTGCTCATCGCCTCGTAGCCCGCATCGTTCTGCGGCGAGACGAACCCGTCATGGACGAGCCGCACGCTCGTTCCATCGGCCACCGGCGTCAGCGTCCAGGTGACGGTGCTATCGAGCGAAGGGGCGGCCGCGCCGGGTTTGTTCGAGCCGCCGACCCAGCTGTAGCTCAGCTCGCGCGGCGGATCGAAGGTGAAGATCGTGCACGACACGGTCCCGTCCCAATCGCCCATCGGCCTGGCGTGCATGGTGAAACTCTTGCCCGCGCCGGGCTCGAAATCGTTCTGCATCAGCCACCGCGCGATCAGCTCGCGGCTGGTGAGCACCTTCCAGATCACCTCGGGGCTGTGCGGCACGGTTTCTTCGACGACGATGGCGCGGGTGCGCGGTTTTGGAACGGCAGTCATTTGGGGTCGATCTCCTTGAGGACGGATTTGAGGGCATCGAAGCGATCGCGCCAGAAGACGCCATACACATCGAGCCAGTCGATGAGAGGGGCGAGGCCCTCCGGTTGCGCGCGGTAGCGCGTGGTGCGGCCCTCGCGGCGTTCGGTGACGAGCCCGGCTTCGCGCAGCGTCCTGAGATGCTGCGAAACGGCGGGTTGCGACACCGAGCCCGTCCGCGTGAGTTCGATGACGGCCGCCTCGCCCGAGCGCACCAGCCGCTCATAGACCGAGCGGCGGGTGGGGTCGGCGAGCGTGCGCATGACGAGCCCGATATCGGGCTGTGATGGTTCGACGTGCATGGCGTATCCCATAAGCGATGGCTTATGAGTAAGTCATAAGCGAACACTTATGGGTCGTCAACCCTGTCGAAAGCGGGAAAGCATGCACGACATTGAGGCAGTGATATCGTGACACCGCATAGGGAGACCAAAATGCTCGGACGCGCCACTTACTCGCTCGATTTCATCATGGCCTGCCGCAAGCGGGCCGAGCGGCAACTGAAACTCTACGACGCGCTGGCGAGGAAAGCCGGCAAGGAGGTCGAGGCCTTCGCGCCCGAATTCTTCAACACGATGGTCCTCGCGCTCGACCACTATTTCATGCACCGCCTGCGCGGCAAGGAAGGCAAGGACGGCAACCCGCTCAACGAAGTGCGCATGCTCGCCGCCTCCCTACTCGAGAACGACGGCGTGATGACCCGCGACAACACGATCAAATACGATCCCGCCAAATCGCTCACCGGCATCGCGATCGGCGAGAAGATCGCCCTCGACCGCCAGCGCTTCGAGGCGCTGGCCGACGGGTTCTTCGATGAGATCGCGGCGAAGTGCGCGGGGTAGGCGCTGGCCCTTTCGCCCAACGCTTCGCGGTCAGGGAGCGACCCGACATCAGGTCGCTATCCCCTGTTCACAAAGCTATCGAGTACCTTCTTCTTTCCCGCCTTTTCGAAGTCGATGCTGAGTTTGTTGCCTTCGATGGATTCGATGCGGCCGTAGCCGAATTTGAGGTGGAATACTCTTTCACCGACGCTGTATTTGCTGCCGCGGCCGTCGTCGACGGAGCGGGCGACGAGGTCGCCGTCGATGGTGAGGGGGCCGGGGCCGCGGCGGTC
>CAZASR010000282.1:0-3066 GCA_964487765.1 uncultured Devosia sp. | reverse complement strand
GCCGGCTCGACGACGTCGGACCAGGGCACGCAGGCGCCGGTCGGCATCGAGATCGGCTCGGGTGTCAGGACCGCGGCAACGCCCCGCATCATGACCCAGGGCAACGTGACACCCACCGAAAAGCAGCTCGACGTCGCCATCCGCGGCGAAGGCTTCTTCGCCGTGCAGCTTCCCGACGGCCGCACCGGCTATACGCGCGACGGCTCGTTCGAACGGGACTCCACGGGGCTTCTGGTCAATGTCGACGGCTACCAGATCCAGCCGGGTATCACCATCCCCGAGGACGCCAACAGCCTGTCGATCAGCGCCGATGGCATTGTCCAGGCCTATATCGGCACCGACAGCGCTCCCACGCAGCTCGGGCAGCTCCAGCTCTATCGGTTCGCCAACAAGGAAGGCCTTGAGGCCATCGGCGACAATAATTTCGTCGAGACCGCGGCCAGTGGTCCGGCCCAGGCGGGGCTCCCCAATAGCGAAGGCATGGGTGCCGTACTGCAGGGCTACCTCGAAAGCGCCAATGTCAATCCGGTCACCGAGATCGCCGATCTGATCGCGGCACAGCGCGCCTACGAAATGAATGCCCGCGTGATCTCGGGCGCGGACGAGATGCTCCAGGCCACCAGCCAGTTGCGTTGAGGAGATAGACGATGAAAGCCCAACTCACCCTCGCCTTGCTCGCGACCCTCCTCACCGCCTCGGCTGCGCTCGCCATGCCGACGCTCAGGGGCGACATCACCGTCAACAAGGCCATCGTCACCATCGGCGACATGTTCGAAGGAGCGGGCAGCCTCGCCGAGACCGGCATTTTTATGGCGCCCGCCCCCGGCACCTCGGGCGTCGTGCCACTCGCCGATGTCGAGCGCGCCGCGGCGATGGCCGGCCTCACGGACTTCGAGAATGTGGGCTACACCCGTGTGCGTGTGGCCCGCGCCTCGACCCTCGTCGGCCCGGTGATGCTGGAGGCCTTGATCGATGCGGATTTGGAGCGCCGCGGTATCGTCTCGGGCGAAGTGACCGCCCAGCTCCGCTTCGATCTGGCCGACGTGAGCTTCGATGCGGAAGCGGTCGATGATCCGGCAACGCTTGTCAGCCTCCGCTACACACCCGGCAATGATGGTTTTTCCGCTCGCTTCATGATCGCCGGCATCGACCAGCCGGTCGAACTGGGCGGGACGATCCGGCTGATGACCGAAGCCCCGCGCCTGGCCCAGACGCTGCCCGCCGGCACGATCCTCACCGAGTCCGACTTCGAGTTTGCCGAAGTGCCGCTCGCGACCGCCGATGCCGGTGGCTATGCCGACCTCACGCAACTGCTCGGCAAGCAGCTCGTGCGCCAGACGCGCGGGGGCATCATGCTCAAGGCGAGCGACGTCACCGAACCAAAGGTGGTTAATCGCAACACGCTCGTGACGGTCGTACTGAATTCGGGGCCGATGACACTCACCGTAAGGGGCACAGCCCTCACCACCGCCGCGGTGGGCGAGCCCGTGGATGTTCTGAACACCGTCACCAGGAAGATCCTCCACGGCACCGCTCGCGCCGATGGCGTGGTCGAGATCGTCACCCCAACCGTCACTAATGTCGCCGGCCTCTAGGAGAGCACCGATGCAAATCCTCAAACTCGTCGCGGCCGTGGCCACGGTTGGACTTCTCGCCGGTTGCGCCAGCTTCGACCAGCTCTCCCGCGTCGGCGAAGCCCCGAAGCTGAGCGCCATCGAGAACCCCACGGCCCAGCCCGGCTACAGGGCGGTTAACATGCCCATGCCGGAGATCGTACCTGCCAGCTATCAGCCCAATTCGCTGTTCTCGACCGAGGCGCGGGGCTTCTTCAAGGATCAGCGCGCCCACCGCATCGGCGACATCCTCACCGTCGTCGTCACCATCGACGACAGCGCGCAGATCTCCAACGCGACGGCGCGCAAGCGCAGTGCCGGCAACGAGGCCAATGTGGGCACCTCGCTTGGCTCGGTGTTTGGTTCCAGCCTCCCCGGCGTCGACCTCGATGCCACCGGCGGAATCTCCACCGGCGGCACGATGACCGACGGCGGCACGGGCTCGGTAAACCGCAGCGAGAGTCTCAAGACCAACGTTGCAGTGGTGGTGACGCAGGTCCTGCCAAACGGCAATCTGGTGATCGAGGGACGCCAGGAAGTGCGGGTGAACTTCGAGGTCCGCGACCTGATCGTCGCCGGCATCGTGCGGCCGGTGGACATCCAGTCGGACAACACGATCCTGTCCGAGAAGATCGCCGAGGCGCGGATCGCCTATGGCGGCCGGGGGCAGATCACCGACGTCCAGCAGCCGCGCTACGGCCAGCAGATCGCCGACGCGATCCTGCCCTTCTAGCCGGCAAGAGCCTCCGGCCCGCGCAATCCCCCATTGGCGCGGGCTGGTCCGAAGGCGACATCCAGAAGGATCCGCCTCCTCTGAGGGGCGCAGTCTCCCCGGCTGCGCCCCATCCCCTTTTATCGCAACGGATCAGGCCTATGTGTGTTGGGCGACGAAAGGAACTTGCGATGAATCCCAACCTCAAAGTGCTTTGTGGTGTCGTCGGCGGAGCCATTCTCGGCGCCGTCCTCGGCTGGTCGGCCGGCAACACCGCCATCGGCATTGCCATCTGTGTCGCCGCTGGCGCTATCGCCGGCTATGTTTGGGAGCGGATGGATCAGCGCAGGAAGTTCGAGGGTCAATGAGCGACGACCACACCGAAACCGAAAAGAAGGGCAATGCGCGCCTCGGACTCGGCATTGGCCTTGGCGCTGCCATCGGCGCAGCCATTGGAGTCGCGCTCGGCAATCTCGCCATGGGGATTGGCATCGGCGTTGCGATTGGCATCGCGCTCGGCATTGCGCTGGGCAAAGCGCGTCACTAGCGCTCGGCGGTAACCCCCGCTAAAGGCTGCCTCTCTGCTTGGAGGTAATCTCATGGCCGTGCCCAATTCCGCTTTCGGGAAGCTCGCCGAACTCGGGCGCAAGCTCGAGGCGATCGAGCATGCGCAATCGATGCTCGGCGTCGACGAAGCGGTGATGATGCCGGCGGGCGGCGGCGAAAAACGCGCGGAATCAA
>CAZASR010000281.1:0-3174 GCA_964487765.1 uncultured Devosia sp. | reverse complement strand
AAGGTGGTGGGCTGGCGCGGCCTCGCCCAGCGCGATCCGCTGAACGAATACAAGCAGGAAGCCTACGAGCTGTTCCAGAAGCTGCTCAACGACATGCGCGAGTTGGTGATCAAGCAGTTGAGCTTCGTCGAAGTGCAAATGCGGGCGCCCGAGCCGCCGCCCACGCCCGACCTGAGCCGCCTCAGCGAAATCCACATGGACCCAACGACAGGCGAGAACGACGCCACCTCGCAGGTTTCGGGAACCATCGGCGGCCGCCTCGCGGCGGTAGGTGCCCTGGCGGGAGCATCGGGCGCGACGGACGTCGCCGAGGCCGACCCACGGCTGCGGCCGATCGATCCCAAGCTTCTCGTCGGCGTGCAGCGCAATGCCCCCTGTCCGTGCGGCTCGGGCCGGAAGTTCAAGCACTGTCACGGCAGTTTCTAGCCGGACGGCGACAGCAACTACAAAAGGGGCCGGCGCGGGGGGCGACCGGCCCCTTTGCTGTGCGCCGGATCACGCTGTCCCGGGGCGCGCAATTTGGGATGCCCGGTCGGAACCGTTTCCTTTCACCAGCGTCATAGGCGTGTGGAGGAGGGATGAGCCATGCCCAACGAAGACGAAATCCGTCAGCGCGCCTACGCCATCTGGGAACAGGAGGGCCGCCCCGAGGGGCGGCAGGAGGAGCATTGGCGACGCGCCAGCGCCGAGCTGGACGGCGCCGGACTCTCGATCGACCTCGACAAGGGCACGATCAGGCCCGACGGCCAGCCGGCGACGGCTCCGGCGGACGATGACGGAGCCGCCAGCGCCGGCATGGGCACCACCAGCGCCGGTCGGCGCAGCACGTCATTCGCCCAGCCGCGCCGCTAAAATGTGCGCACCGCTCCGTTCTGGAGCGACGGTCTAACCAAGAAACCTACACGCAGCTGACGCGCATTTCGGCGAAGCCGGCGCTGTCGGCGGTGAACACCATGACGGTGCAGCCCTGGACGGGGAGGTTGGCGAAGCCGCCGGCGGCGACGGGGCCCGCCCCTTCGACGATGGCGCTGCCTTCGCTGACCGCCGAGACCTTGATGACGACGCTGGTCTTGCAGATGGGGAAGCTGTCGCCCGGCTGCGACATGAAGCGGGTGCCCAGCGGAATGCAATCGGTGGTCGGCCCGTCCTCGGCATAGGCCGCAGGACGGTCGGACGAGGCGGGCTGCTCGGCCACGGCAACCTCCGTGACGGGCCCGGACGTCAGCGGGTCGGGGCGCGCCTCGAGCGCGGCGCGGGCGGCGGCGAGGTCGCTCGCCTGCTCGCTTGTAGTTTGCTCGAGCGCGGCGACGCGACCCTCGAGGGCGGCAATGGTTTCGGCGGCGACCGTATCGGTTGCGGCAGGAGGCGGCGCGGATGTCTGCGCGAGCGCCGGAGCGCCCAACTGCAGCGCCTGCCTGAGCGCGGCGATCTCGCTGGCCTGCCGCTCCATGGTCGCGGTGGCGCTGTTATGCACGAGCAGGGCGCCGCCCAGCGCGATGAGGCCGACCAGAGCGGCAAGCAGAGCAATCAGCCGGTCCATCAGGCCCATCCCGAAATCGGTGTGCAGTCCTCGCTACGCGCCGCGTCGCCGAACACGTAACTGCCCTTGCACGCGGCGACCTGGGGCGGAGCGCGCCACTGTTCGAACAAATCGAAACCCTGCTTGAGATTGTGCCAGAAGGGCGACCACTCGCTGCGGGCCGTCGCCTGGAGCGCCGTTTCAGTCATGCGGAAGGGAAAGATCGCGACATCGACTTCGTCCTGCCCATTGTCGAGCGCCGCCTCGACCACGGCGTAGATTTCGTCGATCTGCGCGTCGGTCATGGCGTAGCAGCCGACCGAGCTGCAGCCGCCATGCACCATGAGGAAGGAGCCGGTGCGGCCGAGCTCGCGATCGAGAGCATTGGGAAAGCCGATGTTGAACGCCAAATGGTGCCGCGAATTGGGATTGAGCTGCTTGCTGCTCACCCGATAGAAGCCCTCGGGCGCCTGCCTGTCGCCTTCGGCGAGCTTGGGGCCGAGCTCGCCCGAATAGCGGCAGATCGGATAGGAGCGGAAGAGCTGGAAACGCTCGCCCTCGCCGCGCATCCAGACCTCGAGCAGATGCTCGCGCTTGAAGATGCGCACATAGGCGTCGTCGCCGAGGCTGAGGCCCGCATCGGCGAGGTCGGTGTGCAATCTGGTGCGGTCGTAGACGGTCTCGCTGATTTCGATATCTCCGCGCGGACCAAGATAGCCGCTCAGCACTGGCCAGACGAGGCCGGCGACGGCCAGAACGCCGACCAGACAGAGGCCGGCGGCCACGGCTGCAAGGGTGCGATTCACGACAGGAAAGCCCGAAACATCGCGGCAATCTTACTGCCGATCGTGTCAAAATTGGAGGCGTCAGATGCCCTTGGGTGCGGGGAGCGGCATGGGTGCGGGCTCGGCCGGAGACGCGGGCGCACTGCCCGAGGGGGTCGCCTCCCCGCCGCCGAACAGGCCACTGACGAAATTGCCCATTGCCTCGCCGCGCGCCTTGGCCGCGGCCTTGGCATCGGCTTCGGCCTGCGCGGCGGCCGCCTGCTTGGCCTCGCGCTCGCCGATCGCGGCAACCTCCATCTTGAACGCGGCCTCGTCGGCGGCCTGCCTGACCTGGAGGGCCGTCAGCAATGCGTCATTGGTGCGCGGCGGGCAGGCGCCGGCCGCATCGAGCGGCATGCCGTCCTCGCGCCTGAGGTCGAAGACGTACTTCTTCTCGCACACGTCCCAACTCGGCGGCACGCGGGCGATCTCGAAGCGGTCGTAGCCTTCCTTGATGTTGCGCCAGAACTCGAAATTGGGATTGTCGGCATAGGCCGCCATGCGCTGCGGCGTCATGCGGAAGGGATAAATCTGCATCTGGACGACCGGATTGCCGCCCGCGAAGCTCTCGCGCACTAGCGCATAGATTTCGGCGATGGCCTCGTCGGTCATCGAATAGCAGCCGCGCGACGAGCAATCGCCATGCACCATGAGCTCCGAGCCGGTGCGGTCCCAGGCGCGGTCGAACTTGTTGGGAAAGCCGGTGTTGAAGCTCAGATAGTAGTTGGAGTTCGGATTCATCAGCCCGGGCGTGATGTTGTAGAAGCCCTCGGGCGCCTGCCGGTCGCCTTCCTTGATCTTGGGCCCGAGCGTGCCCGAATAGGCGCAGAT
>CAZASR010000280.1:0-3178 GCA_964487765.1 uncultured Devosia sp. | reverse complement strand
TATACCACCGCTGCGGGGGACGGGGATAAGTCGGAGAAATAACGCTGGAGAGGCCAGGATTCCCAGGCGTCAGCGGGGGAAAGTTTTGGTCACTGGCGGGACACTTCTGCTTGCGCTGGGAAGGGGCGCGGGGGAGCGCGGTTGTCCGCTTTTTCATTCGCCACTTGGGAGAGTCCGGCCATGCTGGGGATGACAGGCGGTGGATGGCGAGTGATGGGACGGAGCCGCAGTCCTCTTCCTTGCTACCGCGCAAGTGGCGCCCCACCCACCGCTGCGCGGTCCTCCCTCCCCACGGCGTTGCCGCGAGGAGGGAAAGGGGTGACTGCGGGTCTATCGGGAGTTGGCCGCAACCAGGATACGTGCTGTGTTCGCCCTTTACCTTCCTCGACCGCAGGTCGGGGGAGGTGACCGCCCGGCGGTGGGTGGGGTGGTGCCTGTCGAACTGCCGTCGCGGCTACAGTCCCCTGGGTGGCCGGGTCCTGGCCTAGCCATGACAACCGAGGGGGGCGCTGCGAGGCGAGAGGGTGGGTCCCAGCTTGCGCTGGGAAGCGGCGTGGGGAGAGTGCGGTTAGCTGTCGCAACAGCGTCAGCTCGTGTTAGGCGCCAGGGCTTCGGCTCGCCTTCCCTAATAAAGTCAGCTATATTGACCTAATCAGGAGGATCGTCATGTCTCAAGCCGACAAGGCCCGCGCCTTCCGCGCCCTGCATGAGCGCAACAAGCTGTTCGTGATCCCCAACCCATGGGATGGCGCGAGCGCCAAGATTTTGGCCTCGCTTGGCTTCGAGGCATTGACCACGACGAGCGCCGGTCTCGCCTTCGTGCTCGGCCTGCCGGACAATGGCGTGACGCGCGAGCAGTCGCTGTGGAACGCGAAGCTTATCGTCGAGAGCGTCGACATTCCCGTGGCGGCCGATCTCGAGAACGGCTTCGGGCACCGGCCGGAGGACGCGGCCGAGACTATGCGCATGGCGGCCGAGGCTGGTCTTGTCGGCGGGTCGATCGAGGACGCGACGGGCGACCCCGCCAACCCGATCTACGATTTCGGGCTCGCCGTCGAGCGCGTCGCCGCCGCCGCCGAAGCGGCCCATTCGCTCCCCTTCCCGTTCACCTTCGTCGCCCGCGCCGAGAACCATCTCCATGGTCGCGCCGATCTCGACGATACGCTCAAGCGCCTGCAGGCCTTCGAAAAGGCGGGCGCCGACGTGCTGTTCGCACCCGGACTCCCCGGCATCGAGGCCATTCGCACGGTCGTCGCGTCGGTCGGCAAGCCGGTCAATGTCGTCCAGGGCACAGGTGGCCTGCCGCTCGCCGAACTCGAGGCGGCGGGCGTGCGCCGCGTCAGCCTCGGCGGCTCGCTGGCGCGCGTCGCACTCACCGCCCTCAAGCAGGCGGGGGAGGAACTGCAGGCGACGGGTACGTTCGGATTCGCCGGCGGCATCGTAACCACGGGCTGGGTCAACGAGCTGATGCGCCGCTAGAGGGTGAGCGGCTGCACGAGGCCGTCCCTGAGGGTCACGATGCGGTCCGCCCGGCGGGCGAGGTCATGGTTATGCGTGGCGATCAGCCCCGCCGCACCCTCGTCGCGGATCAGCGCCTGCAGCGCCGCGAACACCAGGTCGCTCGTCGCGGGATCGAGATTGCCCGTCGGCTCGTCGGCGAGGATCACCTTGGGATGGTTTGCGGCGGCGCGCGCAATCGCCACGCGCTGCTGCTCGCCGCCCGACAGTTCGGCCGGCCGGTGACGCGCGCGGGGGGCAACGCCGAGGAGCTCGAGCAGCTCCCCGCTGCGCCGGTCGGCGTCCGCCGGAGATTTGCCGGCGATGAGCTGCGGGATCGTCACATTCTCGAGCGCCGAGAACTCGGGCAGCAGATGGTGGAACTGGTAAACATACCCGATCGTGCCGCGCCGCAGGAGCGTGCGGCCGCGTTCGGACAGCCTGCTCGTCGCCGTGCCGGTGATCTCGATTTCCCCGGCCTGCGGCCGTTCCAGCAGGCCGCACAGATGCAGCAGCGTGGACTTGCCGGCGCCCGACGGCGCGACGATCGCCACCAGCTCGCCGCTCTCGACCGTCAGGTCCGCTGCTTCGAGCACGCGCACCAGCGTCTCGTCCTTGCCGAAATGGCGGTGGACTCCGCTCAGCCGCAGATGAGGCTCACTCATAGCGCAGCGCCTCGACCGGGTCATATTGCGCCGCGCGCCAGGCGGGATAGAGCGTCGCGAGAAAGCTCAGCCCCAGGGCCAGCACGGCCACCACGGTCACTTCGCCGGCATCGATCCGGGATGGCAGGCTCGACAGGAAGAACACTTCGGGCGGAAAGATCGGGATGTTGGTCAGCCCCGAAATGAAGGCGCGCAGCGCTTCCGCATTGGAAGCGACGATCACGCCCAGGATCAGGCCGATGACGGTCCCCGCCAGGCCGATGGCGAAGCCGGTCATCGAAAAGATGCGCATGATCGAGCCGCGCGTCGCCCCCATCGTGCGCAGGATCGCGATGTCGGAGGCCTTGTCCTTCACCAGCATTACGAGGCTCGAAATGATGTTGAAGGCGGCGACGAGGATGATCATCGACAGGATCGTGAACATCACCACGCGCTCGACCTGGAGCGCCGAAAAGAACGTCTCGTTGCGCTGCTGCCAGTCGTACAGGATCAGCGGGCGGTCGACCTGGGCCTGGATGCGGTCGCGCAGGACATGGACGCTGTCGGGGTCGTCGATGAACACTTCGACCGCCGTCGCCTGGTACTGGCGCTCATAGGCCGCATCGATCTGTTCGTCCGTGGCGTCGGGCGGCGGCTCCTCGAAGCCGGGGCGCAGGACGTCTTCGTACATCTTGAAATAGGTCTGCGCCGCCTGCATCGGCATGTAGACGAAGAAACTGTCGAACTCGACCATCCCCAGATTGAAGATGACGTTCACCGGATAGGAGCGGATTTGCGGCGTCTTGCCGAAGGGCGTGTTGGCGCCGTTGGGGTTCACGATGGTGATGGGGTCGCCGATGGTGAGACCGAGCTTTTCGGCGAGGCGCTGGCCGATCGCAACCCCCATGGACTGGTCCCATTGATCCCAGCCGCCGAGCACCGCGCCGTCCCTGAGCAGCGTCAGCTTGTCGATCGAGGACGCTTCGATGCCGCGCACCGAAACGCCGGTCGATTGCTGCTGCCCCGAGGCGAGCGCC
>CAZASR010000279.1:0-3180 GCA_964487765.1 uncultured Devosia sp. | reverse complement strand
CTCGGCATGGGCCCGCGCGGCGAGCCCCAGATAGGCGTGCAGCGTACCCACCGGCTCCATCAGGTCGTCGGTGTATTCGGCGCGGCCGGATACGTGCTTGGCGGCGGAATCGTGCGGCGTCGCCTCGTGCAACCGCCCCGCCACCGGAGCTCTCACATCCATCTTGTTCATGCCACCGCCTTGCTCAGGCGCTCGGCTGCGCCTGTTGTCTCTAGATGGAAACGCCGCAGCAGATTTTGTGCTGCAAGCAGCCGGTACTCTGCACTCGCCCGCATGTCGGTCAGCGGCTGGTAGTCCACCGCAAAGGCCGGCAGCGCCGCCTCGATCGTCGCCGCCGTCCAGGGCTTGCCGATCAGCGCCTCCTCCACCGCGACGGCGCGCTTGGGCGTCGCCGCCATGCCCCCGAAGGCGATCCGGACCATGCCGACATTGCCGTCGTCATTGACGAACACGCGGAACGCGCCGCATAGCGCCGAGATGTCCTCGTCCTTGCGCTTTGTAACCTTGTAGCAGGCGAGCTTCTCGCCATTGGGCAGATACGGAATCCTGATCGACTCCACGAACTCGCCGGGCTGCCGGTCCTGCTTGCCATAGGCGATGAAGAAATCCCTCAGCCGCACTTCGCGCCGCTCGTTCCCCTTGCGCAGGATCACATGCGCACCCAGCGCGATCAGCGGCGGCGGCGTGTCGCCGATCGGCGAGCCATTGGCGATGTTGGCGCCGATCGTGCCGGCGTTGCGCACCTGCCACCCGCCGATCCGACTCCACAGCTCGCTCAGCTGCGGGAAATGCCGGCCGATCGCGCCCTCGGCTTCGGTATAGGTGACGCCCGCGCCCAGCACCAGCTCGCCCTCATCCTCCTCGATGGAATGCAGGTCCTGGAGGTGCCCGATATAGATCACCGGCCCGATGTCGCGCATGAATTTGGTGACCCAAAGCCCCACATCCGTGGCCCCGCTCACCAGCGTCCCGGTCGGGTTCTCGGCATAGATGCGCGCCAGTTCGTCCACCGAGCCCGGCACGATGATCCGGTTCTTGCCCGCGCCGATATCGACCGTCTCGCCATTGTTGAGCGCCTGCACTCGCGCCTTCATCGCCTCGCGCTGCGCCCTGAGCGCGTCAGCGCTCACATCGGCATAGCTCGACATCGCGAGCCCCGCCTTGATGATCGGCGCATAGCCGGTGCACCGGCAGAGGTTCCCCTGCAGCGCCGTCTCGATCTGCGCCACCGTCGGATTGGGTTCGGCGAGCCACAGCCCATAGAGCGACATCACGAAACCCGGCGTGCAGAAGCCGCATTGCGAGCCGTGGAAATCCACCATCGCCTGTTGCACCGGATGCAGCGGCCCGTCCGCTGGCGACAGGTGCTCGATCGTCACCACATGCGTGCCATGCAGCATCCCCACGAAGCAGATGCAGGCATTGATCGTCTCGTAGACAAGCTCGCGCCCGCTCATCCGCCCGACCAGCACAGTGCACGCCCCGCAATCGCCTTCCGCGCAACCTTCCTTGGAGCCGCGCAGCCGCTTGGTAAGCCGCAGATAGTCGAGCAGCGTGGTCGTCGCGTCGAGCTCGGTGATCTCGACGTCCTCGTCATTGAGGATGAATTTTAGCGCGCCCATCAACTCCCCCGATAGGTCGAATAGCCGTAGGGCGAGACCAGCAGGGGCACGTGGTAATGCGCCTCCTCGCCCATCGTGAACCGTACCGGCACGAGGTCCAGGAACGGCGTCTCGAGTGCCACGCCCTTGCCCTTGAAATAGGCGCCGACGTGAAAGATCAGCTCGTAGCCGCCCAGGTGGAAATGCTCGCCCTCCAGCAGGGGGCCGGGCGCCCGGCCGTCCTCATTGGTCTCGCCCGAGAGCAGATGGTGCCCGTGGTCGCCATGCAGCATCATCAGGTCGAAGCGCAGGCCGGCGGCCGGCTTGCCGTGCATGGTGTCGAGCACATGGGTGGTCAGGCGCCCCGCCATTTCCCGTCATTCCCGTTCTGTTCGCTCGACTATTGAACGTAATCCGTTCCATTCCAAGGGGTCCGGGGCCAAAATTTTACCATTTGGTCCAGATTTGACCGGGCCAGCCTATTTGCGCTGGCGGCGGGCCTTGGTTAACAAGCGAAAACCCCTCGGAGTCGCCGGTTCCGCGATGAGATATCCCCGCAACATGCTCGGCTACGGCCGTACCCCGCCCGATCCGAAATGGCCGGACGGCGCTTATGTCGCAGTCCAGATCGTCCTCAACTACGAGGAGGGGGGCGAGAACAACGTCCTCCACGGCGACGAGGCATCCGAGGCGTTCCTCTCGGACGTCATCGGCGCCGCCCCCTGGCCCGGCCAGCGCCACGCCAACGTCGAGTCGATGTACGAATACGGCGCCCGCGCCGGCTTCTGGCGCCTGTGGCGCTATTTCACGGCCAACCAGCTGCCCGTCACCGTCTACGGCGTCGCCACCGCCCTGATGCGCGCGCCCCACCAGGTCGCCGCCATGCAGGAGGCGGACTGGGAAATCGCCTCGCACGGCCTCAAATGGGTCCAGCACAAGGACATGCCCGCGGCCGAGGAGCGCGCCGCCATCGCCGAGGCGATCCGCCTCCACACCGTTGCCACCGGCGAGCGTCCCCATGGCTGGTACACCGGCCGCTCTTCCCTCGCGACGCTCGACCTCGTCTCCGAGGAAGGCGGTTTCGACTACGTCTCGGACACCTATGATGACGACCTGCCCTACTGGCGCCCCTACCGCGGCCGCGCCCAGCTCGTCATCCCCTATACCCTCGCCAACAACGACATGCGCTTCGTCACCGCGCCCGGCTTCGACACCGGCGAGGAGTATTACACCTTCCTGCGGGACACCTTCGACGTGCTCTACGAGGAGGGCCGCCTCGGCGCGCCGAAGATGATGTCGCTCGGCCTCCACTGCCGCCTCGTCGGCATGCCCGGCCGCTTCGCCGGGCTCAGGAAATTCCTCGATTACGTCCAGTCCAGGGACAAGGTCTGGATCGCCCGCCGCATCGACATTGCGCGCCACTGGGCACAGCACCATCCCTACGAGGCGCCCGCCCTGGTGCCGTCCGCAATGGACCGCACGTCGTTCGTCGGCCATTTCGGTTCCGTCTTCGAGCATTCCCCCTGGATCGCCGAGCGCGCCTTCGATGCCGAGCTCGGCCCCGCCAACGACACCGCCA
>CAZASR010000278.1:0-3203 GCA_964487765.1 uncultured Devosia sp. | reverse complement strand
CGCCAAGGCCGTGGAGGAGGGCAAGAAGCCGGCGGTGGCCCACCGGTCCTGCTGGGCATCACCAAGGCCTCGCTGCAGACGCGCTCGTTCATCTCGGCGGCCTCCTTCCAGGAGACCACCCGCGTCCTCACCGAAGCGGCGGTGTCCGGCAAGGCCGACATGCTCGAGGGCCTCAAGGAGAACGTCATCGTCGGCCGCCTCATCCCGGCGGGGACCGGCGCGGCGACCGCAAAGGCCAAGCAGATTGCCGCCAAACGCGACGATCTCATCCTCGAGGAGCGCCGCCGCCAGGCCGAAACCGTCCAGATCCCGGCCCCCGTCGAGGCTGCCGAGTAATTCTGGACCACGGAAAAAAGAAGGGGCCCCGTCAGCGGGGCCCTTTTTGTTTCACCCAGGGCAGTTGGGGCTCAGGCTACGCGATGATCACGCGCGGCAGACGCGAGCGCCTCGGCGAGCAGTGCGGGCACGGACCGAGCGGCCTCGCGCGTTCGCACGATCTCGGGATCGGTTTCGGCCGGATCGGCGAAGCGAATCAGCAACTCGCGGTAGCCATGGACGATGAAGCGCCGAAGCGCTCCTCGTCGATGCTCCACCTCAGGCGCAAAATTGTAGAGCGTACGCAGCTGGCCATCGAAGTCGATGAGCGAGAGCTGGCCGTTCGGCAAGCGGATCAGGTTCCGGGCCTTGAAGTCTGAATGCGCGAAACCCGAGCGCCAGGTGTTCTTGGCCAGTCGGTTCAGGAAACGGCGATACTTCGGTTGCCACTGCGGAAAGCGCGTGACCGGCGTTCCCGCCAAGGTTCGATACCCCACCAACTTGCTTCCATTGTAGATACCACCCACATAGGCCGGGCAAAGCTCGTGGTCGAAGAGTCCCGTGTGGAAGCCCCAAAGGCGTTCTACGCCCTCGGCATCGATGGCAGGGACGGTCACGATCTCCGTACCAAGAGCTACGCGACGGTGGCCGGTGTAGTCGCGGCGCCAGATCTTGTAAAAGTAGCGATCGTCATGAAACACGGCCCGCGGCAATTCCTCGTTCCGCTCGATGTATCGGGCCAGTTGCCTGCTTCGATACGTCACGACCGATAGTTTCGAGAAATCGATCTCCGAAATCTGGATCGAGCCTTCGCCGGCCTGAGCCAGGGCAGGCGAAGCCGGTCCCGCGGCGGCATCAGCGGCAACCGACAGCGCCTGGCGCAGAATTTCCGCCTTCAGCTTTTCCTCGTCGTAGCCTCGCCGGCGCTTTCGACGTTTGCCGCTCTGTTGTTCAGGCTCCGGACGGCGCTTACCGAGCAGACGACGTGCTGCGCCCTTTGCGACCGCGACCGCTTTGCCCGCAAACCCACGGGCCGAACGAGGCGGCGGAGCACTCTCGACCTCATGCTTATGCTCGATGAGCGCATGATCCCAACTCGGAATGCGGGACCTGGCAACGTCCGGGGGAACGAGGCGGATGGATCCTGCCTGCTTCTCGAACAGCATGTGGACCCGCGCCTCGGGAAGGTTCGTGGCGCTGCGCCGACCTCGCTTCACGCCCGTCTCATGCTCGCGCCACCGAGCCATGATCGCATCCTGTGACCGCAAATCCTCGTCGTATCCGATCAGGGTGTGATGAATATAGCCGAGGCGGCCCAGCATCGCCTTGACCGCGCCCGGCGTCGGCTCCCAGAACGCCGAATTGCCCTCGACCTTGTCCTTGTCCGTGATCTGGCCGCGGTCCGACAGCTCTGCCTTGCGGCCCGTATTCATGGGATCGAGCACCGCTGCCTTGGTCGGGTGATAGGCCATGCTCAGTTCGGCCATCAACGGCACGACAGGCGTTCGCCACTCCAGGGAAATGGCGTTGGTGATGGGCTCAAGGGCATAGAACAGCGCAAAAATGTCTGTGATCCGATGCAAGAAGCCCCAGGCAATGGCGAGATCGAACTTACCGATCTCCCTGAACAGGTCGGGATCGCGGACATCGCCGGCTTCGAAGCGGACATTCTTGATGCCGAGGGCCGACGCGGTGGCGCGCGCCATCTCGATCTCACTCATGCGGTGATCGACGCCCCACACTTCGGCAGCGCGCGCTGCCATGTAGAGGGACTGCCGGCCTTCTGCACAGCCCACGTCGAGCACCCGCATGCCGTCGAGCTCGAACGAGGACGCCACGACGGCATTTCGCAGCCGGAGTGATCGCACCCCGCGGCGTCCGGGCGTGATCGTACCCGAGGGGAGGCGCACGCCGGGAATGAGTCGAGCCGGGGCCCGGGGGGCAGAACCTGCCGCTTGCGGTGCTGACATGGTGACCTTCGAGATGGTTGCAGATGCCACCGCGCCGCGGCTGCTCGCTCGGGGTGGGGCGGCGCGACCTTGCCGTACGGTCATGCAAATGTCATCTGCTTGTGGCGACACTTCGCTGACTTTGATCGCCTGCGATGCGCGGGGAGCCTTCCATGTCCGAACAAGTCTGGTCCGCCGTCGATTCCTATATCTCCGAGCGGCTGCTCGGTGGGGCCGATCCGATCTTCGAGGCGATCCTCAGGGCGAATGCGTCGGCGGGGCTACCGGCCATCGACGTGTCGCCCGCGCAGGGCAAGTTTCTGCATCTGCTGGTCAGGATCGCCGGAGCGCGGCGGATCCTGGAGATCGGCACGCTTGGCGGCTACTCGACCGTATGGATGGCGAGCGCACTGCCGCCCGATGGACGTCTGGTCACGCTCGAATATTCGGCCAGGCACGCCGCGGTGGCGCGCGACAATCTTGCGCGGGCAGGGCTGCTCGAGCGGGTCGACGTGAGGCAGGGCGCGGCCCTCGACCTGCTGCCCGCCCTCGAGGGGCCGTTCGACCTGGTGTTCATCGACGCCGACAAGCCCAACAACCCGAATTATCTGGAGTGGGCCGTCCAACTCGGCCGGCCCGGTACGGTGATCGTCCTCGACAACGTCGTGCGCGACGGCCAGGTGACGGATGCGTCAAGTGACGACCGGAATGTCATGGGCTCGCGCGCCGCGTTCGACCTGTTGCACGGCCATTCGCGACTCGACGCCACTGCTCTCCAAACGGTCGGCCTCAAGGGCTATGACGGCTTCGCCATCGCCCTCGTCAAAGCGAGCTGAACCGGGCAGGGCGGCTATGCATTCCGGCGGCGAAAGAATCCTTGACGGGCCGAGTCATCGCCTATAGAGAGGCGCCACCTTAGCGGTCGGTCGTGAGCGCCAA
>CAZASR010000277.1:0-3205 GCA_964487765.1 uncultured Devosia sp. | reverse complement strand
CCGCGTTCAGCAGGGTTCCGGCTGACCCGCCGAACAGGGACGTCATGAATTGCATGTCGCGCTCCATGTTTCACCGTCCCCCCTACGGCCAAACACATGCAGAATTTGCCGACTCGTAACCGCAGATTATGCAAAATGCGAGGCAAAGGCCGTCGGTTCCGGGATTGGTTAACCGGCTCTTAACCATCGCTAGGCAGGATTTGCCTATCATGGTGAACAGAGTCTGAAGATGCATATCGGGGGCCTGGCGCTGTTCGAGGCGCTGACGGAGAAGATGCGCTGGCATCAGGAACGCCAAGGCGTTCTGGCAGAAAACATCGCCAATGCCGACACGCCGGGGTTCGTCGAGCGCGACCTCAAGGCGTTCTCTTTCGGCGAGGAGATGCGCTCGGTAGCGAGCCTGACCACCACAGTCACCAGCCCAACCCACATCTCCGCCTCGAGCGGCGGCGTCGCCTACGGCATGTCCTCGGCGCCTTACGAGATCACTCCCAGCGGCAACGGCGTCACGCTCGAGGACGAGATGATGAAGGTGTCGGCCAACGAGATGGACTACCAAGCGGTGACCACGCTCTATACCCGTTCGATGCGCCTTTTGAAGATCGCCATCGGTCGGCAGGTCTAAAAGGAGCCGTCTAGATGAGTGATTTCCTCTCCTCCTTGCGCATCGCGGCCACCGGCCTGCACGCCCAGACCGCGCGCATGCGGATTATTGCGGAGAATCTCGCCAACGCCGACTCGACCGGCAAGACCCCGGAAGAGGATCCCTATCGCCGGCGTATCCCCACCTTCAAGGCGGTGATGGACGCCGACGCCGGTGGCAAGATCGTCGAGATCGGCCGGATCGCGCTCGACAAGTCCGACTTCATTTCGCGTTACGAGCCGGGCCATCCCGCCGCGGATGCGCGCGGCTATGTCCGCTACCCGAACGTCAATTCGCTGGTCGAAACCATGGACATGCGCGAGGCGCAGCGAACCTACGAAGCCAACCTCAACGTCGTCACCGTGACCCGCTCGATGCTGGGCCGCACGCTCGACATCCTCCGCGGCTGATGCGGAACTGCGCCGAAGGTCGACGCCGGTTTTCGTCTAGCGGGGCACAAGGGAGCCTAGAATCAGACAATGAGCACGCCGTTCAATGCCGTCGCCAGCGCCTACAACAACGCCGCCCGGTTGATTTCTGAACAAGGGAAGTCTTCGACTGGTGCCTTAGGCGGGCAGGGGCAACTGCCTGATTTCGGCCAGCTTGTTGCCGAGGGGATGCAGAGCGTGGTGGATGCCGGCAAAGTCAGCGACCAACTCTCGCTTGATCTCGTCAACGGCAAGGCCAATGTCGTCGACGTCGTGACTGCCATCAGCCAGACCGAGCTCGCAATGGAATCGATGGTTGCGGTCCGTGACAAGGTGATCTCGGCCTACGAAGAGATCATGAGGATGCCGATCTGATGCCGAGTTCGACCTCGTCGGTTCTCCACTCCGTGCGGAGCGAATGACCAAGCGTGTGGAGCTTGCATAGATGACCGGATTGCAGGTTCTCGACATCGCCCGCGACGGTATCTGGGTGATGATCCTGGTGGCCGCGCCGATGATGATCGTCGGTCTTGTCGTTGGCGTCGTCATCGCGCTGTTCCAGGCGCTGACGCAAATCCAGGAAATGACGCTCGTCTTTGTGCCCAAGATCATTGCGATCTTCGTTGCCATGCTCGTGGCGTTGCCCTTCATGGGAGCGACGATGGCCGGCTACATGTCCCGCGTCGTCGATTTGATCGTGACCGGCGGATGATCTCGCTCAACTGGCTGCCCGAGACGGCCTACCTCTATGTCCTGATCTTTGCGCGCGTCGGCAGCATCCTGATGCTCATTCCGGCGCTGGGGGAGCAGGTGATCCCGGCCCGCCTGCGACTCGCATTCGCACTCCTCATTGCCGCCGTGCTCTATCCCCTCGTTACGCCGACGCTGCCTCCGCTCACCGGCGGCATGCTGCACGTGCTGGTCTATCTGTTTCATGAGATCGCCATCGGCCTCATCCTGGGCGCGATCACGCGCCTCGTGACGCTGGCCATCTCGGTTGCCGGTTCGACCATCGCGTTTCAGGTCGGATTGTCGGGCGCCCTCGGCGCCGACCCGACCAATGGCGGTATCCAGGGGGTGATTTTGGGCAGCTTCCTGTCGATGCTGGGCGTCGCGCTGATCTTTGCCACAGACCTGCACCATGTCGCCCTGTTGGCGATCCGCGACAGCTACATGATCTTTTCGCCGTCCGAGCCGATCATGTGGGGCGATGCGGCTCAAATGGCGATCCAGGCGACTGCCTCTGCCTTCGTGATCGGCGTCCAGATGTCGGCGCCGTTTCTGGTGCTCGGGCTCGTGTTCTATCTCGGCATGGGCCTGCTTGGACGCATGATGCCGCAATTACAGGTCTTCTTCGTCGCCATGCCCGCCACGATCTGGGTAGGGCTCGCGCTCCTCGCCCTGCTGCTCACCATGATGATGGGCTGGTACATCACCCATTTCGAGAACGAGCTCGCGACGCTCAGGGGATCGTAAGTGTCGGACGAAGCGCCCGATCAGGAAGCCAAGACAGAAGAGCCCACGAAAAAAAAGCTCGACGACGCCCAGAAGAAGGGCGACGTCGTCAAGAGCCAGGAAGTCAACAACTGGTTCATGATCGCGGGCTCGGGGTTGCTGTTTTCCACCATGGCGGCGCCCACCGGCGCGGGTCTTTCCGACAGCCTCAAAATGCTCCTCGCCAATGCCGACCGGTTCCAGATCGGCGGCAACGCGCTCGACGCCTTCATGACCAACCTCGCGACGACGATCCTGCTGGTGGCGCTGATCCCACTCGCCGTCCTGGCCCTCTTCGGCGTCGCCGCCAATCTCGTGCAGCACCGCCCGCTGCTGTCCGTCGACCCGATCACGCCGAAGCTGTCCAAGATCAGCCCGATCCAGGGGGCCAAACGGCTGTTCTCGACCGAGGCGCTGGTCAATTTCGTCAAGGGGTTGCTCAAGATTTCGATCGTGGGTGCGGTGGTGTTCGCGGTCATCTGGCTGGAACGCGACCGCTTCGAAACCATGGTGATGGTCGATCCGGCGCTGCTGCTGCCGGATTTCCAGGCGCTCGGGCTCAAGGTCTTCGGCGCGGTCGTGGCGATCGTCACCGTCATCGCGCTCGCCGATTATGTCTACCAGCGCAACCGCTGGTGGA
>CAZASR010000276.1:0-3230 GCA_964487765.1 uncultured Devosia sp. | reverse complement strand
TCGTCCATGTGGAACGAGATGTTGCCCGGCCCGCCCTGCATCACGATGTCCTTGGCGTGACAGGACACGATCCACGGCCCGAGCAGCGCGAAGGCCTCGCGGATCATGCGGCCCGTATCGAAATAGAGCCGCGGCGAGACCACCATGTTGACCGCATCGATATGCGCGCCGAATTGCGGGCGGTCGATGGCCCTGAGCAGCTTGAGGTAATTCTCGGCCGTGTCGGTGACGAGCCACGGCACCATCTCCAACGAGAATTTCGTGCGCTTCGGTTTCACCATGTCGATGACGTGGCGCGCAGTGTCGACGGCGCGCTGGAACCCGGCTTCGCTCTGATTGTCGGGGTGCGGGCCGTAATCGTAATTGTCACTGAGCTGCCAGGGATCGCCCGGATGCCCGACGGTGCCGTGATAGGCGACGCAGGCGCGGGCGCCGATCTCGTCGGCCAGCGCCAGCTGATGCACGGCGAAATCGAGATTTGCCTGCCGCACCGCCTCGTCATGCGCGATCAGGTTCTTCCACGCGCCGGCTTCCGCGATGAGCAGATCGGCGGCGGCCATGGCCCGCACGATGCCGGCGATTTCGTCCCGGTTCTCCAGCCGGATATTGGGCATGTAGGCGGCCCGATAGCCGAACGCCACATGCGCCCGGGCATAAGCCTCGGGGTCGCCGTCATAGGCAATGGGGCCACCGATCCTAACCGTCATGCTTTTCCTCCGTTTGCCCCGAGGAGGGCGCGCGTGGGGGTGAACTGTCAAGCGCCGATGGCTTGCAACGGCGCATCAACCCGGCCAAGCTTGCGGCTTCGACCAGGAGGCCTCATGCGCATCGTCGATACCCATCTCCACCTGATCTATCTTGACCACTTCATCTATGAATGGCTGGAGAACGAGCCGCGTCTCAAGCGGCAATGGGACGCTCCTTCCTATTTCGCCGAGGCCGAGCTGCTCGGCATCGAGGCGGCCATCCACATGGAAGTCGACGTGCCGGAGCGCCAGATCGAGGATGAGAACCGCTTCGTGCTCGGGCTCGATCCGCGCGTCGTCGGAGCGATCTCCAACGCGCGGCCGGAACATTTCGACTTCCCGCGGCACCTCGAGCGACTACTTGCCGAGCCGCGCATTCGCGGCATCCGCCGGCTGCTACAATCGGCCCCCGACGATCTGTCGCGCGGCGAGGGATTCCGCCAGAACGTCCGCCGGCTGGCGGCACACGGACTGACCTTCGACATCTGCGTCA
This sequence comes from uncultured Devosia sp., assembly GCA_964487765.1. Taxonomy (GTDB): domain Bacteria; phylum Pseudomonadota; class Alphaproteobacteria; order Rhizobiales; family Devosiaceae; genus Devosia_A. The sequence goes on along the minus strand of CAZASR010000276.1, from coordinate 1,991 downwards.
AGCCATGGCAGCTCGGCGTCGCTCGCGAGTTGGTCGCCGCCTGCCCGGACGTGACTTTCATTCTCGACCATTGCGGCAACCCGCCGCTCGCCAGCGGTGACCTCTCGGACTGGCAGCGGGACATCACGGCGCTGAGCCAATTGCCCAATGTGGTCGGCAAGATCTCGGGGCTCGTCAATCACGCCCCACCCGACTGGACCTATGGCGATCTGCGGCCGGCGGTTGAGCATATGGTCGACAGCTTCGGCTGGGACCGTGTCGTGTTCGGCTCCGACCGCCCGGTGCTCAGCGTTAACGCTACGCTGACGCAATGGGTCACGGCGCTGAAGACGATTGTCGCGGGCGCCAGCGCTGAGGAGCAGGCCAAGCTATTCCACCGCAATGCGGAGCGGGTGTACGGCGTGTAGCTCAAAGACACGGCGCCCGCGGCGGCACGAGGGGAAAAGGCCACTCGTCTCGAACCTGCGGTGCTTAGCTTCTCCCTTGATGGGAGATGGTGGCGAACCCGGATGAGGGGTGAGGCCGCTTGCGCGAAGGCCGGACTACGTCGCCGTGCCCACCCCGGCGGCTTGCGGAATCAGCTCGTCGGGAATGTCGTCGAAGCTGGCATAGTTCATGTTGTAGAGCCTGGCATAGAGGCCGCCGAGCTTCATCAGGTCCTCATGATTGCCGCTCTCGATCAGGACGCCGTTCTGCAGCACCAGGATGCGGTCGGCGTTGCGGATAGTGGCGAGTCGGTGGGCAATGACGAGACCCGTGCGCCCCTTGAGCAGTACGGCGAGGGCCTTCTGAATCTGAAGTTCCGTATAGCTGTCGATCGAGGCCGTCGCCTCGTCCAACACCAAAATCTTTGCATCCGCCACCAGCGCGCGCGCAAAGCTCAAGAGCTGGCGCTGGCCGAGTGAAAGGTTGCCGCCGCGTTGCTCGAGCTTGGTGTCGTACCCTTCCGGCAGCTCCATGATGAACTCATGCGCGCCCACGGCCTGCGCCGCCTGGACGACGTCCTCGAGCGGCGCGTCCGTCTTGTTGTAGCGGATGTTTTCGAGCACCGTGCCGGTGAACAGGAAGGGCTCCTGCAGCACCATGGCGATGCCCTGCCCCAGCGACTCCTGCGTCACGTCGCGGACGTCCCGACCGCCGACCAGCACCTGACCGTCCCACACATCGTAGAAGCGATGGATCAGCGCCATGGATGAAGTCTTGCCCGAGCCCGTCGGGCCGACCAGCGCCACCGTCTCGCCCGGCTTCACCTGGAACGAGACGTTCTTGAGCACCGGCTGGTCCTTGCGATAGCCGAAGGTGACGTTGCGGAACTCGACGGAGCCATCCATGTCCTTGGGCAAGGGAGTGGCGTCGGGCTTGTCCTTGATGTCGATGGGCACGTCGAGCACTTCGGTGATGCGCTGGCCCGAGGCCATGGCCCGCTGCAGCACCGAATACTGCATGGTGAGCGAGCGGATCGGGTCGAAGAAGCGCTGGATGTAGAACAGGAAGGCCACCATCACGCCAACATCGATGGCGCGGTTGAGCACCATCTGCCCGCCGACCACGATCACCGTCGCCATCGAAATGCCCGTGAGCGTATCGACGACCGGCACGGTGAACTGCGCGAACTTGGCCGCAGTCAAATGGGTGCGGAGATTCTTGTAGGCCTTCTCGTCATAGAGATCGAAATTGACGCGCTGACGATTGAGGCTCTGCACGGTGCGCACGCCGTGGATGCCTTCAGCCAGCGCGCCATTGGCGATCGCATTGGTTTCGTGCGCCGCCATGAAGCTGCGCTTGGCTGGCGGCAGCCAGAAGACGCGGATGACCAGGAGGGTCGGCATCGTCGCAAGCGTGAGCAGGCCGAGCCACGGGTCGAGATAGAGTAGCACGAAGACGATACCGACCAGCAGCACGATGTCGCCCACCGACATCACCGAGGTCTCGAGGAACTCCTGCATCGAGTTCACGTCGCCCTGGAGGCGCGACATCAGGCGGCCGACCTC
>CAZASR010000275.1:0-3261 GCA_964487765.1 uncultured Devosia sp. | reverse complement strand
GCGATGAAGTCGGTGATGACCTTGCCCGAAATGGGCCAGCGGAACTTGTCGGCACCCGACATTACCGGCTCGACGAGCGCCGGCTTGGAGGCCACCGGCTGGGCCTTGCTGGTGTCGGGATCGACGAGGGAGGGATCCTTTATCGCGGCGGTCTTGTCGACGGCGGGGGCCGGCGTCGAATTCTGCGGCGAGACGAGTGCCATGGCGGGCGACGGCGCGGACTTGTCGGGCGAAGCAACATTCTCGACCGGGGCAATGGATGCGACCTGGGTCGGAGCGGATTTGGCGGTGAGGCCCGGGATGATGATCTTCTGGCCGACGAAAATCTTGTCGGGCGACGCCATGCCATTCGCCTGCACGATCGCCTGAGCCGTCACATTGTAGCGGCGGGCGATGGTGTAGAGAGACTCTCCGCTCTCGATGACGTGGACATAGGCGTTGTCCGGAACGACCGACAGGGTCGTGGCGGCAGGGGCCGGAGTGGCCAGCGGAGCCGACTGGGTCGGGGCCGAGACCGAAACGAGGGAAGGCTGGGCTGGCATGGTGTCACTTCCTGTGAGGGGCGGCAGGGCGGAACTCGAAACTGTGCCGACCGGCGCGCTGCCGGTGACGAGGCCACCGGAGCCGCCGCCGATATCTGCCGGCGGGATAAACGGACCCAACGCGACCTCGGTACGGTCGCCAATCGGTTGCAGCGTGGGCGGCATGGACTGCTGACCGCCGGAAGATGCAGCCGGTGAAATGGAGCCGGTGACGTCGCCGCCGCCCAGCCCCAGACCGAGAGAGGAGCATCCCGCAAGCGCGGTCGACCCCACAAGCAGGCCAGCCATGGCGGCGATCTTCAGCGCCCTGCCGGCAACGCGATTACTCATCAGTCCAACTCGTCACGCAGTACTCGATGGGCCTGACGATAGGCATTTTAGGTAAAGACGAGTTTAAGCCGATTGCGATTTGCGCGAATGGCCCCTGCCCCGATTCAGACACGGTTAGGGTTAAGGGCCGAGCCCGATCTTGCCGTCGATCGCGGCCGCATGCGCGAGGTCCGCGCCCTGCAGGCTCATCGGCGTCACCGTGATGGCGTTGCCCTGCAGCAGCTGGAAGAAGTCGTTGGCCGGATCGAACGGTCCCGGCGTCTCGGGGATGGCGATGAAGAACTTGCCCGGGTTGGCCGAGGGGTAATACTTCATCGGCGAGCGCGTAAAGCGCTGCGTGGGGACCGCGCGCACCCCGCTCACCTCGCCTGGCGGGCAGAACGGGAAATTGACGTTGTACCAGGCCTCCTTCCCGGCATGGCGGCGGATGCCCTCGATCACCCTGGCGCCGAACTGCCGCGACACTTCCCAGTCCACATCGAGCCCCGCATCGTAATCGACGCCCTGGCTCATGGCGATGCCGAGCGCCCCCTGCAGCGCGCCCTCGCGCGCGCCCGCGGCGGTGCCCGAGCAATTGACGATGTCGCCGACATTCTGACCATTATTGACGCCCGACAGCACGAGGTCGGCCGGCCGGTCCTGCAGCAGGAACGTCATTCCAGCCACGACGCAGTCGGCGGGCGAGCCGTGCGGCAGCGCGAAGACCCGCTCGCGCTGCTCGACCAGCTCGAGCTCGCGCCGGAAGGTGAAGCGGTGCGCCGCCCCCGACTGGTTGCCGTCGGGCGCGACGATCCACACATCGTCCGTCAGCTCGCGCGCGATCTGTTCCATCACCGCGATGCCCGGCGCGTCGACCCCGTCGTCATTGGTGATGAGGATGCGCAAAGGCGTCGAGGTCATTTGGCGGCCGCGACGACCTTGAGGCCGCCCATATAGGGCTGCAGCACCTCGGGCACGGCAACGGAGCCGTCCTCCTGCTGATAATTCTCCATCACCGCGATCAACGCGCGGCCGACGGCGAGGGCGGAACCGTTGAGCGTATGCACGTGGCGGACCTTGCCGTCCTTGTCGCGATAGCGCGCCTCCATGCGGCGCGCCTGGAAGTCACCGCACACCGAGCAGGACGAGATTTCGCGATAGGTGTCCTGCCCCGGCAGCCAGACCTCGATGTCGTAGGTCTTCTGCGCACCGAACCCCATGTCGCCGGTCGAGAGCGTCATCAGGCGGTAGTGGAGCCCGAGCTTGCTGAGCACCGCTTCGGCGCAGGACAGCATGCGCTCATGCTCGTCCGCCGACTGCTCCGGCGTCGTGATCGACACGAGCTCGACCTTGTTGAACTGATGCTGCCGGATCATCCCGCGGGTATCACGGCCGGCCGATCCGGCTTCCGAGCGGAAGCACGGCGTGAGCGCGGTGAAGCGGAGCGGCAGGTCTTCCTCGCGCTGGATGGATTCGCGGACAAGGTTCGTCAGCGGGACTTCTGCCGTGGGGATGAGGCCGAGGCGCCCGTCCCCATGCGGAACGAAAAACAAGTCCTCCTCGAACTTGGGCAACTGGTTCGTGCCGAACAGGGGTTCGTCGCGGACCAGCAGCGGCGGCTGCACTTCCGTGTAGCCATGCTCATTTGTGTGGAGGTCGATCATGAACTGGCCCAAGGCCCGTTCCAAGCGGGCGAGGCCGGCCTTCAGCACTGTAAACCGCGCGCCCGAAATCTTCGCGGCCGCTTCGAAGTCCATCATCCCCAGCGCTTCGCCTGTCTCGAAATGCTCCTTCGGCTTGAAGCTGAAGCTCGGTTTGGGCGGACGTGACTTGGCCGCCGTCGCGGCGTTGCCGTTGGGGCCGTAGTATTCGACGTTGTCGGTCTCGTCCTCGCCAGCTGGAACGTCGTCCTTGGGCAGGTTCGGCATCACGAGGAGCGCGTTGCGCAGCGTCTCGTCGGCGGTGCGGCGCTCGTCCTCGCCCTGCTGGATGACGTCCTTGAGGTGGGCGACCTGCGCCATCAGCTCGTTGGCTTTGGCCTCGTCCTTCTGCGCCTTGGCCTGGCCGATCTGTTTGCTGAACGCGTTGCGGGCAGCCTGGGCTTCCTCCAGCTTTGTGATGATGGCCTTGCGCGCGTCGTCCATCGCGATCAGCTCGGAGGCGGAAAAGGGCACGTTCTTGCGATGTGCGAGCGCGGCGTCGACGGCCGCGGCATTGGCCCTGATCCAGTTGATATCGAGCATGGCGGAAGTCCCTTCGTGAAGGCGTGTCTTTTGGGCGAGGAGGTTTGAGAACGCAAGGGGTTGGGGAATTTCGGGCGAGCGAACCTGCCGGCCGCCCTTCGGCTCCCGGTTCTGGGGGGTGCTCCTTCCCCCTGGGGGAAAGAGCGGGCGAGGCGGGACCATTGGTC
>CAZASR010000274.1:0-3287 GCA_964487765.1 uncultured Devosia sp. | reverse complement strand
GATCGGCGAGAGCCGGATGCACAGCAAGTCCGAGGCGTTCCGCGAGCTGATCGAGCGTGAGTACTGGGACATGCACCAGCGCGGTATCAAGCCGAGCGTGCGTGCCCAGGTGATTCGGAATGTCGAGGCATGGGTACGCTACGGCCCGCCGAACGGTGGGTTCGATCGAGAGGGGCAGGTCGCATGACCCGACAGCGTGTTCTCTGCCCCGCTTGTGGTCGCTATCTCGCGAGCGTTACGCTCCTCACTGGCACGATCGTGATCATTGAAGTGAAGTGCAAGACCTGCGGCGATGACAAGGAGATTGTCGTGCGTCAGGAGGTGCCGGAAGCCGCCTAGCCGGTAGGATGGAGGCAATTGAAGACCAGGGGCCAACAGGGCCAGATACGTAGGGGATGCACCGATTCCAGCGATGGAGTCGGTGTTTTTCGTTCAGAGACAAGGAGACGCCAGCCATGGCAACCGTCGCTCCAACCCAGACACCGGCTCGACCGGCACGCAAGGGCATTGCGCACGCGCTGGAACACCGCCACCTCGCCGAATGGATCCAGGACGCCGAGCCGCATCAGGAACGCGATCGGCTCATTCAGGCCTACGTGCGGGCTGCTGAAGCCCGGACTGCAGCGATTCGTCGCGAGCCGGAGATTGTGGCCGAGCTGAAAGCCGTGGCGCGGGTGATTGCCGGCGATCCGGGTCGCAAGCTCGAGGAGCATCTCCGGCACCAGGCGCGGCTGACCGCCGAGCTGGCCGTGATCGAGGATCTGCGCGTCGAGGCCACCAGGGCCTACATCGCCGCGTCTCGGTCACTTGGGAAGCTGCTCAACCATCAGATCACCAGCGACCATGACGCGGTCATTGCGGCGATCAACGCCTATGCCCCGGAGCGGGACAGCCTGAGGCGACTGATCAACACGCTGCCGAAGCCCGATAGCTACGACGAGGCCAAGCGGCGCCTTTCCGAGATCGCCACCGAGCTGGAACCACACTACCGCCGTCGCGACCTGTGCCGGCAGGCTTACAACGAGGCGAAGGCCATGCTGATCGACCGGAACAAAGCGGCCTGGATGATCCAGTGCGCCCGGAAGGGTTCCGCGTAACCATGGCTCGCGTGTGCTCGATCTGTACCCACGATCAGCGATCGGAGATCGACACGGCCCTGCTCGCCGGCGAACCACTCCGGGACATAGCGGGACAGTTCCGTTTGTCCCGGTCAGCCCTGCATCGCCACAAGACCGACCACCTCGCCGAGCAAATGGCAGAGGTCGCCGAGCGCAACGCCGAGGCCGATGTGCGGACCGCGATTGACGTCGTCTCGCAGCTGAAGACGGTCAACGCCGAGGCTCACGCCGTGCTGAAGGCCGCCAAGGCTGCGAAGGACGGGGGCCTCACCCTCCAGGCAATCGACCGCATTACGAAGCAGATCGAGCTACAGGCACGGCTGATCGACCTCCTGAAGGACGGCACCACGATCAACGTTGTGGTCACGCCGCAATGGGTCGAGCTGCGTTCCACGCTGCTGAGCGCGCTCCAGGACCATCCTGACGCCCGCCTGGCGGTCGCAGCGGCCCTCCAGGGCATCGAAGGAGGGGCCGACCATGCTCGCATCGCCTGAGGCGCCCAGCGCGTTTCAGCGACTCGCTGACGACCTCGCCGCGGCGCTCGATCCGGTGGTGTTCGTGCGGGCGCTGGGCCTCGAGCCGGACCCGTGGCAAGCCGAGGTGCTGCGCTCGTCATCGCGGCGCATCCTGCTCAATTGCAGCCGGCAGAGTGGCAAGAGCACGATCACGGCGGCGATCGGGCTGCACCAGGCGATCTACGTCCCCGGCAGCTTGATCCTGCTGCTTGCCCCAACTCGCGAACAGGCGGCGGAGCTGTTCCGCAAGCTCTCCGACCTCTACGCCGCGACGGGCGGCACGGTGTCCCCGAAGGCGCAAAGCGTGCTGCGGCTCGAACTCGAGAACGGCAGCCGGGTCCTGACCTTGCCGGCCAAGGAGGCGTCAGTGCGGGGCTACTCCGGCGCGGCCCTGCTCGTGTTCGACGAGGCCTCACGTGTGCCGGAGAGCCTGTACGCCGCGGTGCGGCCGATCCTCGCCACCAGTGGCGGCCGGCTGATCGCCATGTCGACGCCGTTCGGGAATCGGGGCTGGTGGTACGAGGCATGGCGCAGCGCCGAGCCGTGGGACCGCTACGAAGTCCCCGCCGATCGGTGCCCACGCATCTCGCCGGAGTTCCTCGAGGAAGAGCGCCGGAATCTGGGGCAATGGTGGTTCGAGCAGGAATATCAATGCCAGTTCCTCGACGCCGAAACACAGGCGTTCCGGACCGAGGACGTCGAGAACGCATTCGATGACATCGAACAGTGGGAGCTATAGCCATGAGGATGTGGGAGCCAGGCACGGACCGGATGGACGCATCGCCACCGGTGTTCATCGGCGCAGACATCGGCCAGAAACGCGACCCGACCGCCGTGGCCGTGGTCGAGGCATTCAAGGGCCGCGCCAACGGCGCCTGGCCGGTCTACACCTTCGAAACCCGCTACCTCGAGCGATTGCCGCTCAACACGGATTACCCCAGCGTGGCCGATCGCATCGTCGAGATTGCCGAAGGGATCCAGAAGCGGCCGCGACCGATCCACGTCAAGGCGCCGAAGATCACGATCATCGTTGACGCGACGGGCGTCGGTGCCCCGGTGGTCGACCTGCTCCGGCAGCGACTGATCGGCACCACAATCAAGCTCACCGAGGCCACGTTCACGCACGGCGACCGCCTGAACGGCCGCACCGGCCTGAGCAAGATGTCGGTGGGGAAGGCCTACCTGGTGAGTCGCATGCAGGCGCTCTTCCAGACCAGGCGCGTCAGGCTGCCGAAGGGTCACCCGGAAGCCGCGGCCCTGACCGACGAGCTGCTCAATTACGAGATCAAGATCGGCGAGGATGCCAACGACCGGTACGGCGCCTTCAAGACCGGCAAGCACGATGACCTGGTGACGGCGCTGGGGCTCGCCGTCCTGTGCGACCCGAAGCGCTACGCCCGTGCCAGGGGATATGGAGACTGACCGCCATGACCTTCCGACCGAAGATCCGCACAACCGAGATCGAGGCGCCCGCGACGGTGGCGCCGTACGAGGATGGCTCGGAGCCGTTCCGGGCGACGATCCGGACGTCGGTGACGCAAGCCGACCTGATGCGCATGCGAGGCGACGGCAAGGGATGGCCGGACCTGTGGCCTCGCGTCGCCCCGTTCGTGCTGGCGTGGAACCTCGACATCCCGGCTCCGGCCGAGGGAGG
>CAZASR010000273.1:0-3308 GCA_964487765.1 uncultured Devosia sp. | reverse complement strand
GGAGTCGTTGCCGCCCGCGCAGCGACCGCCCCCGCTCGCTAGCTCTCTCCACGGGTCGCCGCGCGACCGGAGAGAGCGGAACAGCCGAGCCGGCCGGAACCTTAACCCGGCCCCAACCATAATTCGGCGATAATCCCCGTCTGACCTTGCGCCCTGAGCGCGCGGCGGAGTCGCCAGCCTCTCCGAGGACCCCATGAACGAAGATTTCCACCGCATCCGCCGCCTGCCGCCCTACGTCTTTGCGCATATCGACCCGATCAAGGCCCGGCTGCGCGCCAGCGGCGTCGACATCATCGACCTGGGCATGGGCAATCCCGACATGCCCACGCCCCGCCACATCGTTGAAAAACTTCAGGAAACGGTGAAGGATCCGCGCACGCACCGCTACTCCTCGTCCAAGGGCATTCCCGGTTTGCGCAAGGCCCAGGCGAGCTACTATGGCCGCCGCTTCGGGGTGAAGCTCAACCCCGACACGCAGGTGGTGGCGACCCTGGGCTCGAAGGAGGGCTTCGCCAACATGGCTGCGGCCATCACCGCGCCGGGCGACGTCGTCATGGTGCCGAACCCCACCTATCCCATCCACAGCTTCGGCTTCATCATGGCAGGCGGCGTGGTCCGCTCCATGCCCGCCGAGCCCAACGAGGATTTTCTCCGTTCCCTCGACCGCGCGGTGCGGCACTCGATCCCCAAGCCGATCGCGCTGGTGCTGAACTACCCCTCTAACCCCACCGCCTACACCGCGACGCTCGATTTCTACAAGCAGGTCGTCGCCTACTGCAAAGCCAACAGCATCTTCATCCTGAGCGACCTCGCCTATGCCGAAATATATTTCGACGGCGAAGTCCCCCCCTCAATTCTCGAGGTTCCCGACGCGATGGACATCGCCGTCGAGTTCACCTCGATGTCCAAGACCTACTCCATGCCGGGGTGGCGCGTCGGCTTCGCCGTGGGGAACGAGCGGTTGATCGCCGCGCTGGCGCGGGTGAAATCCTATCTCGATTACGGCGCTTTCACGCCCGTTCAGGTGGCCGCGGCTTCGGCCCTCAACGGCACCGACAGTGTTATCGCGGAGGTGCGCCAGGTCTACCAGGATCGCCGTGACGTGATGGTCGAGAGCTTCGCGCGCGCCGGCTGGAAGATCCCCTCCCCAAAGGCGACGATGTTCATCTGGACCCCTATCCCAGACGAGTTCGCGCATCTGGGATCGCTCGAATTCGCCAAGCTGCTGATCCAAGAAACCGGCGTTGCCGTCGCCCCCGGTGTCGGCTTCGGCGAGTATGGCGACCAGTATGTCCGCCTGGCGCTCGTCGAGAACGAGCAGCGCATCCGCCAGGCCGCCCGCAACATCAAAAAGTTCATGAGCGGCTATCGTCAGGGACAGGGGAACGTCGTGCCGCTGAGCGCAACCGGCAGCTAGCCGGCTGCTGGGGCGCATCTCCTATTGACCTATAGGCAATCTCCTAGCATGACGCTTCCCGATCCAGGAGCGCGTTATGTCAGATCTTCAGTCTTTCCGCGAAGCCGTTGAGGCCTTTATCGTTGCGCGGGGCTGGACGGCGACCCGCTTCGGTCGGCAGATGGCCGGGGACCCGCTGTTTGTCTTCGACCTCAGGGAAGGACGCGAGCCGCGCTCGGAGACCCGAGCCCGCATTCTGAAGGCAATGCAGGACCAGGCGGAGGCGCCTGCCGCGGCGCCGCTGCGGATCGGGGTCGCGGGGCTCGGCAATGTGGGCGCCACCCTCGTGCGCATCCTGCAAAAGGATGGCGGTGGGCTTGCCCGCAAGATCGGTCGTGCGGTTGTGGTCACGGCGGTCAGTGCCCGCTCGCGCTCTCGCGACCGGGGCATCGACCCGTCGTCGGTCGAATGGTTCGACGATCCGGTGGCGCTTGCAAGGTCCGAGAATATCGACCTGTTCGTCGAACTGATGGGCGGCGAAGACGGCCCGGCGCTGGCGTCGGTCCGTGCGGCGCTCGAGATCGGCCGCCCCGTCGTCACCGCCAACAAAGCGCTCCTCGCGAGGCACGGCATCATGCTGGCGCGCCTGGCAGAGGAAAACAACGCACAACTCGGGTTTGAGGCGGCCGTCGCCGGGGGGATTCCGGTCATCAAGACACTGCGCGAGGGGCTCGGCTCGGCCCGGATAGCGCGCGTCTACGGCATCATGAACGGCACCTGCAATTACATCCTGACCAGGATGACGGGCGAGGGCGGCAATTCGACGGGCAGCAGCTTCGATGAAGCTCTCCAAGAGGCGCAGGAGCTCGGTTATGCCGAGGCCGACCCGACCTTCGACGTGGGAGGATTCGACACTGCGCACAAGCTCGCCATCCTCGCTTCGCTCTGCTTCGGCTGCGAAATCGCGCCCGACGAGGTGTTCGTCGAGGGGATCACCTCGATCACGCAGGCGGACATGAAGGTCGCCAGCGATCTAGGCTACAAGATCAAGCTGCTCGGCATCGCGCAGCGTTCCGCCGAGGGCATCGAGCAACGTGTCCACCCGACTCTCGTGCCCCGCACCTCCGCCATTGCCGGCGTCGACGGGGTCCTGAATGCCGTGGCGCTTGAAACCGACCATGTGCACGAACTGTTGCTGGCCGGCCCCGGCGCCGGCGGCCCGCCGACCGCATCCTCGGTGCTGTCGGACATCCTCGACATCGCTCGAGGCACGCGCGTGCCGCCACTCGGCGTACCGAGCCAGGAACTCACGCCCTACCATCAGGCGCCGATGAAGGCACATGAGGGCGGGTACTACATCCGACTAAATGCCAAGGATGTGCCCGGCGCTTTTGCTGCTATCGCTTCTCGCATGGGCGACGCCGGAATTTCCCTCGAAAGCGTCATCCAGCGGCCCGATCTGCGGGTGACCGACGCGGCCTCCGATGTCGGCCTGCGGACGATCGTACTGATCACGCACTCGACGATGGAGCAATCGGTGCGTGAAGCTCTCGCCCTTATCGCGGCCGACGGATTCATCGTCGGCGACCCACAGCTCATTCGCATCGAAAGCCTCTGAGATGAAGCTTGCCGATCCCAACACCGCCTCGCCCGCGCTGCACCGCAACCTGACGCTTGAACTGGTGCGCGTCACCGAGCGCGCCGCCATCGCCGCTGCCGCCTGGCGCGGCAAGGGCGAGGAGAAGGCAGCCGACCGTGCGGCGGTGGAAGCGATGCGCACCGAACTCGGCAAGGTCGCCATCGATGGTCGCATCGTCATCGGTGAGGGCGAACGCGACGAGGCCCCGATGCTGTGGATCGGCGAGAGCGTGGGGGGTGGGGCCGGCCCTGCGGTCGACATCGCCGTGGACCC
>CAZASR010000272.1:0-3319 GCA_964487765.1 uncultured Devosia sp. | reverse complement strand
GCGCAGAAGCGGCCCTTCGTCGCCGCCATCATCGCCATCACCATGTTCTCGTTCATCGGCCTGCCGCCACTCGCCGGCTTCTTCGCCAAATGGCAGGTGTTCCTCGCCGCCATCGACGCGCATTTGTTCGCGCTCGCGATCATCGGTGTGCTGGCGAGCGCCGTGAGCGCGTTCTATTACCTCCGTATCGTCAAGGTCATGTATTTCGACGAGCCGCAGAGCGAATTTGCTGTGGTGCCGGCCGAGCTCACGGCGGTCATGGGGGTCGTGGGCTTCTTCCTCGTTACATATTTCGTCACCGTTGGTGCGCCGCTCTACAATGCAGCGCATGCGGCGGCGGGAAGCCTGTTCTAGAGTGGCTGGCTTCTGGCTTGGCCCGATCGCCGCTCGGCGGGGCTACCGGCTTCACGGCTTCGATGAAGTCGGTTCGACTAGCGCTGAGGCGATGAAGGCCGCCGAGGGCGGTGACGCCGGTGAAGTATGGTTCGCGTCCCTCAGGCAGACCGCGGGCAGGGGGCGTCGCGGCCGCCCCTGGGAAACGCCGCCGGGCAACCTCGCCGCGAGCCTTATGATCGTGCCCGAGTGCGAGCCTGCGATTGCAGCCACGCTCGGTTTTGTCGCCGGCGTTGCGCTCAATCGGGCGCTTGCCGCCACACTGCCCGCCGGCTTGGTCAGGCACGGCATCGACGGAGCCGAACGCATCGCGCTCAAATGGCCGAACGACGTGCTGGCCGACGGCGCCAAGCTTGCCGGCATCCTGCTCGAGGCACAGAAGCGACCCGACGGCCGCCACGCCGTGGTGATCGGCTTTGGCGTCAACATCGTATCGGCGCCGACCGGCCTGCCATACCCGGCGACGTCGCTCAGCGACCTGGGCGCCGCCGTCCCCGCCGAAACCCTGTTCTCCGCGCTCGCGGAGGAATGGGTCGTTGCCTACGAGTTGTGGGATCATGGCGGCAACGTTGGCGACATCTTGCGCCTTTGGCGCGCCTCGGCAGCGGGCATCGGGGCGGAAGTCGCGGTTTCGCGCGATGGCGATGTTGTGCGCGGCATCTTCGAAAGCATTGACGACGCCGGCCGCTTGATCGTCCGGGCCAATGACAACAGATGCATCGCCATCACCGCTGGCGACGTCCATTTCGGCGTCACCGCCACGGCGAGGGCCTGATGTCGCAACGTTCTCCCGACGAGTTTGTGTTCGTTCCGCTCGGCGGCGTCGGCGAGATCGGCATGAACATGGCCGCCTACGGCTTCGGTTCGCCCAACGCCCGCAAGTGGATCGTAGTCGATTGTGGTGTCACCTTCGCCCGTCCGACGCAGCCGGGGATCGAGCTCATCATGGCCGATCCGACCTTTCTCGAAGACAATGCCGACGACGTCCTGGCGCTGATCCTCACCCACAGCCACGAGGATCACTATGGCGCCGTCCTCGACCTCTGGCCTGCCTTCGATCGGCCCGTTTACGCCACCGACTTCACCGCGGCGATGCTCACCGCCAAGCGGGCTGCCGACGACATTGTCGACAATGTCGCCCTGCGCCGTATGGTGGTTGGCCAGCCTTTCGAGGTGGGACCGTTCAGGATCGAAGCGATCAATGTCGCGCACTCCATCCCCGAGAGCTGCGCGCTCGCAATAACAACCGCTGCCGGGAGGGTGATCCACACCGGCGACTGGAAGCTCGATCCGAGCCCCGTTGCTGCCCCGCCGACCGATGAAGCGCGCTTCCGGGAACTTGGCGCCGAGGGCATTCCGATCGCGCTCGTCTGCGACAGCACCAATGCCCTCAAGGACGGTACCAGTCCCAGCGAGGACGAGGTGGCCGCGACCCTGGCGGAGCTTATCGCCGCCGCTCCCCATCGCGTGGCTCTCACGACCTTCGCATCCAATGTCGGACGCGTGATCTCGATCGCGCGCGCGGCCGAAAGAGCCGGCCGACAGGTGGTGATGTCGGGCAGGGCGCTGCACCGCATCACGACGATCGCCCGCGAGCTGGGTATGCTCGAAGGCATTCCGCCGTTCCTCGATCAGGACGCCTACAAGTCGCTGCCGCGCGACAAGGTTGTCGTCCTGTGCACCGGCTCGCAGGGCGAACCGCGCGCCGCCATTGCTCGCATCGCTCGCGGAGAGCATCCGGCCATCGATCTCAATGCCGGCGATCGCGTCATCTTCTCGTCCTGGGCAATTCCCGGCAATGAGCGTGAAGTCATCGACATCCAGAACATGCTGATCGATCGCGGCATCGACGTGATCACCCAGCGCGACGGTCTCGTGCACACCACCGGCCATCCGCGCCGCGAGGAACTCCGGCGCCTCTACGACTGGCTGAAGCCGCAGACCCTCGTGCCGGTTCATGGCGAAGCTGCCCATCTCGAAGCGCATGCCGCGCTTGGCCTCCAGCACGGCATCGCCAATGTGGTCCACGCCCGCAACGGCGACATGGTTCGCCTGTTCCCCGACGTCATGCACTTCCCGGGGGAGGTCCGCACCGGGGAATTGTATCTCGACGGCAACATCCTGTGCACGCCCGACGAGTCCGGCGTGAAGGAGCGTCGCCGGCTGAGTTTCGGCGGCCATATTGTGGTCAGCCTCTGCGTTGACGGCCGCGGCGCGGTCGTCGCCGGCCCCGACATGAACATAGAGGGGTTGCCGGAGGTGGAAGACGACGAGGATTCGGTGAGCGAGCTCGTCCGCAATGTCGTCCGCGGCACGCTCAAATCGATCCCGCCAAAGCGACGCTCCGATCCGGCCGTGGTCGAAGCTGCGCTGCAGCGGGCCATTCGCGGCGAAGTGAATGCCTGGTGGGGCAAAAAGCCCAATGTGACCGTGTTCGTCCACCGCATATAGGACAGGCGATGCTTGCCCCGGTCACGTTCATCGCCCTCTACTTCATCGTCTGGTGGATCTGCCTGTTCATCGTGTTGCCGTTCGGCGTTCGCAACCAGGTCGACGCAGGCGAGATCGTCCCCGGCAGCGAGCCCGGCGCTCCCGTGGCTCCACGCTGGTGGCGACGCGTCCTCTACACGACGCTGCTCTCGTTCCCGGTAACTGCGATCATTCTTTGGGCCATCTCCAATCCCTGGTTGCAGGAATATTGGAGCTGAGACGCGGGCGCCGCGTCTTCATCGCTCGCAAAGTCCCGTAACGCGGGCGCAGAACTGCAGATTTTGGCGCGGCGGGCGGGGGCAAGACTGTTCCGCCAAAGAAAAAGCAGGGCGCGAGGCCCTGCCAGACAGTTTGATCGACAATACGCTGGTCTTAGGCACGCAGTGAAGCGGCGGCCAACGCTCCTCCCTTGACGTTGTCGACGTCCGGCAGCTTG
>CAZASR010000271.1:0-3340 GCA_964487765.1 uncultured Devosia sp. | reverse complement strand
TGCCGCACCAGCTTGTCGACAAGCCCCATGCCGCGCGCCGCGCTCGCCTTGATCATCCGCCCGGTCAGCATCGCCTGCATCGCCGGCACCGGCCCGGCCTGCCTTATTGAGCGTCCCGTGCCGCCGAAACCCGGGAAGATGCCGAGGTTCACTTCGGGGAACCCCACCCGCGTCTTCTCGTCATTGACCGCGATGCGATAGTGACAGGCGAGCGCCAGCTCCAGGCCCCCGCCCAGCGCGAAGCCGTGGATCGCCGCAATCACCGGCGCCTTCATGTTCTCGAGCCGGTCCATCACCGCATGCGCCCGCCGCAGCGCCTCGGGCAGCACCGCGGGGTCCGACATCTGATCGAACTCGGTCACGTCCGCGCCCGCAATGAAGCCGCTCTCCTTGCCCGACTGGATCACCAGCCCGGTCACCTCGCCCGCCGCGATCAAATCCTCCATCCGGATCAATGCCGCTTCGAGCTCGCCGATCGATTGCCGGCTCAGCGTGTTGACCGGCGACTTCGGCGTATCGATCGTCAGCCAGCCGATCCCTTCGAAATCGAGTTCGAAGTGCCAGTTGGTCATCTCCGGCATCTGCGGTTGGGGCATTTGCTGTCCTCTTACTCGGCGGCCCTACCGGCCGGTTCCACCTCACGCCGCGACAATTGCTTGGCCGCAAGCTCATCGAACTCGAAATCATCGACCCGGATCACGCGATCCGTCGCCTGGTCGGCGAGCCGCAGCACCGCCGCCTCCGCTTCCGTCAACACGCCTGCCTCGACCGCATCGGTGATGGCGTCACGGTCGAGCCGGCGCTCGATGATCCCCTTCTTGACCGCCCGCACGAATTTGGCTTCGGCATCCTCGGCTGCCGTCACCTTGATCATCGCGTCTTCGAGAACGCCCGTGACGTCCTTGGGGTCCATCGTCACATAGGTGCCCATCGTCAGCCGGTCGCGGAACGCGCCCGGTCGCAACACCGCGCGCGCGAAGCGGTAGGTTTCGCGGTCCGAGGCGGGCCGGCGATGCCGCCCGAGCGGGAACACCAGCACCCCCATCGCCCACGCCAGCACGGGGTTGGGGAAATTGGCGAAGACGCCGGCAAAGCCCTGCTCGATGGCGAACAGATGGTCCTTGACCACGGCATCCACCACCGGCCTGTCCTCGGCGATCCGCCCTTCGTCCTCGTAGCGCTTGAGCACCGCCGAGATCAGATAGAGGTCCGACAAAATATCGGCCATCCGCCCGCTCAGCCGCTGCTTGCGCTTCAGATCGCCACCGAGGAACACCACGGTCCAGTCGCCGACCAAAGCAAAGCTCTGCGCGTAGCGCGCGAGCTGCCGGTACCACCGCGCCATCTCCGGCGCCGTGCCCTCAGGGCTCGAGGCGAAGCGCCCCAGCGAAATCGCATGCAGGAAACTGCCTGCCATGTTGCGCAGCATGAAGCTGACATGCCCGCGGAACGCCGTGTCGAAGGCCGCAAGCCCCGCTTTCCGGTCGACGTTCTGCGCCGCCTCGATCTCCCGGTAGAGGTAGGGGTGCGCCCGGAGCGCGCCCTGCGCGAAGGTGATCAGCGTGCGCGTCAGGATGTTCGCGCCTTCCACCGTGATCGCCACCGGTGTCATCATGTAGCCCGAGAACAGATAGTTCGATGGCCCGTCCTGCACCGCGCGGCCGCCATGGATGTCGAGCGCGTCGTCCACCCGGTCGCGCATCGCCTCGGTCGTGCGGTATTTGAGCAGCGCCGAAATCACCGCCGGCTTCTGCCCCTCGTCCACCATCGAGGCGGTAAGCCCCCGCGCCGCCTCGAACGTATAGGCCGACCGCACCATGCGGCTCAGCGGCTCTGCAACCCCTTCCATGATGCCCACGGCAATGCCGAACTGCCGCCGGATGCGCGCATAGGCCGAGGTCACGCGCAGCGCATGCTTGATCGAGATCGTGCCGATCGCCGGCAGCGAGATGGCGCGGCCGGTGGAAAGGCATTCCATCAGCATGCGCCAGCCCTGCCCGACATAATCGGTGCCGCCGATCAGCATCTCCATGGGGATGAAGATGTTCCTGCCCCTCACCGGCCCGTTCATGAAGGCCGAGCGCGCCGGGAAGTGCCGCCGCCCGATCTCGACGCCCGGCAGGTCGGCCGGGATCAGCGCCAGCGTGATGCCGACATTCGTCTGTTCGCCCAGCAGATGCTCGGGGTCGCGCAGGTTGAAGGCGAGCCCCACCAGCGTCGCGACCGGCGCCAACGTGATGTAGCGCTTGTCGAAGCTGAGCCGGATGCCCAGCGTCTTCTTGCCCTCGTAAATGTCGTAGGTCACGACGCCCACGTCGCGCATGCCCGCCGCGTCCGAGCCCGCATGCGGACCGGTCAGCGCGAAGCACGGCACGTCCTCGCCCGTCGCCAGCCGGTGCAGATATTTCGCCTTCTGTTCGGGTGTTCCGTATTTCTCGAGCAGTTCGCCCGGGCCAAGCGAATTGGGCACCATCACCGTGATCCCCGCCGCCACCGAGCGCGAGGCCACCTTGCTCACCACCTGGCTCTGCGCCTGCGCCGAAAAGCCGAGCCCGCCATGCTCCTTGGAGATGAGCATGCCCAGAAAGCCCTTCTCCTTGAGATAGGTCCACACCTCCGGCGCGAGGTCGGCGCGGTTGTGCCGCGTGTCCCAGTCGTCGATCATGGCGCACAGTTCATTGACCGGCCCGTCGAGGAACGCCTGTTCCTCCGCGGTCAATGTCGGCTTGCGGATGCCGAGAAGCTTCTCCCAGCGTGGCTGGCCGGAAAACAGTTCGGCATCCCAGCCCACCGTCCCTGCATCGAGCGCTTCCTGCTCGGTGCGCGACACCCGCGGCAGGATGCGCTTGACCAGCCCATAGGCCGGCCCGGTCAGCACCGCCCGTCGGATCGGCGCCATGCACAACAGCCCCAGCACGATCGCCGGCGCCAGCGCCACCAGCGTCCAGCCGGAAACCAGGTCGATCGCCAGTTCCGGCGCCGTCACCACCCGGCTCAACAGCCCCACGGCCAGCGCCAGCAGCGCCCACGCCCACAGCGGCGCCCGCCGCATCGCCAGCACCGCAATGCCGGCGATTCCGATCAGAACCAACATCAGTGCGAACAATCCCGACCTCCACCGAGAGCGAGTCGAGGCACTCTATCCCCGCCTCCTTCATTTCCCCAACCCTACCCCCATCTTGACGTATACGTCAACCAACCGCCCTAAACGGCACCATCCCAAACCCGCCCCACCCGCCGCACGGCGCCATCCCGTCAGCCCGCCCCACCCCCCCTCAGTCAAACCCCCGAACCCCCGGGCCCCAACCCAGCGCAAACACCCCCCCCACGGTAGTAAAAG
>CAZASR010000270.1:0-3343 GCA_964487765.1 uncultured Devosia sp. | reverse complement strand
CGCCATGTCGGTCCTGCAGCCGAGGATCGATGCCGGCGATATCGTCATCAAGTCCGGCCAGATGGGCATGGACCAGGTCGGTACGCTCCGTTGGGACGGCGCGGTGGCGCAGGCCCGCATGGACAATATCCTCAGCGCCAACTACTCGGACGGCTCGGTGGTCCACGGCGTGCTCGCGCCCTATGACGGGCTCAGCCGCGGCATCATCTCGTCGCTGCGTGGCGTGGGCTACGGCACCGCCGACCAGCCCTGGCCGATCGTGACCGGCCAGGATGCAGAAGTGCCTTCGGTCAAGGCGATCATCGCCGGCGAGCAATATTCGACGGTTTACAAGGACACCCGCGAGCTGGCCAAGGTCACCGCCGATCTCGTCGATACCATCCTCAGTGGCGGCACGCCGGAAGGTCTCGACACCTCGACCTACAACAACGAGGTCAAGGTCGTACCGTCCGTGCTGCTCACCCCGTACGAGGTCGATGCGACCAACTACAAGGAGCTCGTCGTCGACTCGGGCTACATCAAGGAAGAAGACCTGCAGTAAGCCTTTGCTTGCTCGATTGGGGTCCCGCGCTGGCGGGGCCCCTTTTCGTCCCGTGTGCTGTCCGTTACGCTTGCGGCGACGCTGACCCACGGGGAAGGGGTTCAGGACCGGACCATGACCGACACCATCCTGGAGATGCGCAGCATCACCAAGACATTCCCCGGCGTCAAAGCGCTCGAGAATGTCAGCTTCGATGTGCGCCGCGGCGAAATCCACGCCATCGTCGGCGAAAACGGCGCCGGCAAGTCCACGCTCATGAAGGTGCTGTCGGGCGTCTATCCCTACGGGACCTATGACGGCACCATCATCTTCGAAGGCAAGGAGTGCCGGTTCAGGGGCATCCACGACAGCGAGCATCTGGGTCTCGTCATCATCCACCAGGAACTGGCGCTGGTGCCGCTGCTCTCGATCACCGAGAACATGTTCCTGGGCAATGAGCACGACAGCTTCGGCATCATCGACTGGGACGCCAACGAGAAGCGCACGCGCGAGCTGTTGCTGAAGGTCGGGCTCAACGAGGATCCCAACACCAAGATCACCAATCTGGGCACCGGCAAGCAGCAGCTCGTCGAGATCGCCAAGGCGCTGAGCAAGGACGTCAAGCTCCTCATCCTCGACGAGCCGACGGCGAGCCTGTCGGAAAAGGACACCGAGACGCTGCTGGCACTCCTGCGCGATTTCAGGGCGCAGGGCATCTCCTGCATCCTCATCTCGCACAAGCTCAACGAAGTGCGCGCCGTCGCCGACCGCGTCACCGTTATCCGCGATGGCCGGACGATCGAAACACTGGCGACCGAGGACATCACGGAGGACCGCATCATCGCCTCGATGGTTGGCCGCTCGCTCGAAAAGCGCTTCCCGCCGCGCACGCCCAGGATCGGCGAAGTCATCTTCGAGGTGAAGGACTGGAGCGTTTATCACCCGATCCATACCGACCGCCAGGTGATCAAGGGCATCGACATGGAGGTCCGCCGCGGCGAGGTCGTGGGCATCGCCGGACTCATGGGCTCGGGGCGCACCGAGTTCGCCATGAGTATCTTCGGCCGCTCCTATGGCCGCCACATCACCGGCCAGGTATTGCTGCACGGCAGGCCGGTCGACACCCGCAGCGTTTCGCGCGCCGTGCGGCAGGGCATCGCCTATGTCACCGAAGACCGCAAGACCTTCGGGCTCAACCTCATCGGCGACATCAGGAACAACACCACCCTCGCCAATCTGCCCGCCGTCTCGTCGCTCGGCGTCATCGACGACATGCGCGAGATGAAGGTCGCCAACGACTACCGCAAACGCACCAATATCCGCTCCTCGAGCATTTATCAGGTGACGGGCAATCTGTCGGGCGGCAACCAGCAGAAGGTGGTGCTGAGCAAGTGGCTCTTCGCCCGGCCCGAAGTGCTGATCCTCGACGAGCCGACCCGCGGCATCGATGTCGGCGCGAAATACGAGATCTACACCCTCATCAACGAGCTCGCCGCCGAGGGCAAGGCGATCATCGTGATCTCGTCGGAAATGCCGGAGCTGCTCGGTATCTCGGACCGCATCTATGTCATGAATGAAGGGCGCCTCGTCGGCGAAATGGCCGCCGCGGACGCCTCGCAGGAAAAGATCATGCGCGCCATCGTGCGCGGAGAAGGACGAACGGCATGACGACGCAAACCTCATCGGACGCCCCGGCCGCGCCCCTCGCGCCGGCCCTTCCCGGCCAGAAGAGCCTCGCCAGTTCGCTGGTCTCCAATCTGCGCGACTACGGGCTGGTGCTCACGCTGATCGCGCTGATGCTGTTCTTCCAGTTCATGACGAACGGCGTTCTGTTCAAGCCGGTCAACCTCACCAACATCATCCTGCAGCAGAGCTACATCATCGTCATGGCGCTCGGCATGCTGCTGGTCATCGTTGCCGGTCATATCGATCTCAGTGTCGGCTCCGTGTCGGGC
Source organism: uncultured Devosia sp. (assembly GCA_964487765.1). Lineage (GTDB taxonomy): Bacteria > Pseudomonadota > Alphaproteobacteria > Rhizobiales > Devosiaceae > Devosia_A. Next base: position 868 of record CAZASR010000270.1, on the reverse strand, counting down.
TTCATCGGCGCGCTCGCCGCCATGCTGATGGTCGGCTGGAATTTTCCGCCCGGCTTCGAATTCATGGCGAACCCGCTGGTGGCCTTCGCGCTCTGCCTCATTGCCGGCGCCATCGCCGGCGCCGCGCAGGGCTATATCATCGCCTATCTGGGCATCCCGTCCTTCATCGTGACGCTCGCCGGCATGCTCATCTTCAAGGGCCTGTCGCTGGCGATCCTGTCGGGCCGGTCCATCGGACCCTTCCCCACCGAATTCCAGCTCCTCAGCGCCGGCTTCATCCCCGACTGGATCGGGCCGATCGATCTGGGCGGCGGGGCGCTCCACAGCACGACGCTGGTGATCGGCGTCCTCATCGTCGTCGCGATGATCTTCTTCAACATGCGCGCCCGCGCCAGCCGCCAGCAGCATGGCTACGACACCGAACCGTTCGCGCTGTTCGCGATCAAGAACCTCGCCGTCGCCGCGCTGGCGCTGTTCTTCATCTACATGCTCGCCTCCTACAAGGGGCTGCCCAACGTCCTTATCGTCATGGGCGTGCTCACGGCGCTGTTCGTGTTCATCACCAAGAATCTCACGTTCGGCCGGCGCATCTACGCCATGGGTGGCAACAGGCATGCCGCCAAGCTCTCGGGCATCAACACCGAGCGGCTCACCTTCTACGTGTTCGCCATCATGGGGGCTCTCGCGGCCCTCGCCGGCATGATCTACGCCGCCCGCCTGAACTCGGCGACACCGAAAGCGGGGCAGGGCCTCGAACTCGACGTCATCGCCGCCGTGTTCATCGGCGGCGCCTCGATGGCCGGTGGGGCCGGGCAGGTCGCGGGCGCCGTCGTCGGCGCCTTCATCATGGGCGTCATGAACAACGGCA
>CAZASR010000269.1:0-3401 GCA_964487765.1 uncultured Devosia sp. | reverse complement strand
ATGCCGACGATCAACCAGTTGGTCCGCAAGGGCCGTGACCTGCAGAAGGCCAAGTCCAAGGTCCCTGCAATGGAGCAGAACCCGCAGAAGCGCGGCGTCTGCACCCGCGTCTATACGACGACGCCGAAGAAGCCGAACTCGGCGCTGCGCAAGGTGGCCAAGGTCCGCCTGACGAACAGCCGCGAGGTGATCAGCTACATTCCGGGCGAGGGCCACAACCTTCAGGAGCACTCGGTGGTCCTGATCCGCGGCGGCCGTGTGCGCGACCTGCCGGGCGTGCGCTATCACGTGCTGCGCGGCGTGCTCGATACCCAGGGTGTCAAGGATCGCCGCCAGTCGCGTTCCAAGTACGGCGCCAAGCGTCCGAAATAACAGCCGCCACCCCAGCGTAAGCTGGGATCGCGTGGTTCAAGGTCACAGCCTAGCCGCATGAGATGCCAGCTTTCGCTGGCATGACGATCATGGAGCGGCTGATTAGAAGGAATTCGAGCAATGTCTCGTCGTCGTCGTCCCGAAAAGCGGGAAATCCTGCCCGACCCCAAGTTCGGGGATATCGTTCTTTCGAAGTTCATGAACAGCGTGATGCTGGACGGCAAGAAGGCCGTCGCGGAGGGCATCGTCTATGGCGCGCTCGACACGGTCGAGGCGCGCGCCAAGAAGGACCCGCTGGGCGTGTTCCACGAAGCGCTCAACAACGTGAAGCCGGGCATCGAGGTCCGCAGCCGCCGCGTCGGCGGCGCGACCTACCAGGTCCCGGTCGAGGTCCGTCCGGAGCGTGCGCAGGCGCTCGCGATCCGCTGGCTGATCGGCGCCGCGCGCGCCCGCAGCGAGCACACGATGGCCGCGCGCCTTTCGGGCGAGCTGCTCGACGCGTCGAACAACCGCGGCAACGCGGTGAAGAAGCGCGAGGACACGCACCGCATGGCCGAGGCGAACCGCGCCTTCAGCCATTATCGCTGGTAATTTTTCTCAAGATACTGCCGGGGCGCGCGTCCCGGCCACGGAGTTGACAATGGCTCGCAAAGATCCGCTCGCCAAATATCGCAACATCGGCATCATGGCGCACATCGATGCCGGCAAGACGACGACCACCGAGCGCATCCTGTTCTACACCGGCAAGAACTACAAGATCGGTGAGACCCATGAGGGCACCGCCACCATGGACTGGATGGAGCAGGAGCAGGAGCGCGGCATCACGATCACGTCGGCCGCGACGACGTGCTTCTGGCGCGATCACCGCATCAACATCATCGACACGCCCGGCCACGTCGACTTCACGATCGAGGTCGAGCGCTCGCTTCGCGTGCTCGACGGCGCGGTGGCGTGCTTCGACGGCGTCGCCGGCGTCGAGCCGCAGTCCGAGACGGTGTGGCGCCAGGCCGAGAAATATCATGTCCCGCGCATGTGCTTCGTCAACAAGCTCGACCGCACCGGCGCGAACTTCGCGCGCTGCGTGGAGATGATCAAGGATCGTCTCGGCGCGCATCCGCTCGTCCTCTATCTCCCGATCGGCATCGAGGGCGGGTTCAAGGGGCTGGTGGACCTCGTCAACAACAACGCGATCATCTGGCTCGAAGAGTCGCTGGGCGCGAAGTTCGAGGTCACCGACATTCCCGACGACATGAAGGACGAGGCGGCCGCTGCCCGCAACGAGCTGATCGAAACCGTCGTCGAGCAGGACGACGACGTCATGGAGGCGTATCTCGAAGGGCAGGAGCCCGACGCCGACACGCTCAAGAAGCTGATCCGCAAGGGCACGCTCAACTTCTCGTTCGTCCCCGTTTTGTGCGGTTCGGCGTTCAAGAACAAGGGCGTCCAGCCGCTGCTCGACGCGGTCGTCGATTATCTGCCGAGCCCGCTCGACATCCCGCCGGTCCAGGGCGTCAAGCTCGACGGCGAGACCCCCGACGAGCGCCCGGCCGAGGATACGGCGCCTTTCTCGGCGCTGGCGTTCAAGATCATGAACGATCCGTTCGTCGGATCGCTCACCTTCGCGCGCATCTATTCGGGCAAGCTCGAAAAGGGCAGCTACCTGAACTCGGTGAAGGACAAGAAGGAAAAGATCGGCCGCATGCTCCTGATGCATGCGAACAGCCGTGAGGACATCGACGAGGCCTATGCCGGCGACATCGTCGCGATCGCGGGCCTCAAGGAGACCACGACCGGCGACACGCTGTGCGATCCGAACAAGCCGATCATCCTGGAGCGGATGGAGTTTCCGGACCCCGTCATCGAGGTCGCGGTCGAGCCCAAGACCAAGGCCGACCAGGAGAAGATGGGCATCGCGCTCAATCGGCTCGCGGCCGAGGACCCGTCGTTCCGCGTGACCACCGATCACGAATCGGGCCAGACGATCATCAAGGGGATGGGCGAGCTCCACCTCGAGATTCTCGTCGATCGCATGAAGCGCGAGTTCAAGGTCGAGGCGAATGTCGGCGCGCCGCAGGTGGCGTATCGCGAATATCTCGCCAAGCCGGTGGAGATCACCTACACCCACAAGAAGCAGTCGGGCGGCTCCGGCCAGTTCGGCGAGGTCAAGGTGGCGCTTGAGCCGGGCGAGCGCGGCAGCGGAATCGAGTTCATCGACGAGATCAAGGGCGGCAACATCCCGCGCGAATATATCCCGTCGGTGGAGAAGGGCATGCGGGAGACGGCCGAGACCGGTTCGCTGATCGGCTTCCCGATCATCGACTTCAAGATCCGGCTGATCGACGGCAAGTACCACGACGTCGACTCCTCGGCGCTTGCGTTCGAGATCACCGGCCGCGGGGCAATGCGCGAAGCCGCCCAGAAGGCGGGGATCAAGCTGCTCGAGCCGGTCATGAAGGTCGAGGTCGTCAGCCCCGAGGAGTATCTCGGCGACGTCATCGGCGACCTCAACAGCCGGCGCGGGCAAATCCAGGGCACCGACAGCCGCGGCAACGCGCAGGTCGTCGAGGCGATGGTCCCGCTCGCCAACATGTTCGGCTACGTCAACCAGCTGCGCTCGTTCACGCAAGGGCGGGCACAGTACACGATGCAATTCTCTCATTATGAGGAAGTGCCTCAGAACGTCGCCGACGAGGTGAAGGCGAAGCTGGCATAACCGGAATTTTGTAGCTATGGGCGCGACCGCGAACGGGCGCCGCGCCCGAAATTATCGAAAACGAGAGGCGTAAAATGGCGAAGGCTAAATTCGAGCGGACGAAGCCGCACGTGAACATCGGAACCATCGGTCACGTCGACCATGGAAAGACCACTCTGACCGCAGCGATCACCAAGGTGCTCGCGGAGACGGGCGGCGCAACGTTCACCGACTATGCGAACATCGACAAGGCGCCGGAAGAGCGCGAGCGCGGAATCACCATCTCGACCGCACACGTCGAGTATGAGACCAACAACCGCCACTACGCCCACGTCGA
>CAZASR010000268.1:0-3442 GCA_964487765.1 uncultured Devosia sp. | reverse complement strand
CCGGCAGCAAGACCGGCAAGGCCCACGTCATCAAGAGCCACCACAACGTCGGCGGGCTGCCGGAGCACATGAAGCTCGGCCTGGTCGAACCGCTGCGCGAGCTGTTCAAGGACGAGGTCCGGCGCCTGGGCGTGGAGCTCGGCCTGCCGCACGCCATGGTCTACCGGCATCCGTTCCCGGGTCCCGGCCTGGGCGTGCGCATCCTGGGCGAGGTGAAACGCGAATACGCCGAACTGCTGGCCCGCGCCGACCACATCTTCATCGAGGAGCTGCGTGCGGCCGACCTCTACGACAAGGTCAGCCAGGCGTTCGCGGTGTTCCTGCCGGTGAAGTCGGTCGGCGTGGTCGGCGACGCCCGCGCCTACGAATGGGTCGTGGCGCTGCGCGCCGTCGAGACGATCGACTTCATGACCGCCCACTGGGCGCACCTGCCGTACGACTTCCTCGGCAAGGTTTCCAACAAAATTATCAATGAGTTGCGCGGTATTTCTCGCGTAGTTTACGACATCAGCGGCAAACCCCCCGCCACGATCGAGTGGGAATGAGCAGCGACATCGACTGGATGCAACGGGCGCTCTGGTTGGCGGAACGGGCCGAGCGGGAGGACGACGAGATTCCGGTGGGGGCGGTGATTGTCGGGCCTGACGGGGCGGTCCTGGGCGAGGGCTGGAACCGCAACATCACCGAGCACGATCCGACCGCGCATGCCGAGATCGTCGCCATGCGCCAGGCAGGCAGGGCGCTGGGCAACCACCGCCTGGTTGGCTGCACCCTCTTCGTGACCCTGGAACCCTGCGCCATGTGCGCCATGGCCATGGTCCATGCCCGCCTTGCAAGGGTGGTCTACGCCGCCGCCGACCCCAAGACCGGGGCTGCGGGCAGCGTGTTCGACCTGCTGGGCGATCCGCGCCACAACCACCGCGTGGAGGTGGTCGGCGGGGTTATGGCGGCGGAGGCGGGGACGCGGCTGAGCAACTATTTTAGGCGCAAGCGGGGCAAGCCGCCGGTATCATGAGGGCATGAATGGAAGCGAAGGCCGCCTGATCTGGATCGACCTGGAAATGACCGGGCTCGACACCAACCGCGATTCGATCCTCGAGATCGCCACCATCGTCACCGACTCCCAGCTCAACGTGCTGGCCGAGGGACCGGAGCTGGCGATCGCGCATCCGCTGGCCACCCTCGAGGCCATGGACGACTGGAACCGCCGCCAGCACGGCAAATCCGGCCTGTGGCGCAGGGTGCTGGAAGAGGGCGTGGGCATGGCCGAGGCCGAGGCGCGCACGCTGGCCTTCGTGCAGAAGTGGGTGCCGGCGAACTGCTCGCCGATGTGCGGCAATTCGATCTGCCAGGACCGGCGTTTCCTGCACCGGCAGATGCCGGCGCTGGAGCGGCATTTCCACTACCGCAACCTGGACGTGAGCACGCTCAAGGAACTGGCCCGCCGCTGGGCCCCGCAGGTCCTGGCCGCCATGCACAAGGAAGCCGCGCACACCGCCCTGAGCGACGTCCGCGACTCCATCGACGAACTCCGCCACTACCGCGCCCACATGGGCGAACTCGCGGGTCTCTGAAGGTTCTTTTTGACGCGGATCAACGCGGATCGGGAAAGCGATCAACGCGGATACAGCAGTAGTGGGTTCATGCGGAGCGCTGCATCCACGAGAAACCACTCCCGCTGTATCCGCGTAAATCCGCCTTTCAAATCCGCGTTGATCCGCGTCCTGCGTTTAGCCGCCGGCCTTGGCCTTGGCGAGGGCGAGCCAGGTGTCGACGACGGTGTCGGGGTTGAGGGAGACGGACTCGATGCCCTGTTCCATCAGCCACAGGGCGAGGTCGGGGTGGTCGCTGGGGCCCTGGCCGCAGATGCCGACGTACTTGCCCATGCGCCGCGCGGTCGAGATCGCCATCGACAGCATCTTCTTCACCGCCGGGTCGCGCTCGTCGAACAGCCCGGCGACGATCGCCGAATCGCGGTCCAGGCCCAGGGTGAGCTGGGTCATGTCGTTGGAACCGATCGAGAAGCCGTCGAAGATTTCCAGGAATTCCTCGGCCAGCAGGGCATTGGAGGGAATCTCGCACATCATGATGATCTTGAGGCCCTGCCGCCCATCGGCATGCTCGCCCTGCACCAGGCCGTTCTCGCGCAGCACCTCGACCACCTTGCGGCCTTCGTCCAGGGTGCGCACGAACGGGATCATCACCCACAGGTTGTCCAGGCCCATCTCCTCGCGCACGCGCTTGACCGCCTGGCACTCCAGCGCGAAGGCGTCCTTGAACGAGGGATCGACATAGCGGCTGGCGCCGCGGAAGCCGATCATCGGGTTCTCTTCGTGCGGTTCGTACTTGCTGCCGCCGACGAGGTTGGCGTATTCGTTGGACTTGAAGTCCGACAGGCGCACGATTACGGGCTTGGGCGCCACCGACGCGGTGATCGTCGCGATGCCCTCGGCCAGGCGGTCGACGTAGAACTCGACCGGGCCGGCGTATCCGGCGATGCGCTGGTCGATCTTGGCGCGCGTGGCGGCGTCCTGCCTGTCGTACTCGAGCAGCGCCTTGGGATGCACGCCGATGTGGCTGGCGATGATCATCTCCAGGCGGGCCAGTCCGATGCCGGCGTTGGGCAGCATGCCGAAGTCGAAGGCGCGGTCCGGGTTGGCCACGTTCATCATGATCTTCAGCGGCGCCGGCGGCATGTTGCCGAGGTCGGTGGTGGTGCGCTCGAAGGGCAGGGTGCCGGCATAGATGTAGCCGGTGTCGCCCTCGGCACAGCTCACAGTCACTTCCTTGCCGTCGGCGATGCGGTCCAGCGCGTCGCCGGTGCCGACGACCGCCGGCACGCCCAGTTCGCGGGCGATGATCGCGGCATGGCAGGTGCGGCCGCCGCGGTTGGTGACGATGGCCGAGGCGCGCTTCATCACCGGTTCCCAGTCCGGGTCGGTCATGTCGGCGACGAGCACGTCGCCGGGCTGCACGCGGTTCATGTCGTCCAGCGAACGCACCACGCGGGCGACGCCGCTGCCGATCTTCTGGCCGATCGCGCGGCCTTCGGCCACGACCTCGCCGCGCTGCGAGAGGTTGTAGCGCTCGATCTGGGTGGCGTGGCCGCGCGACTTCACCGTCTCCGGGCGCGCCTGCAGGATGTACAGCTTGCCGCTGTTGCCGTCCTTGCCCCATTCGATGTCCATGGGCCGGCCGTAGTGCTGCTCGATCACCAGCGCCTGCTTGGCCAGTTCCTGCACGTCGGCATCGGAAATGGAGAACTGCGAACGCAGGTCCGCCGGGGTTTCCTCGGTGCGCACGCGCTCGCCGGGCTGGTCCGAATAGACCATGCGCAGCTGCTTGGCGCCCAGCGAGCGGCGCAGGATGGCCTTGCGCCCGTCGCGCAGGGTGGGCTTGTAGACGTAGAACTCGTCGGGGTTCACCGCGCCCTGGAAGACCA
>CAZASR010000267.1:0-3449 GCA_964487765.1 uncultured Devosia sp. | reverse complement strand
CGGCCAAGGTCGACCAGTATGTGCGCTTCGTGCGCGCCTCGATGAAGGGCTGGCAATATGCGCTCGACAATCCGGACGAAGCGGCGCAGATCGTCGTCGATTCCGACGAGACCGGCGCGGCCGAGCTGGCGCATCAGCGCTACATGGTGGGCGAGGTGAGCAAGCTGATCGATCCGGACGATCCGGCTCTCGACCAGACGGTCTATGAGCGCACGGTCAAGGCGCTGCTCGACCAGAAGATCATCACCCAGCAGCCCGAAGGCGCCTTCAGCACCGCGGTGACGGACCAGCTCTGAGCCCTCGCGCAGAACCGGACTCAGGAGGCGGGGGAGACCCCGCCTCTTTCGTTCCAGCGCGCACTGGCCCGGCTCGGCACGGGCTCGCCGATGGGCGTGGTGGCGGGAGGCGGAGCCTTGCTCAGCGGCACCAGGCGGACCGCCTCGAGGCGTACCTGCAATGTCACCGGCTCGGTGTTTGTGCCGGGCGGCGCGATCTGCGGCACCTCCCAGCGGATTTCGACCATGCCGTCCGGCGCCGATTTGGCGATGGCTTCGGGAATGACGAAAGAGCCGTTGACGCGCTTGGCGTCCTTGAAGGTGATGAAGCCGAGCCGCTCGCCATTGACCGAAATGTGGACATCGCGTGCGGGTTTGCCCGCGTGCGTATTGGCCCAGCTCGAGAAGGTCAGCAGCAGGGGCTCGTCGGGGATGGGGAACTTGAACTTGAGGATGCCGTATTCGCCGAAGGATTTGATCCCGTCCTTCTTGGCCGGCATGAAGCCGCACCAACGGACAGTGTCGAACTCGTAGCCGGGCCGGCCCGCAACGAAGGTCACCGGCTCGCCCAGCGGGTAGTGGAACGAAATCAGGCGCGGAAAGCACGACCAGCTCCGGTCGATGTAGTAGCGCCGGTAGTCGTCCTCGACATGCGGATTGAAGATCATCCACAGCACGACAGCGCCGAAGGCGGCGATGAAGAACGTGGCAACCAGATGCCAGGCGCGTGGACGGTAAGTCGGCTCCATGGGGCTCACATCAGATAGTAGGAGCGCGACATCCAGGTCGGCAGCAGGAAAACATCGAGGATCAGCAGGACCGGCAGGAGCAGATAGAACAGCCATTTCCAGCGGCTGAAAAGGAAGGCGGACATGATGAGCACCGGCGCGAGCCCGACGACGAAGCGCAGCATGGAATAGGCGTTGGTGGAGAGTGGTAGCAACACGCCGAAGAGCGAGAAGATCGCCCAGTCCCACCTGCCCTTCCAGGCCATCACGCCGGAGACGAACATGCCGAAAATCGCCGCGAGACCGAAGGCGAGATCGGTCGAAATGTAGCGGTAATTGCCGTGCTCGAATTGCAGCTTGATGGTCAGCCACAAGTTCCAGAACGGATTGGCGAAAGCGCGGCCCCAGGCTCGCTGAATATGCTGGAAGGCGAGCGCGTCGCCGGAGTGGAACCACAAATAGACCGCGAAGATGCTGATGCCGATTGGCACCAGCGCGACCGCGAGCAACAGGTCGGTGCGCTTCCATAGCGAGGCGCAGAAGCCGCGCAGCGTCCCGCCGTCCCTGATATGGTTTTGCGCCGCGGCGGCAACGATGGCGGCCATGAAGAGCAGGCCCGTCGAGCGCGTCGCGGACATGAAGGCGCCGGTGAAGCCGGCGGCGATGTAATCCTTCTGCTTCAGGAGCACGAACCCGGCGACGGTGAGCAGGATGAACAGTGCCTCGGTGTAGAGCGTCGTGAAGTAGTAGGAGAAGGGGCCAAGAAACAGAAAGAAGCAAAACAGGAAGTAGGCGCGGAAGCGCCCTTCGAACAGCGGCCAGCTCAGAATTGCAGCCCACACCGAGAGCAGGCACGTGAAGATGGAGCCCGCCACGAGCACCGACAGCCCAGTGACCTTGGCGATGGCCCATACGAGGATCGAGTAGAACGGAAAGAACGCCCAGTTGTTGGCGTCGCCTTTGTCGAAGCCGGAAGGGCGACCCTCATAGCCATTGAGCGCGAGCCGTTCATAGGCGTTGCAATCGTAGACGCATAAGGCGCGCAGATATTGCGTGAACTCCCAATGGCCGGTGTTGCGGACATAGACCGCATAGCGAAGCGCGACGCCGATCAGCATCAGATAGAACGGGAGCAGGATGTAGGACGGAATCCGGAAGCTCCACCGTCGCGCGGCGACTTCAGGTTCGGTCAGACTGTCGTCCATGCGACGCTTTCCCCGGGGACGGCCTGTTCTAGCTCATGATCGCGGCTGACCCAACAACCCCGCCGCGCGGAGAATGTTCCGGCAGGCCGCGCAAGAATTGAGCGTGCCAGCGCAACCAAACGACACGATGGCAATTCTGTGACTTAACGAAACGCGTCATGGAGCGTCATGAAAATGAACAGCATCATCTACCTTGTCGGCCTGGTGGTGGTCATCCTGGCCATCCTCAGCTTCTTCGGCTTGCGCTGAGGGAGCCGAACCATGGCCATGGATACCGAAACCGTGATCGTCGCGGCCCCTGCCGCCGGCGAGGAGCAAGAACATCATTCCTATATTGACTGGCCCGCAGTGATCGGCGGCATCGTGCTCGCTTCGGCGATCTCGCTGGTGCTGCTCGCCTTCGGTTCGGCGATCGGGCTGAGCTTCGCCAATTTCGAGGCCGGGCCCGACGTCAGCCCGGTGTGGATCGCCATTGCGGCGGCAAGCTGGCTGCTGTGGGTGCAGATCTCGAGCTTCATGGCCGGCGGCTATCTCACCGGCCGGATGCGGCGGCGCTTCAACGATGCGACCGAACACGAGAGCGACATCCGCGACGGCGCGCATGGGCTTCTGGTCTGGGCCGGCGCGCTGGTGGTAGGCGCAATCATCGCGGTCGGCGGGCTCGGCGCGGCGGTAAGCGCGGTCGGCGCCGCGGTGGGGACTGCGACCGAGGCGGTGGCAAACGCCGCCGACGAGGGCGCCGCCGACCCGCAGGCCTATTTCGTCGATACGCTGTTCCGCGCGCCGCCCGGCGCCACGCCTGCCGCGGGCTCGCTGCAGGACTATCGCGGCGAGGCGACGCGGATACTCGCCAATGGCGCCGTGAGCGGAACGGTACCCGACGCCGACAAGGCCTATCTCGCCCAGCTCGTTGCGACCAATACGGGCCTGTCGCCCGAAGAGGCGACGACGCGCGTCGATGAGGTGCTGGCTGCGGTCGACCAGGCCAAGGCGCAGGCCGCCGATGCCGCTGAAGAGGCGCGTAAGTGGACGGTGCTCGGCGCCTTCCTCACCGCGGCCTCGCTGCTGGTCAGCGGCGTCGGCGCCTATTGGGCGGCGATGAAGGGCGGCAACCACCGCGACGAACAAACAGTGTTCGCCGGCTTCGGCCGCTTCTGATCAGGAGGCGGAAAGAATGTGGCGTGGAATAGGACTATGGCTGCTGTGCGTTCCGATCTGGCTGATCATCATCATCCTGCTAT
>CAZASR010000266.1:0-3473 GCA_964487765.1 uncultured Devosia sp. | reverse complement strand
TCGTTGACGCACAGGAACGCCGTGGGCAGCACGTCGCGCACGAACATCAGCTCGGCCGCCTGCCGGCCGCTCTCGGTCGTGCCGTCCCCATCGACGATCATCAGCGGGTCGATGGGGAGGCCCGCGCCGCTCAGCGCCGCGCGATAGCCCTGTTCGCGCAGGCTGTTGAGTGCCCGCGATGTCGAGCGGCCGACAAAGGCGATGCGCCGGTGTCCCTGCGAGATCAGATGTTCGGCGGCAATGCGCGCGCCCTCGAAATTGTCGACACCCACGAACGGCACGTCGCCATCGTCCACTGGCTCGTTTACCGCCACCATCGGCGGCAGCCGCGCTTCCGGGCTGTCCTCGAAGCCATAGGGCAGGTGGCCGGTCAACAGGATCAGCCCGTCGGCCTGGTTGGAGCTGAAAAACCGCAGATAGTCCGACTCGCGCTCGGGGTCGTTCTGCGTGTTGCCGATCAGGACGCCATAGCCGCGCTTGCTTGCTTCGGTTTCGAGTCCCACCAGAATGTTCGAGAAATTTGGGTCGCCCACATCCGGCGCGAGGATGAGAATCATGTTGGATCGCCGCATCCGCAGCGACCGCGCCATGGCATTGGTGGTGTAGCCGGTGCGCGCGATCGCGTCTCTCACCCGGCGGCGCGTGGCATCGGCGACCTTGGTCGGCTCGTTGATCGCGCGGCTCACCGTGGCGATGGAGACGCCGGCAATTGCCGCGACATCCTCGATGGTGGCCAGTTTCTGGTGCTGCACCTGGCGCCCCGTCCCCGCCCCGGCGAGCCGGGTGGCCGCCTCTCGCGCTCCGACAGCGCCGAAGCGCCGCCCACATGCCTGTGAAAACTACACCTTTCGTGCTGGATGTAAACCTTTACATCCGGATGAAAACCTTTACATTGCGCCATATCGGACGCCAGCAGGGCCTAACCTTCGGCGTGCCACCGGGGGAGTTTCGTCATGCCGAGTGCCGAAGGCACCGCTTCTGGACCGATCCTGGCCGCGAGCCGGATTTCGAAGTCCTTTGGCGAAATCCCGGTGCTCTTTTCAGTCGATTTCGACGTCCGGCCCGGCGAGGTTCACGCCCTGATCGGCGAGAACGGGGCGGGCAAGTCCACGCTCATCAAGATTCTCTCCGGCATCGAGCAGCCAACCTCGGGCACCATCCTGCTCGACGGACAGGCGGTCGTGCTGCCGCCCGACGGCCTCGCCGAAAGCCTCGGCATCGTGCTTATCCACCAGGAGCTCAACCTCGCCGAGGATCTGCGCGTCGCCGATTCCATCTTCCTCGGGCGCGAGCGCAAGCGCTTCGGCTTTCTCGACCAGCGCCGGATGCGCGACGAGGCCGCCGCGGTGCTCGACACCCTCCACGTCCATGTCGACCCGGATGCGCGGATTAGCACCCTTTCGGTCGCCGACAAGCAGATGGTCGAAATCGCCAAGGCGATCAGCCGCGACGCCCGCGTCCTCATCATGGATGAGCCGACCGCGGTGCTCTCGGTCGCCGAGACGCAGACCCTGTTCGAGCAGATCCGCCGCCTCACCGCCCGAGGCGTCGCTGTCATCTTCATTTCGCACAAGCTCGACGAAGTCATGGAGATTGCCGACCGCGTCACCGTGCTGCGCGACGGCCAGCTCATTGCCACCGTCGGCGCCACTGCGCTGACCCCCGATGCAGCGGCGCAGATGATGGTGGGCCGCGAGCTCTCCAATCTCTATCCGCCCAAGCACGAGCCCGATGTCGACTCGCCGCGCGTGCTCGACGTGCGCAACCTCACCGCGCCCGGCATCGCAAAAGTCTCGTTCGACCTGCGCAAGGGCGAAATCCTGGGCTTCGCTGGCCTCATCGGCTCGGGCCGCACCGCCGTGGCCGAGGCCCTGGTGGGGCTGGGTGCACGCACCGGCGGCGAGGTGCTGCTCGAGGGCCAGCCCGTCAACTTCACGCGCGTCTCGCAATCGGTCGCGGCCGGCATCGCCTACATGACCAAGGACCGCAAGGGGAAGGGCCTGCTGCTCAATATGGGCCTGCAACCCAACCTCACGCTCCTGACGCTGCGCCGCCATCTCAAAGGCGGCCTCATCGACAGCACCAGCGAGGCCAGGGCGCTCGAACGCGCCACGCGCCGTTTCGATATCCGCGCGCGCGACCCCTCCGTCTCGGTCGGCCGGCTCTCGGGCGGCAACCAGCAGAAGCTGATGCTGGGCAAGACCATGGAGTCGGAGCCCGACATCATCATCATGGACGAGCCGACGCGGGGGATCGATGTCGGCACCAAGCAGCAGATTTACCATATCATCGCGGCGCTCGCGGCCGAGGGGAAGTCGATCATCGTGATCTCCTCCGAGTTGCAGGAAGTGATCGGCCTCAGCCACCGCGTCGTGGTCATGCGCGGCGGGCGTATGGCGGGCCTCCTCGAGGGCGCCGAGATCACGGAAGCCGAAATCATGCGCTACGCCGCAGGCATCAAGCAGGATGGGAACGATGAGCGCCTCAGCGCCTGATACGACAGCAAAGCCGGCCCGCGGCGTCCGCCTCGATCTCAAGACCGTCGGCCCGCTTGTGGCGCTGGCGCTGTTGGTGCTGCTCGGCATCTCGCTCAACGAGAACTTCCTCACCTACAACAACATCACCAACGTCCTCGCGCGCTCCTCCTTCATCGGCATCATCGCCATCGGCGCGACCTTCGTGATCACCGCCGGCGGCCTCGACCTTTCGGTGGGCTCGATGGCGGCGGTGATCGCCGGCGTCATGATCATCGTCATGAACGCGCTGATCCCCTCAATGGGCATCGGCTGGGGCGTTATCGTCATCGGCATGATCGCGGGGCTGCTGCTCGGCGGCGCCGCGGGCGTCGGCAATGGTGTCATGGTCACGCGCGGCCGCATCGAAGCCTTCATCGTCACGCTCGGCACCATGGGCATCTTCCGCTCGCTGGTGACCTTCCTCGCCAATGGCGGCACGCTCTCGCTCAATTTCCAGGTCGCCGACGTCTATCGGCCGGTCTATTACGACGGCATCCTCGGTGTGGCCTGGCCGATCGTGGTCTTCGTTTTGGTCGCCATCGCCGGTGAGCTCGTCATGCGCCGTACCACCTTTGGCCGCTATTGCGCCGCCATCGGCTCCAACGAACAGGTCGCGCGCTATTCGTCGATCAATGTCGATAACGTCCGCCTGCTCACCTACATCCTGCAGGGCGTGCTCGTCGCGGTCGCGGTGCTGCTCTACGTGCCGCGCCTGGGTTCCGCCTCGAGCACCACCGGCGTCCTGTGGGAGCTCGAAGCCATCGCCGCGGTGATTATCGGCGGCACCACGCTCAAGGGTGGCTTCGGTCGCGTCTGGGGCACAGTGGTCGGCGTCATCATCCTCGGCCTCATCGGCAACATTCTCAATCTGCAAAGCTTCATCAGCCCTTACCTCAATGGCGCGTTCCAGGGCGTCATCATCATCCTTGCCGTGCTGCTCCAGCGCGGCCGCCGCGC
>CAZASR010000265.1:0-3481 GCA_964487765.1 uncultured Devosia sp. | reverse complement strand
CGATCGGCCTCGACCTCAAGGCCGTGATCGACCAGTTCCGCGAGCAGGTGCAGAACTTGGAGTAGCCGTTGGTCGACTTTGTGAGGCGCGGCGTGATGCTGGTGCTGGCTTCGCCTTCGGGAGCCGGAAAATCGTCGATCACCCGCGCGCTGTTCGCGCAGGACCCTAACATCCGGCTGTCGGTGTCGGTCACCACGCGCGCCCGCCGCACCGATGAAGTCGAAGGCACGCACTACTACTTCCGCGACGTGAAGACGTTCGAGCGGATGCGCGACAATGACGAGCTGCTCGAATGGGCGAAAGTGCACGACAATTATTACGGCACGCCGCGCGCGCACGTCGAAGAACAGCTCGCGGCGGGCAACGACATCCTGTTCGACGTCGACTACCAAGGCACGCTGCAGCTCTATGAGAAATGCCGCGCCGATATGGTGACAGTGTTCATCCTGCCGCCCAGCATCACCGAGCTGAAGGCCCGGCTCGAGCGCCGCGCCCAGGACTCCGACGGGACCATCGAGCGCCGCCTCAAGAACGCCCGGGTCGAAATGGACCACTACGACGAGTACGACTATGTGCTCGTCAACGAGGACCTCGAAGCCTCGACGCAGCGCGTGCGCAGCATCCTGGTGGCGGCGCGGCTCGAGCGCGACCGCCAGAGCGGGCTCGACGCCTTCGTGCACGACCTGCAAAAGCAGATCGATAACCTCTAGTCAGCGGAGGCGGCGCAGGAAGCCGCTGTCGGTGTTCTGCCGAAGGCCGGCCGACACCGCCGAGCGGACGCCGGCTTTCTTGCCCTCGCACGCGGCAATTGCCGAGCTGTACTTCATGATGGCCTGGGTTTCGCACTGGGCGAGCAGCGCGGTCGCTTGCGGCGGGTACAGGCCGATGCACTGCGCGTGGTCGATAGAAAACTGCAGCGTCGCGTTGCTGTAGCAGTTCGCAACCGGATCGGGCGTGCTGTTGGGAGCGGCAAGCGCGGCGGATGTGACGAGTGCCGTCGCAATTGCGAGCAGGGCGGTCTTGTGCGGAGCAGTCATTGGAGTCTCCATCGTCAATGCGTGGAGGTTGCCGCCCGGCCGATGAACCGCTGCTGAAGGCGATCGACAGGATCAGGCGCGCAAGGCTTTCGCCATCGCGAGGAACGCGTCCACGGGGAGGGTCTCGGCGCGTTCGTCGCCCGCGAGGCCCGCGGCGGCCAACAGCCGCTCCACTGGAACGCCGGTCGATTTGAGGCTCTGGCGGATCATCTTGCGGCGCTGGCCAAAGGCGGCGCGGGTGACCGCCTCGACGTCGCGTACGCGAATGTCGGGAGCGACGGGCTTAGGGATGAGGTGAACGACGGCCGAGGTGACGCTGGGCGGCGGCGTAAAGTTCTCGCGGCCGACATTGAAGGCGATGCGCGCTTCGGTGCGCCAGCCGCAAAGGACGCCGAGGCGGCCATACTGGTCGTCGCCTGGCCTCGCGACGATGCGTTCGGCCACCTCGCGCTGGAACATCAGCGTCAGCGACTGGAAGAAAGGCGGCCATGGCTCGGCGGTCAGCCAGCCGACAAGGAGTTCCGTGCCGATATTGTACGGCAGGTTCGCCACGATCCGCGTCGGCCCCTCGGCGAGCGCCGCATAGTCGGTGCGCATGGCGTCGCCCGATACGATCTCGAGCCGGCCCGGATAGGCGGCCGCGATCTCAGCCAGGGCTGGCAGGGCGCGCTCGTCGCGCTCAATGGCGACGACCTTGCGTACCCCTCCGGCGAGCAGCGCGCGGGTGAGTCCGCCCGGGCCCGGGCCGACTTCGATGACGGTGACGTCGTCCAGCGGGCCTGCCGCGCGCGCGATGCGCGCGGTGAGGTTAAGGTCGAGCAGGAAATTCTGGCCGAGCTGCTTTTTGGCGCTGAGGCCGTGCCGCGCGATGACGTCACGCAGCGGCGGGAGGGCGTCGATCCGGCTCACGCCGTCAGCCGGTCCGCAAGACGCAGTGCGGCCAGCATCGAGTTCCAAGAACCATTTCGGGTGCCGGCGAGGTCGAATGCCGTGCCGTGGTCGGGCGAGGTGCGCACGATCGGCAGGCCCAGCGTGACGTTGACGGCGTCATCGAAGGCGACGGTCTTGATCGGGATCAGGGCCTGGTCGTGATACATCGTGATGACCGCGTCATACTTCTCCCAATTGGGCCGATGAAAAGCGGTATCGGCGGAAAATGGGCCGTCGATCTGCATGCCGTTGTTCTGCAGGTCGATCACCGCCGGAACGATGATGTCATTTTCCTCGGTGCCGATGGCGCCGCTCTCGCCGGCATGCGGATTGAGTCCGGTGATGGCGATCTTCGGTTCGTCGATGCCGAAGCGCGTGCGCAAATCGTGCTCGACGATCTGCGCGCTTTCGCGAATGAGGCGCGCCGTGATCAGCGCCGGCACGTCGCGCAGGGGCACATGGATGGTGAGCGGCACGACGCGGAAATCCTCGTGCGCCAGCATCATTACCGCCCGCGGCGGCGGCCCGCCATTGCCGCACAGCGCCGAGAGGAACTCGGTATGGCCGGGATATTTGAAGCCGGCGGTATAGAGCGCGGCCTTGTGGATGGGCCCGGTGACGATGCCGCGGCACTTGCCGGCCAGGGTCTCGGACACCGCGCGGCTGATCGCCTCGATCACCACCTTGCCCGAAAGCGGGCTGGTGTCGCCCGGCTTGTCCGGCACGAGGCCCTCGATGTGGCAGACGGGGAGGGCGACCGCGAACTGGTCGGGCGCCTGCTCGACCGTCGTCTGCGCGAAATTGATGTTGAGCCCGAGCCGCCGCGCCCGCGCGGCGAGGAAGGCCATGCTGCCGAAGACGATGAAGGGCGGAAGCTCGAGCTCCACCCTTTTCGCGTAAAGACCAAGAATGAGATCGGGACCAATGCCGGCGGGCTCGCCCATGCTGACGGCAATTGGGGCGATCTCGCTCATGCTATCCCCTGACGATCCGCGCCTTGGCCCTGAGCTCGGCCAGATATTTGTCGGCCTCGGCCTTCATCCCCGCCTCGCCGGTCTGCTGGCGGATTTCGTTGGCGAGGTAGGTCGTGTCGGTCGATGTCTCCTTGGCGCAGACCGCCAGCATCGACACGCCGCTCTCGACGACACGCGGCTTGGTAATGCCGCCCACATTGAGCTTGGACAGCTCATTGGCCAGCGCGTCGGGGAATTGCGTCGCATGCCGGCGCCCGATGTCGCGAACCGCGGCATCAGTATAGGAAAGCGAGAGCTCAACGGCGCTGTCGCAGCCGCGGAAACTCTTGCGGTACTGGTTCGCCTGCGCGGTTCTCCTGGACGGGTCGCCGCCAATGAACAGCACTTCCTTGAGGATGTAGTCGAAGCTGTTGGCCGCGGTGAGTTCCTGCTTGGCCTTGGCGTAGATGTCGGCTTCCGACACGTTGACGCGGTTGGAGACGATTTGCTGCGTCACCCGCGACCAGGCGATGTTCGCCTTGAGCCGGTCGCGCAGCGTCG
>CAZASR010000264.1:0-3516 GCA_964487765.1 uncultured Devosia sp. | reverse complement strand
ACGCCCACGGCGCTCACCGCTGGTGCCCGACACCCCCACCGCGGAGTGCGCGGGAAGCGTCCGGAATATTCCGGCACTTCCCCTTTTTCTCGGAGGCGCCGACCCGCGCACTCCGCACCGCGGGACAGTTTTGTCCCCGGTTCCATAACCCGGGACCCCGTGGGTCGCCGGAGGCCTCGTCATGCCTGCGAATTCGCGGTTTGAGGAACGTGCCCGATAGGGGCTGGCGCGTTCGGTCCAAATCAGTAAAGCTCCGCCCGCTTCAAGGAGTTGCCGAATGCGCAGTGCACTGATCGTCTGGGGTGGTTGGAACGGGCATGACCCGGAAGAATGTGCGGCGATCTATCGCCGCTGGCTTCACGAGGACGGATTCTCGGTTCGCGTCGAAACCGATATTTCCGTGTTCGGCGACCCCTCCATCCACGATCTCTCGCTCATCGTGCCGATCTTCACCATGAGCAAGCTCGAGCGCGAGCATGCCCAGAATTTCGCCAAAGCCGTCGAAGGCGGCGTGGGCGTCGGCGGCCACCATGGCGGCATGAGCGACGCCTTCCGCGACTCGGTCGACTATCAGTTCGTGATCGGCGGCCAGTGGGTGGCGCATCCGGGCAATATCATCGACTACACCGTCGAGGTGGCCAAGCCCGACGATCCGATCATGGCCGGCATTCCGGCCTCGTTCCCCTATCACTCCGAGCAATACTACATGCACATGGACCCCGCGGTCGAAGTGCTGGCGACCACGACATTTTCAGGCGAGCACGCCCCCTGGACCAAGGGTGTCGTCATGCCGGTGGCGTGGAAGCATCGCTACGGCAAGGGCAGGGTGTTCCATTGCACCCTCGGCCACCGCGCCGCCGAGTTCGAAGTCAAGGAGATGGCCACCATCATCCGCCGCGGTATCAACTGGGCGGCGCGTGAGTAACGGGTCCGATCACGCAGGTTTGCCGCCGCGTGACTTGAATCCCGGCCGGAATGCGTGCCGTGTCTGTGCCGAGACGAGAGGGACGCACCGCGAACGACATGGCAGTTGCTGACGGCACAATGGCGGGAGCGCCGCGACAGGCGGCGCCGGGGGCGCGGATCACAGCGGTCGGGCTCAGCCTCGCCGGCGCGCTTGCCGCTGGCGCCGTCACGCTGTTCCTCTCCGTTGCCCCCGACCTGCTGGCGCCGCTCGGCGTCACGCGTGCGGCCGACGCCGTCATCGTGTCACTGTTCGCCGCGGCCGCCCTGTTCATGGCGCTCGGCGGCATTGTCGCCATCGTCCGGCTCGGGCTCGGCGGTGCGATTGTCCTCATCGGCGCGCTGTTCTGGCTGGCCGGATGCATCGTCTTCAAGAGCCTGGGCTGGCTGCTCGCCGTGCCGGTGACGCTCGCCTTCCTCGGCGCGCTCACGGGCATGATCGCCAATGATCGCGCGGCGAGCGCCACGGATTCCCGGCTCATCTACCGGCAGGACGTGATGACCCGGATCACCCATTGGGCGTGGGCCGTCGGGCTGTTCTTCCTGCTGCTTTCGGGCCTCCAGATCTTCAACGCCCGCCCCAATCTCTACATCGGTAACGAATCCGGCTTCGCCTACCAGAACTCCATTCTCGACATCTATGCCGTCAATGGCGAGGCCGGCCCGGTCGGCCAGACGCGGATTTTTGGCCAGGTGTTCGATACCACCGGTGTGCTCGGCGTCAGCGACAGCAATGGCCGGGTCTCGTTCACCGCGTTTCCCGGCTGGGCGACGATCCCCTCCTATCGCGATCTCGCGACCGGGCGCGTCGTCCACTTCTTCTTCGCCTGGATTCTCGTCGGCACGCTCCTGATGTGGCTCGTCAACGCCCTCTCGAGCGGGCATCTGTGGCGCGATATCATTCTCAAACCGCGAGATTTCCGCGACCTGCCCCGAGACGTGCTGAATCACCTCCGGCTCCGGTTCGCGCATGGCCGCTCCTACGCCCCGCTTCAGAAGATCGCCTATTTCGGCGTGTTCGTGATCGCCTTTCCGCTGATCATCCTCACCGGCCTCACCATGTCCCCGGGCATGGATGCGGCCTGGCCCTGGCTCACCGAAATCTTCGGCGGCCGGCAGACGGCCCGCACCATCCATTTCTTCACAATGCTCGCCCTGGTGCTGTTTTTCATCGTCCACATCGTGATGGTCGTTCTCGCCGGTCCTTTCAACGAATTGCGCTCGATGATCACCGGCTACTACCGCATCACCTCGCGCGACGAGGAGCGCTGAGATGAGCAGGCTTATCGTCTCCCGCCGGAAATTTCTCGCAGGCTCGGCCGCCGGGGCCTCCAGCCTGGTCCTTGCCGGCTGCGACCAATTCGATTTCCTCGGCCAGCACGACAATCCCGCGCGCGATTTCATCGAGCGCGCCAACGCGCTCACCTATCAGGTGCAGCGCATGATCGCGGGCGATCAGGCGCTCGCACGCACCTATCCCGAATCTGAAATCCGGCAGCCGCAGCGCCCCAACGGTACGGCCGATCCGACCACCCCCGAATATCTCGCGCTGCGCGAAGGGGGCTTTGCCGACTATCGGCTCAGGATCACCGGGCTGGTCGAGCGCGAGCTCAGCTTCTCGCTCGACCAATTGCGCAACATGCCGGCGCAGAGCCAGGTGACCCGCCACGACTGCGTCGAGGGCTGGAGCTGCATCGCCAAGTGGACCGGCACTCGGCTTGGCCCGCTCCTCGACCAGGCCGGTGTCAGGCCCGCGGCACGCTTTTGCGTTTATCACTGCTACGACGTGCTCGGCAGCGGTCCGGCCGGCGCGCTCTACTACGAGTCCTCGGACCTGATCGACGCCTACCACCCGCAGACCATCCTCGCCTACGGGCTCAACAACGAAGTCCTTCCGGTGAGCAATGGTGCGCCGGTTCGTCTCAGGATCGAGCGCGCGCTGGGCTACAAGCAGCCGAAATATCTGCATACGGTCGAGCTGGTGGATGGTTTCGCCGGCTTCGGCCGCGGCCAAGGCGGCTATTGGCCGGACCGGGGTTATGACTGGTACGGCGGAATCTAGGTTTTTTACCTCGGCCACCGCCTTCACCGGCCCGCCAATAGAATCCTATTTAAGTTTTAGGAACCACGCCGAAAGCCTTCAGCGGCAAGGAACGGCCGGCTCTGGTAAGGTTGAGGCTACCGGAAGGTGGCCAATGTACGAGTTGCAGATTTTTCTTCAGCGCAGGCGGAAGATGCTGAGCCGTATCGGGGCTTTGCTCGTCCTCGGGCTCGGCGGCATGCTCGCGATCCTGCCGCGCGCCGATGCGCACGGGACCGTCGCCGGGAGCGACGATCCCCGGAGCGTCCTGCTTTCCCCGGCGCGGCTGTGGAGCGAGACCTTCGGTACATTCTACCCGCCGCATCGCTGACCTGCGCGGATTTGCCTTGCTTTCGGCGGCGGCTTCCCCCATATGCAGCGCCGTCGACCGGCGTGACCGGCGACGAACTTCTCTTCTTTCCGATCTTTCTTTGCGGTGAGCGGCGAAGTGGCCCGGAGACCATCCCGGGTTT
>CAZASR010000263.1:0-3527 GCA_964487765.1 uncultured Devosia sp. | reverse complement strand
TAAGGGAGCTGTCCCTGACCGGACCCGTGGGTTCGGACACACGGCGCCCACCTACTTAGGTAGGTTCCCGGGATCGAAGCTCCCACGGCCAGGGCGGCACCTGAATCTGCGGAGAGCCGCGCTTGGCTGACCCACACATTGAGGAAGCAAAGGCAGCCCTGCGCCTGCGGGCGCGCGACACCCGGGCCACCATCCTCCATTCGGCCCGCGCCGACGCGGCCGCTACCGTCGCCGGGCACTTCTTCGACGCAATTGCGCTGGCGCCCGGCGACGTCGTCGCCGGCTATTGGCGCATCAAGGACGAGATGGATTGCCAGCCCATCCTGGTCCGCCTGATGGACAGCTTCCAGCCTGTCTGCCTCCCCGTCGTGCTCGGCGACGAGCTGCCCCTCGAGTTGCGCCTGTGGGAACAGGGCGCCCCGCTCTACGAAGCCGGCTTCGGCACGCTCGCCCCCTCCGAACTCGCCCCGCAGGTCGAACCCGACATCATCCTCATGCCGCTGCTCGGCTTCGACAAGCGCGGCACGCGCCTGGGCTATGGCGGCGGCTATTACGACCGCACCCTGGAACGCCTTTCCAAACGCCCCCGCCTCGTCGGCCTCGCCTTTGCCGCGCAGGAGCTCGAGGACATCCCGCGCGACGCCCACGACGTGCCGCTCGATACCATCATCACCGAGCACGGTGCCCGCCACTTCGAGCACGCGCCGGCATGAAACTGCTGTTTCTGGGCGACGTCATGGGACGCGCCGGCCGCGATGCCGTCGCCGAGCGCCTCCCCCGCCTCATCGCCGACTACGCCTTCGATTTCGTCGTCGTCAACGGCGAGAACGCCAGCCACGGCCGCGGTCTCACCGAGGGCCACTACAACGAGCTGCGCGCCGCCGGCGCCGACGTCGTCACGCTCGGCGATCACAGCTGGGACCAGCGTGACACGCAAAGCTACATCGCGCGCGAGCCGCATCTGCTGCGGCCCATAAATTTCGCCCCCGATGCGCCCGGCCGCGGCGCCAACCTCATCGAGGGCCGCAACGGCCACCGCGTGCTCGTCATCAATGCGCAGGGCCGTGTCTTCATGGACCCGGTGGACGATCCCTTCCGCGCCGTCGAAGCGGCCATCGCCGCCTGTCCCCTCGGCGAACAGGCCGATGCCGTCCTCGTCGATTTTCACACCGAGGCGACATCCGAAATCCAGGCCATGGGCGTCTTTCTCGATGGCCGCGCTTCGCTGGTCGTGGGCACCCACACCCACATCCCCACCGCCGACCACCGCATCCTCAAGGGCGGCACCGCGCTGATGGCGGACGCCGGAATGTGCGGCGATTTCGACTCGATCATCGGCGTCGAGATGGAGGAACCGCTCAACCGGTTCCTGACCGGCATCCCCAATGGCCGCTTCACGCCGGCCGAGGGCGAGGCCACGATCTGTGGCGTCGCGGTCGAAACCGATCCGCGCTCCGGCCTCGCGACAATGCTCAGTCCCGTCCGTATCGGTGGAACGCTGTCCCAGGCCCTGCCCTTCGCCAGTTAGCTCGTGTGAAGGGGAGGCCGCTTGCGCTGATCGGCCAATCTCCACACGCCTAGAACTTGAACACCGACGCCGCCGCGTCCCGGCTCCTGCGCTTGCTGTCGATCGCCTGCCGCAGCCGCGCAATCTCGCCTTCCAGCAGCGCGATGCGGTCATTGAGCTCGTCCACCGACATGGCATCGAGGATCATGCCGATCTCGTGTCCCTTGGGCTTTTTCACCTCTTCGTCGTCGAACATGGCGATGCTCCTCTTGCCGGGACCACCGATTCTAGCGCCGCCGTCTTGCCGAACAAGGTCAATCCCGTTCAAGTTTTGCCCATGTCCATGCCCATAACCCTGCCTCCGACCATGACTGCCATCACCGCCGCAACCCCCGGCGGCCCCGACGTGCTCCGGCCCGCCGACATCCCCTTGCCCGAGCCCGCTTCCGGCGAGGTCCTCATCCGTGTGGCCGCCGCGGGCGTGAACTACCCCGACCTCGCCCAGCGTCGCGGCGACTATCCGCCGCCGCCCGGCCATTCGCCTCGCCTCGGCCTCGAAGTGTCGGGCGAGATCGCCGTGCCGGCCGGCCCTTGGCACGAGGGCGACAAGGTCGTGGCGCTGACCAATGGCGGTGGCTATGCCGGCTATGTCGCGGTGCCCGCCGGGCAGGTGCTGCCCGCGCCCGAGGGCTGGCCGCTCAGCGACGCGGCGGCGCTGCCCGAAACCTGGTTCACCATCACCCAGACCCTCGTGATGCGCGCCGGGCTCGCCGCCGGCATGCGCGTCCTCATCACCGGCGCCGCGGGCGGCCTCGGGGGCGCCGCCATCCAGATCGCCCGCATCCTGGGCGCCGAGCCCATCGCCATCGTCGGCTCCGCGGAGAAGGCTGACTACGCCCTGGGCCTGGGGGCCGCCGCCGTCATCCGCCATGACCTCGAGGACGTCGTCGCGCGCACCCGCGAGCTCACCGGCGGCCGCGGCGCCGATCGCATCCTCGATATGCTCGGCGGCGAGGCCACGGCTCGGCACATCGCTGCCGCTGCGCCCTTCGGCCACATCGTGCAGGTGGCGACGCTGGCCGAGCGCACCGCCGCCGTGCCGCTCAACAGGCTGATGGCCGGCCAACTCACCCTTTCGGGCTCTACCCTGCGCCCGCAAACGCCCGAGACCAAGGCGGCCATCGCCGCGCACCTGCGCCAGCACATCTGGCCCGCCTTGTCCGACCCTGCCCTGCCGCGGCCGAAGATCCGCCGCTTCGCCCTCGCCCAGGCGCCCGAGGCCCATCGGACGATGCAAGACCGCCGCCATTTCGGCAAGATCGTGCTGCTCACCGCGGCGGCTGCCCATGTCTGACGGATTTCGTCTGACGGATTTCGTTGAAAACCGGCCACGGCCCTCATATATTCGCCGCGATCCCCCTTTCACTAACGCCGAGAGGCGGGGCGCGCCGGTGAAGCCCGGTCGCCCGCAAAGAGCGAGTTATTACCATGGCGACGACTACTCTGCTGATGCCCAAGGCCACCGCGGTCTGGCTGGTCGACAATACGTCCTTGAGCTTTGAACAGATCGCCGCCTTTTGCGGCCTCCATCCCCTCGAGGTGCAGGGCGTGGCCGACGGCGACGTCGCCGGCGGCATCATGGGGGTCAATCCCGTGCAGAACGGCCAGCTCACCCGCGAGGAAATCGAGAAGGCCGAGGCCGATCCGAGTTACCGCATGAAAGTGTCCGAGCCCAAGGTTCGCGTCGCCGCGACCAAGCGCAAGGGACCGCGCTACACGCCGATCTCGCGCCGCAACGAACGGCCCAACGCCATCCGCTGGCTGCTGCGCAATCACCCCGAGCTCAAGGACGCGCAGATCATGCGCCTCGTCGGCACCACCAAGTCGACGATCGATTCGGTGCGCGAGAACACGCACTGGAACTCGGCCAACATCCAGCCCATGGATCCGGTGACGCTGGGCTTGTGCAGCCAGATCGACCTCGATCTCGAGGTCAAGCGCGCCGCCGCCAAATCCGGCG
>CAZASR010000262.1:0-3543 GCA_964487765.1 uncultured Devosia sp. | reverse complement strand
ACCGCCCTCTCACGGCGGGAACAGGGGTTCGATTCCCCTTGGGCGCGCCAAACTCTCCGAAATCGACGCCGAGGTGCCTGAGATGCCGATATCCATTGAGGATCGGATCGCCGTTTCCACGTGGTCGCTGCATCGCCATCTCGGGACGACCTACCCGCACGACCTGACGACCACCGCCATCGGCCCCGTGCAGCAGACCTATGGCGAAGGCAGCGAGTCGCTGCTGGACTTGCCGTCGGCGCTCAACAATCACGGCTACAAGCGGATGGAGCTGGTGTCATTCCATCTGCCCAGCCGTGATCGCGTTTACCTCGGCGAGTTGCGCGCGCAGCTCCGGACGACCGGCGTGACGCTGCAGACGCTGCTGATCGACGCGGGCGACATCACGCACCCCGAGCACGGCGCGCGCGACGAGGCCTGGATTGCGAGCTGGATCGAGATCGCCAACGAGCTCGGCGCCGAGCACGCGCGCATCATCGCCGGTAAACAGGCGCCGTCGAGGCAGACGCTGGATCGCTCCGTGGCGGGGCTGCGGGCGCTAGCCGACCGCAATGCCGGCTCGGCGGTTCGGCTCGTCACCGAGAACTGGTTCGACCTCCTGCCGTCGGCGGAGGAGGTGATCTACCTACTCGACCGGCTGGAGGGGAAGGTCGGGCTGCTCGGCGATTTCGGCAATTGGAAGGGCGCGGGCAAATACGACGAACTCGCCAGGATTTTCGGCCGCGCCGAACTCTGCCACGCCAAGGCAAACTTCGTGGATGGAGACCTCGATACGGCCGACTATGGGCGCTGCGTCGATCTCGCCGAAGCCGCGGCCTACAGCGGGCCCTACACGCTGATTTTCGACAGCGATCTGCCGGTCAACGAATGGGACGGCCTGGCGACCGAGCGCGATTTCATCGGGTCGCGCGCCATCGGTGCCTGAGACGAGCGCCGGCCTGCTGCTGTTCCGGCGGCGCGAAGGCGGCGTCGAAATCTTTCTCGTCCATCCGGGTGGACCGTTCTGGGCGAAGAAGGACGAGGGCGCCTGGTCGATCCCCAAGGGACTGTATGAGGAACGCGAAAATCCCCTCGCCGCTGCGCAGCGCGAGTTCGCTGAAGAAGTCGGATCGCGGGTCGAGGGCGAGTTTTATCCCCTGGGCGAGTTCAGATTGCCGAGCGGCAAGCGCCTGTGCGTGTGGGCGGTCGAGGGCGATCTCGATGCAACACGTATCGCCAGCAATACGTTCGAGATCGAGTGGCCGCCACGCTCGGGCAGGCGCGCGACGTTTCCGGAGGCGGATCGCGCTGACTGGTTCGCACCGGAGGCCGCGCGGGTGAAGCTGACCAAGGGGCAACTCCAGATGCTCGACGCCTTCACCGCTCGCTTCGCGCAAGGAGACTTCGAATAAGGCCGCGGACATCTGTGCTCGCCCTCGGCGGGTCCGACCTCGAGCGCACAAGCTTCCGACCGGATGGGATCGTCGGGAGCGCGCTCGGCATGCCGCAACTGGCGCTTTTCGCGCGGCGCCGCTGGCTAGGCTGCGGCGCTGACCGCACGCGGGACGCCTGAAGCGGCATCGCGGCTGTTCCACACCACCCAGTACTTGCCCTCGCCATCGGGGACGAGCACTTCGCTCGGCCTGTTCATATGGGCGGAAAACTGCGCCTGGTTGCGCGCCTCGAGCGCCGCCGCCTCACGCGTGTCGTGTGGACCGTGGGCCCTCCCCTCGAAGTCCACATACCACTTCCCGCGACTTTGAATTACGATGTAAAGCGCCGTCGTCAACGCCAAGCCCGCCGCAAACCCCATGACCGGAGCCAAACTATCATCACGTGAGCAAAGGTGCAGGTGCCGGGCACGTTACGCACAAGACCTTTTGCCAATGAGGATGAATGACCTGACCAAAGCGTAGGCCAGCTTGCTGAACCATAACATTACTTTGCCACGCCGCCGCTCCATATTGAGGTCCGGCGCCCTCCCTTCCGGGCGTAAAGTCGTTTGGGCGCACAAATGAAGAAGCTTCTCGCCTGGATCGCTGTCGTGATCGTCGTGGCTGGCGGCGCGGCATTCGCAGGACTCCGCTACTGGGCTCCGTCGCAGGCGGCGGTCGAGCCGCCGACAGTGACCGTCGAGCGCGGCGACGTCGAGCAGACGGTGCTTGCCTCGGGCTCGCTGCAGGCAAACTCGATGACAAGCGTCGGGGCGGAAGTGTCGGGCACCATCCAGACCCTGCCGGTAAAGCTGGGTGACGTGGTCGAGAAGGGCGACCTCATTGCGCAGATCGATTCCGTGAACCAACAGAATGCGGTCAAGTCGGCGGAAGCTTCGCTCGCCAATATGAAGGCGCAACTCAGCGCCCGGCAGGCCGATCTCAAGACGGCGCAGGCGGCGGTGGAGCGCAGCAACAAGCTCGCCGCGCAAAACCTGCTGTCGGACGCCGACAGAATGACCGCCGAGGCAGCACTGGCGGCTGCCGAAGCCGCGATCGCCTCTCTCGAGGCGCAGATCATGCAATCGGAACTTGCCGTGGAATCGGCGCGGCTCGACCTCGAGCGTACCAGGATCACTGCACCGGTGAGCGGCACGATCGTCGCGGTGATGGTGACGGAAGGCCAGAGCGTCAATGCCGCCCAGTCTGCGCCGACGATCGTCAAGATCGCCGATCTCGATACGATGCTGATCAAGGCGCAGATATCGGAGGCGGACATCACCCGCGTCCAGCCGGGCCAGAGTGCGACCTTCACGATCCTTGGCGACCCCAACACCGGAATCGATGCGACGCTGCTCTCGGTCGACCCGGCGCCGGACGCGATCACGACGTCAGATACCGGGCTCTCCACCTCGGACAACGCGGTTTACTACAATGGCATCTTCTCGGTCGCAAACCCCGACCACCGCCTGCGGATCGCGATGACGGCGCAGGTGACGATCGTGATCGAGGAGCGCCGGGGCGTCCTGACCCTCCCCACTTCCGCCCTCGGCTCGCCGGGACGCGACGGACTGTACCGCGTGGGCGTCTACGACGAGGCGACCAACCAGGTGCGCATGGCCGAGGTCTCTGTCGGCCTCAACAACAACATCACGGCGGAGATCACCGACGGCCTGAACGAGGGCGATCGCGTGGTCGCCGGAGCCAACGTCGTCCGCACGAGCTCGGGCGCCGCCCGCGGGAGCCGGGGCTTCGGTGGCGGCCCGGTCTTCCTCGGTCGCGGCGGCTGAAATGGCGCCACTGATCTCGCTGCGCGGCCTGACCCGCCGTTTCGTTACCGGAGCCGAAACGGTGACCGTGCTCGACGACGTCAACCTCGATATCGAGGCGGGCGAGATGATCGCCATCGTCGGCGCGTCGGGGTCCGGAAAGTCGACGCTGATGAACATTCTCGGCTGCCTCGATCGCGCGAGTGCCGGCACCTACACCTTCGGCGGCCGCGACATCAGCAAGCTCGGACCAGACGAACTGGCGCGGCTGCGTCGTGAACATTTCGGCTTCATCTTCCAGCGCTACCAGCTTCTTGCCCACCTCGACGCAGTATATAACGCCTCAATGCCCGCGATCTACG
>CAZASR010000261.1:0-3553 GCA_964487765.1 uncultured Devosia sp. | reverse complement strand
CCGAGGCCTTCTCCTTGGAGGTGAAGATACCCGTGCATTCGAGCACGATGTCGACCCCCAGTTCCTTGTGGGGCAGCTCGGCCGGATTGCGGACTGCGGTCACCTTCATCGGCCCCAGTCCCGCATCGATCGAGTCGCCGTCCACCGTCACTGTGCCCGGAAACTTGCCATGGACGCTGTCGTAGCGAAGCAGATGCGCATTGGTCTCGACCGGACCGAGATCGTTGATGGCGACGACCTCGACGTCCTTGTGCCCCTCTTCGATGATTGAGCGGAGGATGTTCCTCCCAATGCGGCCAAAACCGTTGATTGCAACGCGTACCATGATCAATCCTTGGATATCTGGGGGTTCAGCGCGTCTTACAACTGCGCCGTGACGGCTTCAACCACGCCATTCGCCGTGATGCCGAAGTGCTCGTAGAGTTCGTCGGCCGGACCCGAGGCCCCGAACGAGCTCATGCCCACGAACCGCCCCGTCTCCCCGATCAGCCGCGCCCAGCCGAGCTCGATGCCCGCCTCGACGGCGACGCGGGCCTTGGGCGTGCCGATGATTCCGGCGCGATAGTCCTCGGGCTGCGCGAGGAAGCGCTCGACCGACGGGACGGAAACCACCTTGGCCGACACGCCCCTTTCCTTGAGCAGGGCCAGCGCCTCTATTGCGGTTGAGACTTCCGAGCCAGTCGCGAAGATCACGGCGTCAGCCCTGTCGTCCCCCGCCATCACATAGCCGCCCTTGGCCGACAAATTCTCCGCCACATGTTCCGTGCGCAGGGGCGGCAGGTTCTGGCGGCTCAGGGCGAGGATCGTCGGCCGGTCGCGGGTTTCGAGCGCCACTTGCCAGCATTCGAGGGTTTCCACCGCATCGGCCGGCCGCAGCACCTGCAGCCCCGGGATGGCGCGCAATGCCGCCAGATGCTCGATCGGCTGGTGCGTCGGTCCGTCTTCGCCCAGCCCGATGGAATCGTGGGTCATCACATAGATGACGCGCTGCCCCATGATGGCGCTGAGCCGGATCGCCGGTCGCGCATAGTCGGTGAACACCAGGAACGTGCCGCCATAGGGGATGAGCCCCTTGTGCAGCGCGATGCCGTTCATGATCGCCGACATGCCGTGTTCGCGGATGCCGTAGCGCATGTAGCGGCCGGAGCGGTCGGTCTCGGTAAAGGGCAGGGTCTGGCGCGTGTTGGTGAGGTTGGAGCCCGTGAGGTCGGCCGAGCCGCCCACCGTCTCCGGCACCACCGCATTGATCACGTCGAGCGCCATCTGGCTCGATTTGCGCGTCGCGACCTTGGGCTTGTCCTCGGCGAGCTTGCGCTTGTAGGCCTCCAGCGCCTCGTCGAGCTTGGCCGGCAGGTCGCCCTTGATGCGGCGGGCGAACTCGTCGCGCACTTCCTGGTGCGCCGCGAGGTAGCGGCCCTGCCAGTCGCCGAACAGGTTCGCCGAGCGCTTCCCCGCGGCGCGCCATGCATCGAGCGTGTGCTGCGGAATTTCGAAAGCGGGATAGTCGATGCCGAGGTTCTGCTTGGCCGCCGCCAGCTCGTCCTTGCCCAGGGGCGAGCCGTGCACCTTCTCGGTGCCCTGCTTGGTGGGCGCGCCGAAGCCGATCGTCGTTCTGGCCGCGATCAGCAGCGGCCGCGTCGACCGACGCGCCTCGATCAGGGCGCGCTCCACCGCATCCTGGTCGTGCCCGTCGATCGCAATGGTGTTCCAGCCCGAGGCCTCGAACCGCCTGAGCTGGTCGGTGGAGTCGGCATTGGACACCTTGCCGTCGATTGTAATGCCGTTATTGTCCCAGATCAGCGTCAGCTTGTTGAGGTTGAGGTGGCCGGCGAGCGAGATCGCCTCCTGGCTGATCCCCTCCATCAGGCAGCCGTCGCCGCACAGGCACCAGGTATGATGGTCGACCAGTTCGCGGCCGAATTCCTGCGCCAGCTTGGCCTCGGCGATGGCCATGCCAACGGCGTTGGCGATGCCCTGTCCGAGCGGGCCGGTCGTCGTCTCGATACCCTTGAGGTGGTGGTATTCGGGATGCCCGGCCGTCTTGCTCCCCAGCTGGCGGAAGTTCTTGAGCTCGTCGATCGTCGCGTCCTCGTAGCCGAGCAGATAGAGCGACGAATAGAGCAGCATCGAGCCGTGGCCGGCGCTGAGCACGAAGCGGTCGCGGTCGGGCCATTCGGGGTGCTCGGGATCGAATTTCATGACCTTGGTGAACAGCACCGTGGCGATGTCGGCGCAGCCCATCGGCAATCCCGGATGCCCGGAATTGGCTTTCTCGACCGCGTCCATCGAGAGGGAACGAATGGCATTGGCCATCTCGTTGGCGGTCTTTGAATTGGTCATGAAATCCGCCCTTTTCCTGAGGTTTTGTCTTGGATTGAGAAGCGGCACTGGATTAACAGGTTCGGTTTTCCTGTCAATGACAGCCGGTCTATACTGCCGGGCAGGAGTCGGGCGGTTGGCAGGTGGCTGAGCCGCATCTTCAGGATGGTTCCGCACACGGAATAGAGAGAGCGGATGAGCGAACACGAAGTGACCTACGATACCGCGGCCGAGCGGCTGGACCGCGCACTGGCACGCCTTGAAGCAAGCGTTCGCAGCCTTAATGGCCGCGTCCGCGCCCATGCCCGCATCGAAGCCGATACGCAAAAGCTGATCGCCGAGCGCGCCAAATTCGCCAGCGATCTCGACAAGGCCTCGGCCAGGGCCCGCCGCCTCGACGATACGGCCGCCGAGGTGTCGCGCCGGCTCGTCGTCGCCATGGAAACCGTCAACGAGGTGCTGCGCGATGCCTGAGGTCAATGTCGAGATCGACGGCAAGAAATATCGCATGGCCTGCGAAGAGGGTCAGGAAGAGCACTTGATGGACCTCGCCGAGCGCTTCAACCGCACCGTGCTCGGTCTCAAGGGCAGCTTCGGCGAAATCGGCGACAACCGCCTCGTCGTCATGGCCGGCATCGCCGTGCTCGACGAACTGGCCGAAGCCGAGGACCGGATCGAAGCGCTCAAGAAGGATATCGCCGACCTCACCACGGCCGGCCAGGAAGTGGCCACCGAAGCGGAGGACCTCGAGCGCAAATTCGCCCGCCGCCTCTCCGACGCCGCCCGCAAGATCGAAGCCATCGCCCAGGCCATCGACGAAACCGGGGCCCCTTCGGCGAACCAGTAAGGCTGACCTGGGCGGCATCGATGGCAAGCTTTGCCAAAAGCTGTCAGGATCGGGCCAAACGGGCTCGTTTTTGACGGAATTGCCCAAGGGCCGGTCGCCGCACGCATCCGGACGGAACTCCCGCCGCCGGCCCGATTGGTTGTCCATGGGGCGCACAATATCTTCCACGGTGTCGAGGCGGACGCCGTACGAATTGTCCGCGTGCTTCATGACACAGCGGATTGGCGGAGCGAACTCCAGCCCCCGTTTGCTCTCCCGCCCCATCGCTCCTATATTGCGGCGTGCTGCCCGGCGCGTGCGGACATTCTTATCCCCGGGGCCTTATCGATCTCTAAGGGAGCTGTCCCTGACCGGACCCGTGGGTTCGGACACACGGCGCCCACCTAC
>CAZASR010000260.1:0-3597 GCA_964487765.1 uncultured Devosia sp. | reverse complement strand
AACTTGGCATCGGCGCGACGCGGGCCTATATGCCCAAACGAAATTGCCTTTGCAAGCCCCATCACCGGCCCTGCGACATGGGCGCTACGCCGGGAAATGCCAGGGTAAACGCCCATTCGAGGATCAGCTCCCGTGAACGTCAATTTCAATTCCGCCCCCGCCGCAACGCCCCCCGCCGGGCTGGTCAAGGACTCGACCGACCGCGCCTTCAAGCAGGACGTGATCGACCCCTCGCTCGAGGCGCCCGTGCTTGTCGATTTCTGGGCGCCCTGGTGCGGCCCCTGCCGCTCGCTCTCACCCAATATCGAGAAGGTCGTGAACGAGAAGGCGGGCAAGATCCGGCTGGTCAAGATCAATATCGACGAGAACCCTTCGATCGCCGGCCAGCTCGGCGTGCAGTCGATCCCCGCCGTCTTCGCCTTCGCGGGGGGGCGGCCCGTCGATGCGTTCCTGGGCAATATCCCCGAGTCCGAAATCCGCAAATTCGCCGACAAGGTGATCGCCAATGCGCCCGCGGGCCAGCCGGCCGCCGGCTCGCTGGAAGAGCAGATCAAGCAGGCCCTGGAGGGCGCCCGACAGGCGCTCGAGGCCAGCGACCTCAACGCCGCCGCGCAGGTCTACGGCATGGTGCTGCAGCACCAGCCCGAAAACCCCGACGCCATCATCGGCATGGCGCGGGTCTATCTCAAGGCCGGCGAGCCGCAGCAGGCCCAAGCCATCCTCGACACCCTCAAGGAGCCACTGCCCAAGAACGAGGACTACACCTCGCTCGTCGCGGCGCTGAAGCTGACGAGCGAGGCGGCGGACCTGTCGGCCATTGCCGAACTGCAGCAAACGGTCGCGCGCAACCCCGACGACCACCAGGCGCGCTATGACCTTGCCCTTGCGCTTAACGCCGAGAACAAGCGCGTCGAGGCCGCCGACCAGCTTCTCACGCTGATGAAGCGCGACCGCACCTGGAACGACGACGCCGCGCGCAAGAAGCTGCTCGAATTCTTCGAGGCCTGGGGCTTCAAGGACCCGGCCACCATCAGGGGGCGACGGCAATTGTCGTCGCTGCTGTTCTCATGACACACCGCCGTCCGACGTCGCCAGCTGACCTGCCTGCCGCGATCCCGCTGTTCCCGCTGTCGGGAGCGCTGCTGCTGCCCTATTCGCACCGGCCGCTCAACGTGTTCGAGCCGCGCTATGTCGAAATGGTCGATACCGCCCTTGCCGGCAACCGGCTGATCGGCCTGATCCAGCCCGAGGACACCTCCGAGGAGAGCCCGCGCGGCCGCGCGCCGCTCCAGACCATCGGCACCGTTGGCCGGCTCACCCATTGGGAGGAGAATGGCGAGGGACGCTATTTCATTATCCTCGAGGGCGTGGCGCGCTTCGAGCTGGTGAGCGAGCTCACCGTGCTGACGCCATTCCGCCAGGCGACGATCGACGCCAGCGCCTTCGCCTGCGACTTCACTCCCGCCTATGGCGAGGAGGAGGTCGATCGCGAGCGCTTCCTCAAGATGATGAAGGACTATGCCGAGTTCGCCAATTTCGAGCTCAACTGGGACGAGATCAAGAAGACCGGCACGGCCGACCTCGTCAATTTTGGCTGCATGGTGTCGCCCTATGGCGCGAGGGAAAAGCAGATGATGCTCGAGGCCCGCTCGCTGCGCGACCGCGCCGAGACGCTGATTGCGCTGGC
Organism: uncultured Devosia sp.; assembly: GCA_964487765.1. Lineage (GTDB taxonomy): Bacteria > Pseudomonadota > Alphaproteobacteria > Rhizobiales > Devosiaceae > Devosia_A. Next base: position 1,910 of record CAZASR010000260.1, on the reverse strand, counting down.
CGAGGTCGAGATGGCCAAGGGCGGCTCTGGAGCGCCGCTCCAGTAAATGGCCGTTACCGGCGAGGTCCGCCACGAGGTCGATCCGCGCACCCTCGAAATGCTGGTGTGCCCGCTGACCAAGACGCGGCTCGTACTGAGCGCCGACCGCTCCGAGCTGATCTCGGTAGCCGCCCATCTCGCCTTCCCCATTCGCGACGGGGTGCCGATGCTGAGCCTCGACGAGGCGCGCACTGTCGAACCAGACGAGATGCGGGTGCAGTTTCCGCCCACCGCCTGACCGGTGCGGCCGAAGCGTAACAGCTAGAGCGGCATTCCACGCGTCAGCCGCGGGCCGCTCGATTCGATGCCGGCGGCGCGCGCGATCAACGCATCCTTGGCCGGCGCCATGCGATCGACGATGCCCAGCCCGATGTCGCGCAAAGCGCGCACCGGCGGAACGTCGTTCGAGAACAGGCGGTTGAGATTGTCGGTGACGGCGGCCATCATCGCGGTGTCGAAGCGGCGCCATTGCTGGTAGCGCACAAGGACCGCCGGCGCCCCGTGATCGACCCCGAGCCGCATCGCATCGACAAGCGTCTCGGCCAGCGCCGCGACGTCCTTGAGCCCCAGATTGAGGCCCTGGCCCGCAAGCGGATGGATGACATGCGCGGCATCGCCGATGAGCGCCAGCCGCGGCGCGACGAATTCGCGCGCAAGCTGCAGCCGCAGCGGGAAGCTCTGGAGGCTCTCCTCGACGGTGATCCTACCCAGCGTCGAGCCCATCACGGCCTCGATCAACGCCGCGACCTCATCGAGCGGCAGCGACTTCAGCCGCGCAGCCTCCGCAGTGGCCTCTGTCCATACCAGCGACGAGCGGCTGCCCGGAAGCGGCAGGCTGGCGAACGGACCGGCGGGCCGGAAGTGCTCATAGGCAGTCCCCTCATGCGGCAGCTCGTGCGTGATCGTGGTGACGATGCCTGACTGCTTGTAGTCGCGGCTGACGACGCCGATGCCCGCCATGCCGCGCAGCGCCGACATGCCTCCGTCGGCGGCAACGATCACCGGCGCCCGCAGCGTCCGACCGTCCTTGAGCGAGAGCGAGGCCAGCGCGGCGTCGGCGGCGTAGCCGGTGACCTCGACCGGCGCCACGAACTTGACCCGATCCTGGACGGCCTCGAGCAGCACGCGGGTGAGCACGCGATTGGGCGTCATATGCGCGTAGGGCTCGCCCGGCGCGACATCGCCTTCGAAGGACAGGAACACCGGTCGCGAAATGTCGCCACTCCCCGAATCGGTGATCTTCATCGCCCGGATCGGTTGCGCCTCGGCGACCATATGGCTCCACACGCCCAGCGTTTCGAGGACGCGACGCACGCCCGCCGACAGCGCAAAGGCACGCTTGTCGTCGGGGACGGCGAAGGGCCGGCGATCGACGAGCGCCACCCTGAGGCCGCGCTGGAACCGCGTCAGCGCCAGCGCCTGCGCCAGCCCGACGGGTCCGCCGCCGACGACTACGACGTCATAGAGTTCACTCGACATGGTTCTTTGTCCGCTTTCGGGCCGGCGAAGGCAAGGCGGCCCTTAGGCTCATAGGAAGGTGCCCTGGGCGTGTGCACAATAAGTGAGCAAAGCGTGTCTGATTGATGAATTTTTGATCATTCGTCGGCGATCGTCAGGGCTCCGGTCCTGAGCTGTGCGGAGGCCAGGGAGAATCTCTGCACAGAATCAATCACTTCATGACACTGCCACCGTTTGGCACGGCGTTTGAGTCGCAGCCCCGCATTGGAAACCAACTTCCGCAGTCGAAAAGGGGCATCCATGAAACTGGTGATCGCAATCATCAAGCCATCACGGCTTGAGGAGGTGCGTCAGGCGTTGAACTCGCTGGACGTGCACGGCATGACCGTGACCGAAGTCAAAGGCTATGGCCG
>CAZASR010000259.1:0-3643 GCA_964487765.1 uncultured Devosia sp. | reverse complement strand
ACGGCCAGCCGATCCTGCGCCGCACGCCGCCCGACCGGCATGCGCCGCTGATCCCCGCCCCGGGAGCGGTGCATCAGGAACTGCAGCACGCCGGCCTCGACTATACGCGCGGGCCCTTCTACCCCTCTCTCGCCTACCGGTTGGTCCAGATCGCGACCGGCAAGCTCGACGCCACCGTGGTCCGGCGCGGCTCGCAGGACTGGGACCTCGCGGGCGCGACGGCGATCCTCGCGGAATGCGGCATCGGTTTCGAGGATGCATGCGGGGCGCCCATGCGTTTCAACAGGGCTGATGTGCGCCACGGGGCGCTTGCCGCGTTCGCCCAGCTTTCGCTAAGAGACGTGCTGTGCGAGGCGCTGGTCAAGGTCTATGGCTGCCCCGAGCCTCAACTCGATCGCGAACGGAAGACCACGTGAAGGCGCCGAAGAAGACCGAACCGCAAAAGCAATTGCTCCACCTCGTGCTCGGTGGCGAACTCGACAACATCGAGGGCGTGACGTTCAAGGACTTGAGCAAGGTCGACCTGGTGGGCGTCTATCCCAGCTATGCCGAGGCGTATGCTGCCTGGAAGGCGAAAGCCCAGCAAACCGTCGACAGCGCCCAGACACGTTATTTCGTCGTCCACCTCCACCGCCTCCTCGACCCCGAAGACGACGAGTGAGCGAGGGGACTGCCGGCGCAACCAGCAGGTGGATCGATCGGCCGGCTGTTCGCCGGGCCATCGGACGCATTCTCATCGGCAGCTACATCCGCTTCCTGCGCGCCACATCGCGTGTCGTCGTCGACCCGCCCGATTACTGGGAAGCGATGCATGAGGATTGGCCGGCCATTGCCGTGAGCTGGCATGGACAGTCCAACCTCGCCTATGTCGTCGTGCCCGATCCCGGCCAGGTCGCCCTGCTGATCTCGATGCATCCCGACGGCATGATGATGGCCGAGATGGCGCGCTCGCTGGGCTACCAGATCGTCGAAGGCTCGGGCGCGAGCGAGCGGCAGCAGCATGGCACGGGCGGTCTCACCGCCTTCCGCAACATGCTCAAGGCGCTGAAGGCCGGAACCACGCTGTTTGCCACCGCCGACATTCCACCCGAGCGCGGGCGCAACGTCTCGCTGGGCATGATCGCGCTCGCCCGCCGCACAGGCCGGCCCGTCTATGCAATCGCCACCGCCTCGTCGCGGCGCAAGGTCCTCGAACGGGTGTGGGACAAGATGCAGCTCAACTTCCCGTTCTCGACCATCGCGTTCGTGTGCGACGGGCCCCTCCACATGACCGATCCGGCGGTAACGGACGAAGCCTACGCGGCCGACCTGGCGCAGCGGCTCGACCGCGCGCTGGCGAGGGCGTTCGATCTTGCGGACGGGAAGAGGGTCACTTCCCCCAAGCCGGCCAGCCACTGAGCGACCCCCGCGAAAGCCGGCGGGCTACTTCGCCAATTCCTCGACGATCGCCGCAATTGCCCCCGGCGGCCCCATACGCTCGCGCCCGATGGCGCCGCGACGGGCACGGTCGTCGGGATCGGCGAGCAGCCTCGCGATTGCGGCGGCCATCGCCTCCGGCTCGCGCGGGGTGAAGATGCGGGCGTCGCCGGCGAGGGCTTCGTTGCGGGCCATGCGCTTTTCCGTCGAGCCTTCGGCGTGAAACGAGACGACGGGCTTGCCGAGGCCCATGGCCTGCAGGTTCGCGGTGCCGCCCTGCCCGACCACGATGTCGCTCGCGGCGATGACCGCGCCCAGCGCGCCGGTGGATAGATGAAGGGTCACGCGCCCGTCGGTGAGCGTGCCCAGATCGCCCTCCTGCGTCGAGGGCGTGAGCCGCATGCCGCTGCTCTCCGCTAAATCGACGGCGTCGCCCGGCCGCGCCAGCACGGCGAAAATGTCGATACCCTCGATGCCAGGCACGCGACGCAGCGCGTCGAGTTGCACCGCGAAATTGCTCCTGAGGCTCGCCCGGCTCCCAGGCAGCACGGCGATGGCATGCATGTGCCGTCGGTGCCACTGCGGATCGTAGGTTCCGGTCGCGATCGTATCCATGATCGCATTGCCGGCGAAACGCACATTGACCCGGGCGCGCGCCAGCTGCCCGGCGAGAATCGTGTCGCGCGTCAGCACGAGATCGGCGGTGCGCCTGAGCACGAACAGCTCGCCCGGCCGGTAGGCGTTGTCGTAGCCGGACTTGTAGACATCGAGATAGATGCGGACACGCCGGCCGGTCAGCCAGCACATGACGACGCCGAGCAGATCGCCCACCACAAGAATGGCGTCGTAGTTCCGGGCTTCCCTGCGCATGAAGCCGAGCGCGGGGCGGATGCCGAAGCCGGCGAGCGCATCGCGGAGCAGGGAGCCGCGGAGCCGATGCCCTTCGCTCGGCAGATGCCGGCGCGGGCCAACGATGGGGCAGACATTCTCATAGGCGCGGCCGTCGCCAAGCGTGGGATAGGCGTTGACCTCGATGGTCCCGGGCAGGCGGCGCACGATCTCGGCGGCGATCGAGTCCTCGCCGTGACCGTTGGAGATGATCAGCAGTTTGTTGACCGGCATGTCCGCTCCCGCCCGGCCGCAGTCTAGCGGCGGACGCCTAACCGGTACTTACTTGCCGGAGAGTCCGTGCCGCTTGTAAGCCTCGAGCGCCGCATCGGCGTCGATATAGGGCTCCTGGCGGTCGACGTTCCAGTACATCAGTTCGTCCACGGGGATCGGCTTTCCCGTGACGGCGCAGCGCACGAAGCTGCCCGGCCGCACAACGACATAGTCGCCGTCGAGATAGCGGATCACCGCCTCGGAGGGGGTAAAGCTCTTGTCGTAGATGTTCATGCGATCGCCTTTCGGCCCAGATATAGGCGGAAACGGGGCCCAGGCAAATCAGAACAGGCTCTGCTGACCGCCATCGTCGCGCGCCGGACGGGTGCGCTTGCGCTGGGCCGGAGCGCCCGACACATTGACGCCGAAGCTGCCGTCGCTGACATCGACCACGAGCAACTGGCCGGGCCGAGCCAACTCCTTGCTGCGGACGATCTCGCCGGTTTCCGCATCGGTCACCAGGGCGAAGCCGCGATCGATGATGCGCTTGTAGCTGAGAGAATCGACAAGCTTCCACACCGCGGCCAGCCGGTCGGACGCGCGGGTGACGATGCGCCGAAAGGCCGGCTCGAGCCGTTCCGCATGCGGCGTGAGCCGCGTGTGGGCGTGACGCAGATCGGCCCGCAAGGCGTTGGGCGACAGCCGGACGGCCACACGTTCGAAGCCCAGCCGCTTCTGCTGGCCGAGATCGCGCAGCGAACTGCCCAGGTGCTGCGACGCAAGATCGAGCCGTTGCCGCGCAATGTCGAGCAGGTCCAGCGGCCTGGGCAATTGGCCGGCCGCGGCCCGCAGCCGGTCACGGCTGCCGGTGAGCTGGCGGCGGACGACATTGCGCGTGCGCGCGCCCTGGTCCTCGACATAGGTGATGAGCTCGGATCGGACCGGGACGGCGGCCTCCGCCGCGGCGGTGGGCGTCGGCGCCCGCAGGTCGGCGGCGAAATCGCACAGCGTCGTATCGGTTTCGTGACCGACGCCCGAGATCACCGGAATGCGGCTCTCGGCCACGGCGCGCACGACGATTTCCTCGTTGAAGCTCCACAAATCCTCGATCGAGCCGCCGCCGCGC
>CAZASR010000258.1:0-3706 GCA_964487765.1 uncultured Devosia sp. | reverse complement strand
AACGATGGGCGCGCTGGCGCAATTGCAGCGCCAGGGCAAGGCGCTCTATGTCGGCATCTCGAACTATCCGCGCGAGCAGACGCGCGAAGCGCATCGCATCCTCGCCGCCATGGGCGTGACGCTCACCATCCACCAGCCGAGCTATTCCATCCTCAATCGCTGGATCGAGGCGGACGACACGATCGGCGCCTGCGGCGAACTGGGCGTCGGCGTCATCCCGTTCTCTCCGCTCGCCCAGGGGGTGCTCACGGGGAAATATTCCACAGGCAGGGACGCGGCGTCGCGCGCCGGGCGCAGCGGCTCGACCGTCGGCAGCCGCTGGCTCGCGCCGCATGTGCTGGCGGCAGTCGATGCCCTCGCCGGGATCGCCCGCGCCCGCGGGCAGACGATGACGCAGCTTGCCCTCGCCTGGGTGCTGCGCCGGCGCGAGATCACCTCGGCGCTCATCGGCGTGCGCACTGTCGACCAGCTCGAGGATTGCCTCGGCGCCCTCGACAATCTCGACTTCGGCGCCGACGAGCTCGCCGCCATCGACGCGGCCACCGCGGACGCGCGCCTCGACAGCCACCCCCCGCTTACGCTGCCGGACTGACCGTTCCGCTCTTTTCCGCCGGCGCATCGCGGCACAGGCCAAGAACGATCGCCGCCAGGCAGGTATAGAGCACCGTGTGGAACTCGAAGCCGAACATGATGTAGGTCAGCCCGCAGGCGAAATAGCCCAGGCTGAGAACGATTGCGCCGCTGAGCCGCGCCGCATACTGGCTGTCCCGCACCGAGCGCATGGCGCCCAGCAGCGGCGCCAGCAGGATCAGCCCGTAGGCGACGAGGCCGAACAGGCCGCCCGACACGCCGATATCGAGAATATCGGCATGCAGGTGCTTGTTGCCGCGCAGCCCGCTGCCCTTGCGCTCGAAGGCCTTGCCGCCGTCGGGGAGATAGCTGTAGGCCACGTCCTTGTGCCGGCTCCAGCCATGGCCGACCACCGGGCTTGCGAGAAACGCCTGCGTTCCCGCCCGCCAGAAGGCAAGCCGCGCTCCCGCCGAATCCTCGGTGATGTCGCCTTTGGTGAGCAAATCCTCGAACACGGTGACGATGCGTTCGATGCGCTTGACCTCGCCCGGCGCGAAGGGCAGCACCGCCGCCCCGGCGACGGCGAGCACCACCAGGGCCGCCGTGATCGGTTTCCACAGCGGCCGGAACGTCGTCGCGAGCAGCGCCGCCACCAGCACCGGCGCCGCCAGCAGCACGCCGCGCGACCCCGACAGCACCGTGATCCCGATGCCCAGCACCGGCGCGGCCAGTAGCACAAAGCGCCAGCGGCTCGTCATGAGCGGCACCGCGATCACCGCGATGAAGCTCAGGATCAGCGCCGCCTCGGCGGCCCAGATCGGATCGGACCACCAGCCCTCGGCGCGTGCCGCGCCATAAAAGAACACGTCGCTGAGCGCCGTGATGGTCGACAGCACGGTGCCCGCGAACGCAACCCACGACACCACGATTGCGCTGTCGGGCGCGGCCTGGCGGCTGAACCAGTTCGACAGCGGAATGAAGGCGAGCAGGAAGATGAAATTGACCATCAGCGGCGCGTCGCCATTGATGCTGAAGGCGACGGCGATCAGCGCGAACGCCGCGATCAGGCACCAGCCGGCAGGGCCGATCGTCCAGCGCGCGCGGGCGAGGATGAGGCCCGCGGTCAGGACCAGCGTCAGGCCCATCAGCACATAGGCGAGCACGTAGCCGCCATTGAACGGCAGGACCAGCGTGCCGCCGACGAACAGCCCGGTGAGGAACAGTCCGGCCTGCCCCGCGACGCTGCGCATCATTTCGCCGCCTCCCGGTCCCGGCAGTAGCCGAGCAGAATGGCGAGAACCGCGCCGTAGAGCGCGGTGTGGAATTCGAAGCCGAACATCAGATCGGTCAGCCCGTCGAAGAAATAGCTGATCGAGAGCACCGTGCAGCCATAGAGCCGCAGCCGCCGCTGGCTGTCGCGCGGCGACAGCAGGCCGAGCACGATCGGCGCGGACAGCAGCGCCACATGGCAGGCAATGCCCGCCACCCCCGCCGCCACGGCGAAATCGAGGAAGTCGTTGTGCAGCTGCGGCAGGCTCGCGAGCCGCCGGTTCTCGAGATGCGGCGCGGCGGCGGCCATGATGCGCGCCCAGCCATGACCGATGAGCGGCGATTCGTTGAACGCCTTCCAGCCGGCCTGGTAGAGGTCGAGCCGGTATTCGGTGGTGCGGTCGCGCACGAAATCGCCCGACAGCAGCGAATAGAAGATGCCCGGCAGCTTCGCCATCCGCCCGCCGAGACTGACCACCCATAGCGCCGTCGCCGCGATGCCGGCGAGCAGTCCGACGCTCACGAACCACCAGCTGATGCGCAGGCTCCTCGCAATGAAGATGGCGGCCGCGATCCCCAGCGGCACCAGCGCCAGCAGCGGCCCGCGCGACTGCGTCATGATCAGCGTCGCGACGCCCGCGACCGGGCCGAGCAGGTAGATGAAGCGGCGGATGCCGCGGTCGGCCGCCGCCCCGATCAGCGACAGGAAGCCGAGGATCATCGCCGTATTGGCGAGCACGATGACCCCGATCAGACCCGCATCGCTCCGTCGCCCGCCCATATAGCCGATGCGCACCAGCATCACGACGACGCTGAGCAACGCGCCGAGCAGGGCCAGCCGCCCCACGATCACGGCGCCGTTCGCCGGCCGCCTGTCGCTGAGCGTCAGATAGATCGGCGCGAACAGCACCAGCATCACGAAGTTGAAGATGAAAAGCACATCGCCGGGTTGCCGCGCGGTGATCGTGAAGCACACGAGCAGCACGAGCACGATGCCGAGCAGCGTCAGCGGCGCGGGCGTCAGGGCGCTGCGCAGGCTCCCGTCGCTCGCGCGGAGCACCAGCAGCACGAGGCCCACCGCCACCAGCAGGTACGGCGTTACCAGCCCGAGAACCACCGACAGCGACAGCGTCAGGACGAGCGCCGCCCACACCGCGAAACCGTCGATCCTTTCGCGCAGTGTGATCATGATGCAGCCTTCGCAAAGGCGGCGACCAGTGCCGCATCGGGCACGAGCCGGTCGCGCGCGATCGACTCGGGTGTGCGCTTCCAGTTCGTGTTGATGCCGCGAAAGTGCCAGTAGAGCGCGCCTTCCGGCGTGACCTTCGAGAACAGCGGCCGCCCGGCGATCCAGTGCCAATAGGGATGGACGCCCAGGGTCGCGATCCAGGGCCGTCTGGGGTCGAGCGCCCATTTGTGCGGACGCGAACGCGCGCGCTTCGGATCGGCGTGGACCAGGCCATAGCCGCGATGGTCCACCGCCGCATCGTCCCCCGGCGGCACCGCCTCGACCCAGCGCCCGCGAAACACCGCAAGGCCGTGCCTGAGTTCGGCGACGACGTCATAGATCGAGCGCCCGCCCGGCGCCGCCACCAGCTCGTCGATATCGGCGTTGAGAATACCCGCCGCCTGCGCGCCATAGCGGCGTAGCACCGCGCTCATGCTCGCGATCTGCGGAAAGTGCGCCCAATAGGGGTTGAGCCGCAGCGCCGGATCGGTGCGTCCGAAGGGGTGCGGCCAGACCGGCACCGCGACATGGGCGAGCCCGGGCACGGCGCGCAACGTCGCTGCGAGCTCTTCCGCCGCATACGCCGTCGAGCCATTGTCGTACAGGATCACGGTATCGGTGCCGTGCAGCCGCTGGTGG
>CAZASR010000257.1:0-3712 GCA_964487765.1 uncultured Devosia sp. | reverse complement strand
AGGAGCACCTCCACCGAGCGGCGGGTCGAGCCCCGCCAGCGCTTCCGCTCGCCCGCACGATCAGGAAACCGCCCTGGCCGCAGACATCCGCACACCTTCACCGCCATTGATCGCACCCGTCACCGCTTTGCATTTGTCATACGCCACGAGACCGACTAGGAGACGCGACCCACGCCGACGCGCCGAGGCCCTTCTTGAACCGTCCACTGCTCATCATCCTCGCTGCGGTCACCCTCGATTCGATCGGCATCGGCCTCATCTTCCCGATCCTGCCCCGGCTGCTCGAGGACGTGACGCATGTGGGCAATATCGCGCCCTATGTCGGGCTGATGTACGCGCTCTATGCGGCGATCCAGTTCATCTTCTCACCCGTCCTCGGAGTCATGAGCGACCGCTTCGGCCGCCGGCCGGTCCTGCTCGTCTCGCTCGCCGGCGCTGCCATCGACTATCTGTTCATGGCCTTCGCGCCCGATCTGTGGATGCTGATCATCGGCCGCGCCATCGCCGGTCTCACCAGCGCCAACATGGCCGTCGCCACGGCCTACATCACCGACATCACGCCCGAGGCGCAGCGCGCCCAGCGCTTCGGCATGTTCCACGCCATGTTCGGCATCGGCTTCGTCATCGGCCCGGTGCTCGGCGGCCTGCTGGGCGATGTGTGGGTGCGGGCGCCCTTCATTGCCGCCGCCGCGCTCAATGGTCTCAACTTTGCGCTCGCCTTGTTCGTGCTGCCGGAATCGCGGCCAGGCCGCCGGGAGGCGAGATTCGATCTGCGGACACTCAATCCGCTGGTGCCGCTCGCCTGGGCCTTCACGCTCAAGGGGCTCGTTCCGCTGCTGCTGGTCTTCTTCATCCTCAATTTCGTCGGCAACATGTACGGCACGGTGTGGGCGCTCTACGGCTACGACGCCTTCGAGTGGAACAGCTTTATGGTCGGGCTGTCCCTTGCCGGCTATGGCGTCTTCCACGCCGCGGTGCAGGCCCTGCTGCCCGGTCCGGCGACCCGACGCTTCGGCGAAAAGAACGCGCTTCTAATCGGCATGGCCTGCGAGAGCGTCGGCCTGCTGCTCACCGCCTTTGCCACGCAGGGCTGGGTGGTGTTCGCCGTGCTGCCGCTCTTCGCGCTGGGCGGCATCGGTGTGCCCGCGTTCCAGTCGCTCGCGACCCGGCAGGTCGACGCGGATCGGCAGGGGCGGCTGCAGGGAGTGATGGCGTCGATCGTCTCGCTCGCCTCGATCTTCGGGCCGCTCTACTTCGCCGGCTTTTATTTCGGCATCAACGCCTGGTGGCCGGGCCTCATCTGGATTATCGGCGTCGCGACCTATCTGCCGGCTATTCCGCTGATTTGGGCGGTGGGCCGCCGCCCGGCCGCTCCGGCGCCCGCGTGATCTGGTGGAAAACCCCGGAATCCGGGCGTTTGCGGCCGTTTCCGAGGGTGATTTCGATTGACCCCCTCCCTTTGAGGCGCCATTAACGTGCCTGCGGCGCTGACAGGGCAAAACGCCCGGAATTCCTTGCCTTACGTGAGGAATCGTCAAATGGATGTCCGCGGTTTCAGTTCGCCGCGAGGGCGGCCTTTTCACTGTGAGGAAACACTATGAACAAGAACGATCTGATCGGCGTCGTGGCTGATGGGGCCGGGATCACCAAGGCGCAGGCCGGCGAAGCCGTCGACGCCGTTTTCGACGCCATCACCAAATCGCTCAAGAAGGGCGATGAAGTGCGTCTCGTCGGTTTCGGTACCTTCTCGGTGTCCAAGCGCAAGGCCTCCGTCGGCCGCAACCCGGCCACCGGCGCCGAGATCAAGATTCCGGCTTCGATGCAGGCCAAGTTCAAGCCCGGCAAGGGCCTCAAGGACGCGATCAACTGATCGGTCGACCAGTTTCGGCTTCGGACGGCCCCGCGCACATCGTGCCGGGGCCGTTTGCTTGACGGGGCAGGGCGCAGCCCCTAGGTACACGGCCACTCAGTGCGTCATGGCGGACGGGCGGTTAGCTCAGTGGTAGAGCATCTCGTTTACACCGAGAGGGTCGGCGGTTCGAGACCGTCACCGCCCACCAAGATTACTTCTCGTCTGCGGCGTTTGCCGTGTTGACTTGCCCAGTGGGCGTCGATACACGGACGCCACGTTGCGCGGGGTCTTGTTCCGCTTGCTGCGGGTGTAGCTCAGTTGGTTAGAGCGTCGGCCTGTCACGCCGAAGGTCGCGGGTTCGAGTCCCGTCACTCGCGCCACTCCTCTTTGCGAATTCGACCGTCGAGAGCGACTGTGGCGCGTCTGTCACAGGTCGTCGCCCGCCACATTTCCGCCGCTTCGTCGACCCGTTCAGCCCACATTCAAGCCCGACCTTGCAGCACGCACCGGAACCAAACCGCCAATCGTGGCGTTTGGAGCGTCGGGCAAGGGCAGATCGATGAAATTCGTCAGTGGTTTGGCCATCGCAGCGCTGATTGCTGCCGCACCCGCGGCAGTGCGCGCGGCTGACCCGCTGGCAGTCGCCCTTTCCACCGAGAAGTCCCTCCCCGTCACCGACACTGCCTTCGACTGGAACGGCTTTTACGCCGGCGTCTACGGCGTGACCCAGTCCAGCCCCCTCGGCGGCACCCAGTTTGGCCTCGGTCTCGATATCGGCGTCAATGCGCGATTCGAGTTTGTCCTGGTCGGTGCCGAAGTCGCCGTCCATGCCCTTGGCGGGGGCGCGGGCTCGAGCGGCTATGTGCAGGGTCTCGGACGCGCCGGCGTCGCGGCCACAGACGACATCATTTTCTACGCAGCAGGCGGACTTGGCACCGACATCGGGCCGATCGGCGGCACCGACGCGCTCGTGGGGGGCGGCGTCGAGTTGGCCCTTACGGATGCCGTCTCGCTGCGCGGCCAGTATCTCCACGGATTCGCGATCACCGGAGGAAATCCGAAGAACCAGGTCTCGGTCGGCGCCAATTTCCACTTCTAGGGCGACGATCACATTTTTGAGCACACTGCGGCGCCAGTCCCTTCGGCGGACGATTTGTTGTGTGCTTTCAACAGGGTACTCCGCTCGTCCGGGTGTGGCGATTGGGGCACAGAGGTGACGAAAAGGGGGCGAGGGCAATACACCCATCAACCTTTACGCGTTACATAGGCGCAATCGGGACTCGCGCCTCCCAAGCGGTCCCCGAGTAGACACTTACGAAGGACTATAAGAATGCGTTCTCTCAAGCTTGCCTTGCTGGCTACCGCGGCTGTTGCTGCGTTCTCGTCGGCGGCTGCCGCTGCCGATCTGATCGTCGACGTTCCGATCGAAGAGCCGATCATCGACAACAGCTTCTCCTTCGACGGTGCGTATATCGGTGCCTTCGTCGTGGGCGAGGTTGACGGCTTCGCCGGCACCTTCGGTCTCGGCGCGGACTTTGGTGTCAATGCTGTGATGGACAACCTGCTGATCGGTGCCGAAGTTTCCGGCATGGTTCTGACCGGGCCCAACTTCGACGGGCAGATCACGGGTCGCGTCGGTGGCCTCGTCTCCGACAACGCCATCATCTACGCCTACTCCGGCCTCGGTTCGCGTACCCCGACCAGCTGGTACGTGCCGATCGGTGTCGGCGCCGAAGTCGGCGTGTCCGACAATGTCGGCATCAAGGGCGAAGTTCAGTACAACTGGGATCTGACCGGCCCTGCCGCGCAGAACTCGTTCGCCGCCAAGGTCGGCCTGAACTTCCACTTCTAAGAGTTTTC
>CAZASR010000256.1:0-3758 GCA_964487765.1 uncultured Devosia sp. | reverse complement strand
TCGCGGCAGGAGCTGTCGCAGTCGCCGCCGCAGGGGCAGTTTTCGAGACCGCCGCCGATGCCTTCGACATGGTGGTGGTGCGACTCCTGCCTGAGGCCGACCTCGGCTTCGAAGCCGAGCACCTGCTCGCGATATTTGCACATGGCGCAGTTCATGAGGTTCTGGCCGACGAGCATCTCGCGGATGCGGTCGAGCAGGGTGTCGATGACCAGCGGGTGGTCGTCGAGATAGGGCGCATTGAGGATTTCGACATGGGGATAACGCGCCTGGGCATCGTCGGCGGCAGCGTAGATGCGCTTCACCAGAACGCCGGTGAACAGGAAATAGGGGAAGACGACGATGCGGCGGTAGCCGAGCTTGACGGCATGATCGAGCGCCGGCGCGACGAGCGGGAAGGTGACGCCCGAATAGGCGACTTCGCCCCAGCCGAAGCCCATGCCTTCCCACAGCATCCGCATGATCTTGGCGACGTTCGAATTGGCATCGGGGTCGGAGGCGCCGCGGCCGACGACGAGCAGCAGTGTATCGGTGAGGGGGATGTCGCGCGGCGACTGGGCGAGGCCCTCGCGAACGCGGTCACCGGCGGCGCGCAGCATCTTCACATCGACGCCGAGTTCGCGGCCATAGGTGATGCGCAGGCCTGCGTGCTGCGCCTCATAGGTCCTGAGCACGGCTGGAATGTCGTTCTTGGCATGGCCGGCGGCGAACAGCATGCCAGGCACGGCGAGCACGTGTTTGACTCTCTGCCCGCGCAGGCGGTCGAGCCCGTGGTGAATCACCGGATTGGCGAATTCGAGATAGCCATATTCGACCGACACGCCGGGCAGGCGCTCCCTGAGCGCCCCTGCCAGCGCAGCGAATTCCCCGACGGCCAGTTGATTGCGGCTGCCATGGCCGCACAGCATGACGCCCGTTTCGGGCGGCAGCAAAAGCAAGTCACTCATTTTTCCTCCGCAGCTCCGGAGTTGGTCCCCGATTTGGGTCGACCGCACCGGACGTGTGTTTCAGCCGCATAGCAGGGCTGCCGCGCGTCATGTCTTCATTGTCAGAGGCAATGTGCGTGGTCAATCAAGCACTTGGCAAAATGCGAATGCGGTTGGAAATCATTCGCAAATTCAGGCACTTGCGCGACGTGGACGGCGCGGGCTATGGCCCTCGCGAAACGGGGCGCCAGTGATGGTGAACGACTCAGCTTCGTCGATCGTGGCGCGCGTGGCGCTGGGCAGCCTCGCGATCGGACTTGCCGTGCTGGCGCTCAAAGTGGTGGCCGCCTGGCTCACCGGATCGATCGCGCTCTATTCCGATGCGCTCGAAAGCGTCGTGAACGTGGTGACCGCCGGTGTCGCGCTGGTGGCGGTGCGGCTTGCGGACCGGCCCGCCGACGCGACCCTGCCCTATGGCTATGGCAAGGCGGAGTATTTTTCGGCCGTGGTGATCGGCGTGTTCATCGCGCTCGCCGCCATCCTGATCTTTGCCAAGGCCTGGACCGGTTTCCGCGCGCCGCAGGCATTCACACCCGACCCGGTGGGGCTTGGGGTGTCGGTCGCCGCAACGGTACTCAATGCGGTATGGGCCTGGTATCTGATCCGAACCGGGCGGCGTGAAAACTCGCCGTCGCTGGCAGCCGACGGCAGGCACCTGACGACGGACGTGATCTCGACGCTGGGCGTGCTGCTCGGCGTGCTGCTGGTGATCGTCACCGGCTATCACCAGCTCGACGCGATCCTCGCGGCGCTGGTGGGGCTGGGCATTCTGTGGTCGGGCTGGCACCTGATCCGCGAAAGCGTGATCGGGCTGATGGACGTGGCGGTGGATCCCACGACGCTCAGGACGATCCGCGACGTGATCTCGACCAATGCCGAAGGCGCGATCGAGGCGCACGACATCCGTACGCGACAAGCGGGGCGCACCATTTTCATCGATTTCCACCTGGTGGTGGCAGGCGCGATGAGTGTCGCCGACGCGCATGCGATCTGCGACGGGATCGAAGCCAAGCTGCGCGAAACGGTGCCCAATGCGCAGATCACCATCCATGTCGAGCCGGAGGCTAAGGCGAAGCATTCGGGGATTGTGGTGGTGTGAGCGAGATGATCTGACGGCCCCTCACCCGGCGCTCCGCGCCACCCTCTCCCCGGAGGGGAGAGGGGCCGCTGGAACCGAACTATCAGTCGTTGCCCCTCTACCCCCGGGGAGAGGGTGCCTTGCGAAGCAAGGCGGGTGAGGGGCCGTCAGGTCCTAAGCCGGCTCGGCCCGCAGCATCGGCTCGAGGTGGTCTTCGAACAGGAGACCGGGTGTTGCGGCGACTGCCGCGCCAAAGGTCTCCTCGGCCGCAAGCGAAATCCGCAGGAACTTCGCCATCCCGTCCGGACCCCGCGCATCCGCCATCGGGTAGACTCCCGTTTCAAGCCGGCGCAGGATTTCGCGTTTCGAGCGGATCATCTTTTCGGTGACGCCGGGACCGTTGCTCATGGACATGCCGAGCTTGAGATAATCGTGCAGCGGCGTGCCCAGATGCCAGCTCGTGGACACCGTGCGATAGAGCTGCAGCAACAGCTCCAGGTCGGTCATGTTGGTGAGCTCTAGGTCGTAGCGCGCATCGGTGCGGCGACGGTCCCAGACCAGCATCGAATCCATCGACAGCGAGGTCCATTTGTAGATGGCGGGCGTCAGCTCGCGATCCGGTCCCTGCCCGACGACGCGCAGATGGCGACCGGCTTCGTCATATTCGTCGAGCGCGACCGACACGATGGCGTGATGGCCGAGCACCGCCACGGCCTGCTCCAGCTTGTCGGGCTTGAAGCGGTCGTCGGCGTCGAGAATGGCGACAAAGGGCGCGGTCAAAACATCGAGCGCGGCATTGCGGGCGCGGGAGGCGCCGCCACCGACGGCGCCAGAGGAGAGGAAGCGCAGGCGCGGATCGCGCAAGCCCTCGGCGGCCAGCAAGGCTTCGTAGTCGGCCCCGTCATCGGCGATGATCCAGTGCTCCCAGTGCGGATAGGTCTGGCCCAGCACCGAGCGGACGGCCGCGCCGATCCAGCGCTCCGCCTTGTAGCAGGGGGTGATTATGGCGACGGTTTCGACCATGAATGCCCAATCTTGAAGCAGCGGGGCCACTGCCCCATATTTCAGCCATCCGGCGGTGCCGCTTAAGGGTTGCTGAAACCCGGGCCGCCGGGAGACGTTGCTTAAGCAAGGACGGACACAATGTCTCGTGTCTCGATGTTCTCGGCCCCGTTCCTTCTGGGTTTCGATGCCTTTGAGGAGCGAATCGACCGGCTCAGCCGGGCCGCAGACGGGTATCCGCCCTACAATATAGAACGAACCGTCGAAAGCGACGGCAGCGAGAGTTTCCTGATCTCGATCGCGGTGGCGGGCTTTGCCCGGGGCGATCTCGAGATCAGCCAAGAAGACAATCAGCTGCTCGTTCGCGGAAAGCAGAAGGACGATCCGAACCGGGAATATCTCCATCGAGGCATTGCCGCCCGCCAGTTCCAGAGATGCTTCCTGCTCGCCGACGGGGTCGAGGTGCAAGGCGCCGTGCTCGAACACGGCATGCTCGCCATCTCGGTGATCCGACCCAAGGCTGAAAAGCTCAGCCGCCGCATCGAAATCCGTTCTGCCTAGAGAGGGGAACAGCAAATGCAAAACAGAACAGAATACACCCCCGACAATCCACTACGGCACCTAACCGCCGCGCAATTCATGGCGCTGGGCGGCAATGCGGTGGTCTATATCCGCTCGATCAGCGGCGAGAAGCT
>CAZASR010000255.1:0-3780 GCA_964487765.1 uncultured Devosia sp. | reverse complement strand
CGACAGCCAAGAAGGCCGCGAAGAAGACAACATCGGTGGAGGCCTGATCATCCCACCCGGTCATTCCCGCCAAGCTCGGGAATCTCCGTTTGCAGGGCCTCCATCAGCAACGGAGATTCCCCACTCTAGCGGGATCCAACTCCGGGATTGAAAATGGCCACAAAAACCAAGCCAACCAAGACGAAACCCAAATCCAGGCCGCAGCCGTCCCGGCAGTTCCAGGTCGGCACGCTCCCCGCCCGCGAAGACATCATCGCCGCCATGACCGAGCACCCCGAGCTCGATGGCAAGCGGGAGCTCGCGAAATATTTCGGCATCCATGGCGATATGCGCGCGCCGTTCAAGCTCCTGCTCAAGCAGCTCGAGGGCGAAGGCTTCATCGCGCGCTCGCGCAAGCAGATTCGCCGCACCGCGACGCTGCCGCAGGTGACCGCACTCGACATCCCCGGCGATGCCGATCCCGACGATCTCCACGCCTATCCCTCCACCTGGGACGAGTCCGAGGGTGAGCCGCCGCGCGTGAGCGTGCTCGTCACCAGCAACGCCCGCGTCGTCCCCGCCCCGGGCGACCGTATCCTTGCGCGCATCAGCGCCGGCGACGGCCCCCTGCCCACCTACACCGCCAAGCCGATGAAGGTTCTCGACAAGCCGCGCCGCGGCCAGATCGGGATCGTGCGCCTTGACGACAACGGCGCCCGTCTCGTGCCGGTCGACCGCAAGCTCAAGGAAATGCGCATCGATGGTGGCGATCTCGGCAACGCGCGCGACGGCGACCTGGTCGAAGTCAGCGTCAAGGTCTCGGGCCGGCTGATGATCCCGAAGGCGAAAGTCACCGCGGTCATCGGCAATCCGCACTCCGAGGGCGCGATCTCGATGATTGCGATCCACAATCTCGAGATCCCCTACCGCTTCCCTGCGGGCGTGCTGCGCGAGGCCGAGGAGGCCCGCGAGGTCTCGCTCAAGGGGCGCGAGGATTGGCGCAACGTCCCGCTCGTCACCATCGATCCGCCCGACGCCAAGGACCATGACGACGCGGTTCATGCCGAGCCCGATCCGGACCCCAAAAACCCCGGCGGCCACATCGTCACCGTCGCCATCGCCGACGTCGCCCCCTATGTCCGTCCCGGCAGCGCGCTCGACCGCGAAGCCTATCTGCGCGGCAATTCGGTCTATTTCCCCGACCGCGTCGTGCCGATGCTGCCCGAGCGGATTTCGAACGACCTCTGCTCGCTCAGGGAGGGCGAGAACCGTCCGGCCATCGCCGCTCGCATGGTCATCGACGCCGAAGGCCGCAAGAAATCGCACAGCTTCCACCGGGTGGTCTTCCGCTCGGCCGCCCGTCTCAGCTACCAGCAGGCCCAGGCCGCCATCGATGGCCGGCCCGACGACAAGACCGGCCCGCTCCTCGGTCCCGTGCTCAACCCGCTCTGGGCCGCATACCGGACGATGGTCAAGGCCCGCGACAAGCGCGGCCCCCTCGATCTCGACCTGCCCGAGCGCAAGATCGTGCTCGACGAGCGCGGCATGGTCGCGGACGTGCTCGTTCCCGAGCGGCTCGAGGCCATGCGGCTCATCGAGGAAATGATGATCGCGGCCAATGTCGCGGCCGCCGAGACGCTGGAAAGGCGCAAGACGGCCCTGCTCTACCGCGTGCACAACACGCCGAGCCGCGAAAAGCTGGCGGCGCTGCGTGAGTTCCTCACCTCGCTCGATTTGACCTTCGGCAAGTCCGAGGCCGTTCGCCCCGTCGATTTCAATCGCGTGCTCGCCCGGGCCCGGCAGGACAACAAGATCGAGCAGGTCTCCGAGATGGTGCTGCGCTCGCAGGCGCAGGCCGAATATGCGCATGAAAATTACGGCCATTTCGGCCTCAACCTCGACCGCTATGCGCATTTCACCTCGCCCATCCGGCGCTACGCCGACCTCATCGTCCACCGCGCCCTGGTTGCCGCGCTCGATCTGGGCAAGGACGGGCTGACCGACGGCGAAATCGCCCGGCTGCCGACCATCGCCCAGCACATTTCGCAGACCGAGCGCCGGGCCATGCTGGCCGAGCGCGAGACCTCGGACCGGCTGCTGGCGCAGTTCCTCGCCAGCAAGATCGGCGCCGAATTCATGGGCCGCATCTCCGGCGTCACCCGCTCGGGCCTGTTCGTCCGCCTGCTCGAAACCGGCGCCGACGGCTTCATCCCGGCGTCCACGATCGGTGACGACTACTTCCGCCACGTCGAGGAGATGCAGGCGCTTGTCGGCGACCGCACCGGCGAGGCCTTCCGCATCGGCGACACCGTCAAGGTCCGCCTGCTCGAAGCTGCGCCCATCGCCGGCGCGCTGCGCTTCGAGCTCCTTTCGGAGGGAACCCGCGTCAAACCGTCATCTGTGAAACGGGGGGCGAAGCGGCCATCTCGCTCCTACGGTCCGCGAGGCCGAAGGAGATAGACCCGATGCCCGTCGTGATCACGTCCGACACCGATAACCGATCGCTTGGTCGGGCTGTGTGGAACGGCATGAAGCTGCGCTGCCCGCACTGCGGCAAGGGTCGTCTGTTCCGCTCCTACCTCAAGGTCGCGGATGAATGCGAGGTCTGTGGCGAGGAGTTCTTCCACCACCGCGCCGACGACTTCCCGCCCTATTTGTCGATCGTCATCGTCGGCCACATCATCGTCGGCCTGATGCTGCATCTCGAAATGTCCTACGAGACCATCGCGCCGTGGATCTATGTGGTCACCATGGTGCCCGCGGCGATCATCCTGCCGCTCGTCATGCTGCCCTCCATCAAGGGTGCCATCGTCGGCATGCAATGGGCCAACAAGATGTACGGATTCGATCCGGCGACGCGCGGCGAAGACCCCGGCATGGCCTCCTATCCCTGAGGCCCGGCCTTCGGCTTGACAACCAGGCCCAAATCCGTAGTTTGCGCGCAAATTTCAGGGCCCTGCCCCCGGGCGGCCTCTCCCCAAGGACAGCACCATGGCAAAAGCCGCCTCGATCAAGATCAAGCTCGTGTCGACCGCCGACACCGGCTTTTACTACGTCACCAAGAAGAACTCGCGCACCCAGACCGAGAAGCTCAGCTTCAAGAAATACGACCCGGTCGTGCGCAAGCACGTCGAATTCAAGGAAGCCAAGATCAAGTAAGATCAGCCTCCGAGCCCCAAAAAGCCCCGCCCTGCGGGGCTTTTTTGTTTGGCCACCATGATGGCAAGCCGGAGATTGTATCGCCGCTTGGGAAGAGGCCCTGTGAGCGCGATCACATCCCGCCACCGCCGCATCTACCAGGAAGGGCACCGGGCGCGCGGGGCGCCCCTGCTCCCTTGCGGGCTTTGTTGTTGCCCCGGGGACTCGAGCTGCCCCGCATCACCGCAGCCCCATCCTTACCAGATGAAGCCGACTTCAAGTTACAAGGGGGACCGCGCAGCGGTGGGTGGGGCGCCACTGGCGCGAAGCGAGGAAGTAGAAGTGTCCCGCCAGTGACCAAAACTTTCCCCCGCTCACGCCCGAAAACACTGGCCTCTCCAGCCTTATTTCTCCGACTTATCCCCGTCCCTTCGGCCCGTGGTAATATCTCCCCATCGTCATCAACCCCGCGCGTACTGACGAGGTGCGGGTGGCGATGGTGGGAGGGCCGTGGTCGCACGGCCTGGGGTTCCTCGCGGGACTGCCGTGGCTACTTTACGCCCACGGCGCTCACCGCTGGTGCCCGACACCCCCACCGCGGAGTGCGTGGGAGGCGTCTGGAATTCCAGCGCTTCCCCTTTCTTCGGAGGCGCACCCGCGCAC
>CAZASR010000254.1:0-3892 GCA_964487765.1 uncultured Devosia sp. | reverse complement strand
TCAAGTTCACCGGCGAGGACGGCAAGGTCATCGAGCACGAAGTGTTCGACGCCCCCGGCGCCGGCGTCGCCATGGGCATGTACAATCTCGACGCCTCGATCGAGGATTTCGCGCACGCCTCGTTCAACTACGCGATCAACCGCAAGGTGCCGTGCTACCTGAGCACCAAGAACACCATTCTCAAGGCCTATGACGGCCGCTTCAAGGATATCTTCCAGGAAGTCTTCGACCGCGACTACAAGGCGAAGTTCGACGAGCTCAAGATCTGGTACGAGCATCGCCTGATCGACGACATGGTCGCCTCCTCGCTCAAGTGGAGCGGCGGCTATGTGTGGGCCTGCAAGAACTATGATGGCGACGTCCAGTCCGACACCGTCGCCCAGGGTTTCGGCTCGCTTGGCCTCATGACCTCCGTGCTGATGACGCCCGACGGCAAGATCGTCGAGGCAGAAGCGGCGCACGGCACGGTCACCCGCCACTACCGCCAGCACCAGCAGGGCAAGGAGACCTCGACCAACTCCACCGCGTCGATCTTCGCGTGGACGCGCGGTCTTGCCCACCGCGCCAAGCTCGACCAGAACCTCGAGCTCGCCAGGTTCGCCGACACCCTCGAAAAGGTCACCGTCGCGACCATCGAGGAGGGCAAGATGACCAAGGACCTGTCACTCCTCGTCGGCCCCGACCAGAAGTGGCTCTCGACCTTGGGCTTCCTCGACGCCATCGACGCCAACCTCAAGAACGCGATGGCCTGAGGCGTGCCCGGGCGCCGTTCCGAAGGCACGGCGCCCTGCCCCCAGGGGCTTGACGGTTCACGGGCGGTTCACCAGATGCCAGTCATTTAGGGCTGCGCAGCTGAAGGACCGTCCCATGCAGCACCACCTGATTGCGGCTGTCGCAGCCGCCCTCGTCCTTCTCCCCTCCGCCGCTTTCGCCGAAACAAGGCCCCTCGACGTCGGTGCGTTCCACGGCGTCGATGCGGCAACGGGCATTCATGCCGTCGTCAGCGGCGGCAAACCGTTGTCGGTTGTCGCCGACGCAACCGATCCCGCCGACATCGATGACCTCCGCTATGAGGTTCGCGACGGCATCCTGCACCTTTGGTATGACTGGACGATCGGCGACATCTTCGGCCAGTCCGGCCGCGAAATCACCGTCACCATCGGCAGCGAGCTGCTTGATGTGCTCGCAGCAAGCTCCGGCGCCTCGATCGAAGCCACGGCCATGATGGGCGAGGAGATTGCGCTCGAGGCTTCGAGCGGCGCGAGCATGACGACCGACGCCATCGAAGGCGTCTCCTACTCCATCGAAGCCAGCGCCGGAGCGACCATCACGACGGCTGGGCTATGCACCAGCGCCGCGGTCGAGGTGTCATCCGGCGCGAAAGTCCTGGCCGGTGACCTCGCCTGCGCCAGGGTCGATCTCGAAGTTTCGAGCGGTGCGTCCCTGGCCATCACGGCGACCGATACAATCGCTGCCGAAGTGTCGAGCGGCGGCAGCGTCACCATATTCGGCAAGCCCGGCGTCGAGCGACTCGAGACCTCCGGCGGCGGTTCGGTCACTTTCCCGGACTGAAGGGCGCCTTCACGGCCCGGCGTGTCCGTGGAGATTCCGGCGTTGCGGCGGGCTCCGGGAGGACCAGATGGCCAAGGGCACGAAGGACGATCCGTGGCGGCTCAAGACGCCGCCAGGCACGTCGGACATCACGCTCTGGCGCGATCCCGACGCCAGTCCCCCTGCTCTCGTCTGCATCGCCGGCGGGACGGAGCTCCGCTATCACCTCAGCGCACCCGAGGACCTCGCCGCCATGCTCAGGCGGCACGGGGACTGGATGGAGCTGGGAACCGCCGACGAGCAGAAGGAGCCCAAGGCGGGCACGATCGAGGCCTGGGCGCGCTCGCCCGACAATCCCGTGAAGGGCTGGTATGGCCTCAAAAAGGGCCTGCGCGGCCGCTTCGCCAATTACGTGACACCCGTCGCCGAGGCGCTGGGGCTGGTGGAGCTCGAGCACAATCCAAAGAACAACCGGGCGCGTGCCAAGTAGTCGCCGCAATTGGCTGGCCCCTTGCCTTCTCAGGGGCCACGGGCGGGCGGCATGTTTAAGAAAATACTCATCGGATTGGCCGTGTTCATTGCGGCTGTCTATCTGTGGAACGCATCCTGGCTCGCGCCGGCGCAGGTGGGCGAGACGCGCTTCATCGCGCATCGCGGCGTGCATCAGAATTTCGACCTCACCGGCGTCGAAAGCGACACCTGCACGGCAACGCGCATCCGCGAACCCATCGTCGACGAGATCGAGAACACGATCCCCGCCATGCAGGCGGCCTTCGCGGCCGGCGCGGATATCGTCGAGCTCGACGTCCACCCGACGACCGACGGCAAGCTCGCCGTCTTCCACGACTGGACTCTCGATTGCCGCACCGAGGGCACCGGCGAGACGCGCTCGCACGATATGGCGTATCTCAAGACGCTCGACGTCGGCTATGGCTACACGGCCGATGGCGGCAAGACCTTTCCGCTGCGTGGCAAGGGCGTCGGCATGATGCCCGAGCTCGGCGACGTGCTCGAGGCGATGCCCGGCCAGCGCTTCCTCATCAACTACAAATCCAACGAGGCCCGCGAGGGCGACATGCTGCGCGCCTTCATGGAGGCCAACCCGCAATGGGCGGAGTCGTTCTGGGGCGTTTATGGCGGCGACGCGCCGACAATGCGCGCCAAGCAGCTCGTGCCGGACCTCAGGGCCTGGTCGCGCCAGGGGCTGATGGCGTGCCTCCTGCAATATGAGGCCTATGGCTGGACCGGAATCGTCCCCGGCGCCTGCCACGACACGATGGTCATGGTTCCGGTCAATGTCGCAGGCTGGCTCTGGGGCTGGCCCAACCGGTTCATCCAGCGCATGAGGGAAGCGGGCTCCGAGGTCATCCTGATCGGCCCCTATGCCCCCGGTGATGCCGGCACGTCGGGCGTCGACACTCCGGAAGACGCCGCGCTCGTTCCCGACAACTTCCCAGGCATCGTCTGGACCAACGAGATTGCGACAATAGCGCCCATGCTCGAAGCGCGAAACTGAGAGCTATCGACGGCGCTCCAATGTGTGCCGTATAGGTCGGCTGCTCGCTGTTTGCGAGTTGGTGTCGGATTCTCCCCAAGATGCCCCCGGGCGTTCTTTTCGCTTTCAGCGCCTATGCGCTCTATTCGTGCTGCGACGCGATCATCAAGGGTCTGGGCAGCGGTCTTTCCGTCTATGAGATCGCGTTCTTCACGACGCTGTTCTCGCTCGTCCCGGTGTTCCTCACCACGCCCAAGGGCGAAAGCTGGCTCTATTTCTGGAAGCTCAGCAATCCGTGGCTGGTCCATCTGCGCGGCCTCTCCGGCGTCATCGGCAACCTGTGCATCATCTATGCCTTCGTCACGATCCCGCTGGCGCAGGCCTATTCCATCGCCTTCCTCGCCCCGATCTTCATCGTCCTCATCTCGGTGACGCTCCTGCGCGAAACGGTGAGTCTGCAACGCTGGCTCATCCTCGCGGCGAGTTTCGTGGGCGTGCTGATCGTCGTCCGGCCCGGCTTCCGCGAACTCCATCCGGGGCACGTCGCGGCCGTCGTCGCGGCGCTCTGCGGCGGCATCACGACGACCGTCCTTCGCCGCATCGCCAATCAGGAGACGCGCACCAGCCTCATCGGCATGGCCTCGCTCTATATCCTCGTCGTCAACGGCACCCTCATGCTGGTCACCCGGCAGATGCACTGGCCGACCTGGCACGAACTCGCCTGGCTGCTGGTGATCGGTGCGCTGGGCGGCACCGGCAATCTGCTGTTCATCGCCGCGACGCGGGCGGTGCAGGCGAGCCGCATCGCGCCGCTCCAATATTCGCAGATCTTCTGGGCGATCCTGT
>CAZASR010000253.1:0-3926 GCA_964487765.1 uncultured Devosia sp. | reverse complement strand
ATTCGCCGACAAGATCGGCGTTCCAATCCCCAAGGACCCGCCTTATGAAACGGTGGCCGGATATGTCCTGTCCGAGCTGAACCACCTGCCGGCGGTCGGCGAGAGTTTCACGCGCGAGCCGTGGCGGTTCGAAGTGCTGGACCTCGACGGTCGGCGCATCGACAAGGTGCTGGTGGCCAAGATCTCATAACGGCTTGGTCGTGCCGCTCCGGTAGTCGTAGAGCAGCCCCGTCCCTGTCCAGGCCGGCGAGACCATGTCGACCAGCTTGCCCGCGACCTCGCGGGGGTGGGGTAGCGTATCAGGATCTTCGCCTGGCATCGCCTTGGCACGCATGGCGGTGCGGACGGCGCCGGGCCAATAGACATTGGCCTTGACGCTGGAGGTGCTGAGCTCGCGCGCGTAGCTCTTGATCATTGTCTCGAGCGCCGCCTTGGTCGCGGCATAAAGCCCCCAGAAGGAGTTGGCCGACTGGGAAGCGCCGGACGAGACGAACACGGCGCGGCCGGCATCGGATTGGCGCAACAGGGCATCGAGCGAACGGATCAGCCGGTAATTGGCGGTGACATTGACCGCGAAGGCCTGGTCGAAATCCTTGATGTCGAGGTGCGACAGCGGCGTGATCGTGCCGAGCACGCCGGCATTGCCGACGAGCCCGTCCAACCTGCCCCAGCGCTCGAAGATCGACTGGCCCAGCCGGTCGATCCCGTCGCCGTCACGCAGATCGAGCGGGACCAGCGTTGCCTGGCCGCCTGCCGCCGCGATCTCGTCATCGAGCCCTTCGAGCCCGCCGACTGTCCGCGCCACCGCGATGACGTGGGCGCCGCGCCGGGCCGCTTCGAGTGCAGCCTGATAGCCAATGCCGCGACTGGCCCCGGTGACGAGGACGATCCTGCCGGTAAGATCGGACACGGCTCAGCTCGCCTCGCGCATCAGCGAGATCGTCTTGGGATCGGACCTGCCGCGGCCCATGAGGTCGGTGAGCGTCGTGGGATAGTCGCCGGTGAAATAGTGGTCAGTGAATTGCGGCGCGGCATCGTTTCGGCCCTCGCCGCCGACCGCCTGGTAGAGCCCGTCGATCGACAGGAACTGCAGCGAGTCCGCGCCGATGTAGCGCGCCATGGCCTCGACATTGTCGTACTGGTTGGCGAGCAGGCTGTCGTGGTCGGGCGTATCGATCCCGTAGTAGTCGGGGTGCGAGATCATCGGCGAGGCGACGCGGATATGCACCTCGCGCGCGCCGGCGTCGCGCATCATCTGCACGATCTTGATCGAGGTGGTGCCGCGCACGATCGAATCGTCGACCAGCACGACACGCTTGCCGTCGATCTCGGCGCGGTTGGCCGAATGCTTGAGCTTGACGCCAAAGGCGCGGATCGACTGCGTCGGCTCGATGAAGGTGCGCCCGACATAGTGGTTGCGGATGATGCCGAGCTCGAACGGGATGCCGCTCTGCTGCGCATAGCCGATCGCCGCCGGCGTGCCGCCATCGGGAACCGGGACGACGACATCGGCCTCGACGCCGTGTTCACGGGCGAGGTTGATCCCCATGTTCTTGCGCGCGGCATACACCGAACGGCCGCCGACGACGGAATCCGGGCGGGCGAAATAGACATACTCGAACAGGCAGAGCCGCTCGGGCTTGCTGCCAAAGGGCATCGATGAGGTGATTGTGATGCGGCCATCGGCCTGGATTTCCGCGACGACGACCTCGCCGTTCCGGACGTCGCGCACGAATTTGGCACCGATGATGTCGAGCGCACAGGTCTCGGACGCGAAGATCGGCTTGCCATCGAGATCGCCGAGGACCAGCGGCCGGATGCCGTTGGGATCGCGGGCGCCGATGAGCTTGGTACGCGTCATCGCCACCATGGCATAGGCGCCTTCCACCTGGCTCAGCGCGTCGATGAATCGTTCGTCCGAGCCCTTGCGGCGCGAGCGGGCGATGAGATGGAGAACGACTTCGGTGTCGGAGGTCGACTGGCAGATGGCCCCGCCGGCGATCAGCTCGCGCCGGAGCGTCAGGCCGTTGGTGAAATTGCCATTGTGGCCGATCGATATGCCACCCACCTCGAGCTCGGCAAACAGCGGCTGCACGTTGCGCAGGATGGTCTCGCCAGTGGTGGAGTAGCGTACATGACCCATCGCCATGTGGCCGGGGAGGCGCTTGACGACACCCGGATCGGTGAAATGGTCGCCCACGAGGCCGAGATGGCGCTCGGAGTGGAACTGCCGGCCGTCGAAGCTGACGATGCCCGCCGCCTCCTGCCCGCGATGCTGCAGTGCGTGGAGGCCGAGGGCGGTGAGGGTGGCGGCTTCGGGGTGGCCCAGAATGCCGAACACGCCGCACTCTTCATGCAGAGTGTCGTCGTGAAGTCCGAGCGGATCGTCGGTCACGCTCCTGCCTTTCGTTACGCGCCGGGCGCGGGTTCGCTCGAAATGTCGGCGGGCGGCGTGGTGTCGTCCGCCGGTGCATCCGGCTCCGCCGGCTCGTTCGGGCCTTCCTCGGGATTCTGTCCGCCGCGCTCGAGGAATTCGCGGAACTGCTCTTCGAGATCGGGCGGCAACAGCGTGATCAGATAGTCGCCCGCACTGAGGAGCGGTGGAAAGCTCTTGGAATCGCGCAGCATCGGGTCCTGCGCGCCGATGAGGAAGTTGGCGAAGACCGCCGCCACCACGCAGATCAGGATGCCGCGGGCCGCACCGAACACGAAGCCCAGCGTGCGATCGAGCGGGCCGACGCGCGAGTCGACGACCAGGTCACCGATCCACATGGTGAGCAAATGGAGCACGATCAGGGCGACGAGGAAGCTGCCGATGACCGTCACGCCGGTGGCGAGCAGCGGCTCGGTGAAATACTGCGCCGCCAGGTCCGAATGGTAGAAATACATATAGGCGGCGATGGCGGCCGCACCGGCCCAGGTCGCCAGCGACAGGATTTCGCGAGTGAAGCCGCGCGCCGTGGCGAGGATCGCCGAGATCAGGACGAGGACGGCGACGCCGACGTCGACTGCTGTAAAGACCATGCTTGGACCGATCCCATGCCGCTTTGCGTGTCCGTTTAGCCGCTAATCGCGCCCCTGCCAAGGCGCACAGGCGCATGCGTGTCGGCCAATGGGGAATAGCAAACAGGAATTGGGCGCATGGCCGGCTATTGCTCACTGGCGCCCCGCCGCCCCTTTGCGGCAATGCGGCCGATCAGGTCCGCGAGCTCGGAATATTCGGCGACGAGCAGCCCGTTACCGGAATCTCCGGGGCCGAGCTTGCCGGTGCAGGCGCTCCGGAAGCCGAGCTTTTGCGCCTCGCGAAGGCGGAGCGAGGCATGCACCACGGGGCGAACGCCGCCCGCCAGCGAGATTTCCCCGAAATAGACGGCGTCGGGCGGCAGCGGCGAATTGGTCAGCGAGGAAATGAGCGCGGCGGCGACCGCGAGGTCGGCTGCCGGTTCGTTCACCTTCAGCCCGCCCGCGACATTGAGATAGATGTCGTTGGCGCCGATGCGGACGCCGCAGCGCGTCTCGAGCACGGCGAGCACCATGGAGAGCCGCGACGCGTCCCAGCCGACGACGGCGCGGCGCGGCGTGCCGAGCGGGGAGGGCGCAACCAGCGCCTGGATTTCGCACAGGACCGGACGCGTGCCCTCCATGCCCGCGAAGACGGCGGAGCCGGCCGAATCCGTATCGCGCTGATCGAGGAACAGCGCCGACGGATTGGCGACTTCGCGCAGGCCGAGCGTCGTCATCTCAAACACGCCGATCTCGTCGGTCGCGCCGTACCGGTTCTTGACGCCGCGCAGGATGCGGAAGGTGTGGCTGGCGTCCCCCTCGAAATAGAGCACCGCATCGACCATGTGCTCGACGACGCGCGGGCCGGCGATCTGCCCTTCCTTGGTGACGTGGCCGACGAGGACCACTGCGGCGCCCGACTT
>CAZASR010000252.1:0-3967 GCA_964487765.1 uncultured Devosia sp. | reverse complement strand
GCTTGAGACGCGAGAACTTCATGGACATGCGTTTGGAATAGCGAAGCGGCCCGCCCCGCGGAAGCGACGCCCCACTTTAGGCCACCGAACCTTGTGGAAATTGAGTCCGCCAGGCTCCAATCGCCGGAGCGAGCGGCGTCAGAGCCGAGCGGCCTTCTTCCCTTGCGGGAGAAGTGCCGCTCCCCGACCTGATCGGGGGTGCCCCAGGAGCCTGCCCCGGACTTGATCCGGGGCGGATGAGGGGCGCCGCTTGCGCGGGGCTTACAGCAGCGGATCGATCTCCGCGCTCAGTTCCTCCAGCGACTTCCCCCCGGTGAGCTGCTTGCCATTGATGTAGAACGTGGGGGTGCCTTCGAGGCCGAATTCGTTGAGCGCCTGGTTGCGCATCGCGTCGATGCCGTTGAACAGCTCCTGGTCGGTCAGCGCCTCGTTGAACGCGGCTTCCGAGAAGCCGAGCTGGGTGGCGACAGTCTTGAGCGCCGTCAGGGGATCCTGCGACGTACCCCAGTCCTGCTGCGTCCTGAAGAAGGTCGACAGCACGTTCTCATAGGTCTCGACCGCCGCCTGCGACAAACCGCTGGGGTTGCTCGGATCGGCCGGGGCCGCGGGTTCCGCGCTCGGCTCCGAGCTCGGCGCCGAGGGATCGGTCGGCGTGGTCGCGGTGCCGTCCACCGCCTTGGCCGCATGTTCGGCCAGCATGAAGATCGCCGCGTCGAGCGTGTTGCGGGCGAATGGGCGGATGATGAGCTTCACCTGCCCGGTCTCGACATATTTCTCCTTGAGGGCCGGCAGCACGTCATTGGAGAACGACGCGCAGTGTGGGCAGGTGGGCGAAGCGTATTCGATCACCGTCACCTTGGCGTCGGGATTGCCCAGCACCTTGTCGGGAACGCCGGCGGGAGCCATCAGCCTGAGCAGGTCGATCACGTCGCCTTCCTTGGCGAGCACGATGGACGGCAGGCCGGCAAGGCCGGCTGCCGTCGCGGCGGCGGCCAGGGTCAGGGTGTCACGGCGGGTCAGTTTCACGGGAGAACTCCTAGTTTCGCCGGCAAATTACACGCGTGCCGGAGCCCGGCAAGTGACCAAAGCGTAAGAATTGGTCACGGGAGGTTGAACACTGGCCGCGCGCTTTGGGGAAGACGTCGGCGATCACCGGCGGTTCCGCTTGAGCACCGCTTCGCCCAGTGTCTTGAGGGCATCCTTGAGGGCAGGGTCCTCGACCTCTGCGACGGCCTCGTCGGCATGTCGGCTCACCTCCGGCGGCGTACCTCCATCTTTCGGCCTGGGCGCTGAACCCCGGCTGAACGGCTCGGCGCTCAGCTTCACCTCGCGCACGAGGAAGTAGCCGAAATACCGGTTCACCGCAGCCGCGATCAGCGGCCCCTCATGCGCCAGCGCCAGCCGCTGCCCCTCGGCGCAGCGCACGAACAGCGTCGCCCCCTCGTGCCCGGCGCCGCGCGGCCATTTGAGCTCGGCCGGCATCGCCACCTGGTCGTACGGCTTGGGTGCCATCGCCGCCCAGTTGGTGAGAATGTCGCGGGTCGCAAAGCCGCGCTTCCTGAGCGCCGAATCGAGCACATGCCCCAGCGCTTCGGCGACGCCGACGCTGCGGTTGAGCCGCTTGGGCGGTGCTGGCTCCTCGCTCTTCTTGGCCACGGCCGAAATCCGGTTGCGCCGGTCGCCCGGCTGGTCCATTGCGCCCTGATGATGCCAAATCCGTCCGCTGCGCAACAGGCCGTACCACTGGACAGTCCGGCGGTGCTCGCCTGGTACGATCGCCATGCGCGCGATCTGCCCTGGCGCGTCTCGCCTGCCGATCGCGCCCGGGGCATCCGGCCCGATCCCTATCGCGTCTGGCTCAGCGAGATCATGCTGCAGCAGACCACAGTCGCCTATGTGTTGAAATATTACGCGCGCTTTACCGCGCTTTGGCCGGATATCGACAGCCTCGCCGCCGCCCCGCTCGACGCCGTGCTGCGCGAATGGGCCGGCCTCGGCTACTACGCCCGCGCCCGCAACCTCCACGCCTGCGCCCAGGCGGTGGTCGCGCGCTACGGCGGCACGTTTCCCGCCAACTCGTTGGAATTGCTCGCGCTTCCGGGCATCGGCCCCTACACCGCCGCCGCCATCGCCGCGATCTGCTTCGACGAGCGCATCGCCGTCATCGACGGCAATGTCGACCGCGTCCTCGCCCGATATATGGCGCTCAACGTTCCCGTTCGCGATGCCAAGCTGTTGATCCGCAACACAATTCAGGCCTCCGTCCCCTCGCGCGCCGGTGACTTTGCGCAGGCCTTGATGGATCTCGGCGCCACCATCTGCGCCCCGCGCGCCGCCAATTGCCTCATCTGCCCGCTCGCCCAGGGCTGCGCCGGCCGCCGCCTCGATCCGCTGGCCTATCCCGTCAAACCCGAAAAGCCAGATCGACCAACGCGTTACGGCCATGCCTTCATCATGCGCGACGCTGCCGGCGACGTCTATTTGCGCTCCCGACCGCCCACCGGCCTCCTTGCGAAAATGACCGAGCCCCCGGTCTCCGCATGGACCTCAACCCGGTCCGAACCGGCCTTCCCGGTCGCCGCCGAGTGGCGCCACCACGGCCAGGTGATCCACATCTTCACCCACTTCCGCCTCGAGCTCGACATCTGGTCGGCAACGATCGCCGCCCCCTCGCTGCTGGGCGAAGGCTGGTGGAGCGAGCCCCGCCGCCTCGCCTCCGAGGCCCTGCCCACGGTCTTTCGCAAGGCGCTCGCAGCAGCCGGCCTCGAATAAAAATGCCCCCGGCCCGTCCTGGACCGGGGGCAGGTTCTGCCCGGAGACTGGAGGTCTGTATCTCAGGCTGAAAGCTTCTCCATCTGCTGGCGCACCTGGCCGCGCAGCAGGTCGATCGGGGCAAGGTGCCCCTGTTTGTCGGTGTGCCAGAAGGTCCAGCCATTGCAGGCCTCCGCCCCCTGGACGAGGGCGCCCACACGGTGGATCGACCCCGAATGCGGACCCGAGGCCAGCGTGCCGTCGGCCCGCACCAGCGCGGACCAGCGCCGCCGCATGTCGGTCAGCTCTGTGCCGGGCACGATCAGCCCCATCTCGACCAGCGCGCCGAAGGCGACGCGCGGCGCCTGCCGCTTCGGCACCGCGGCTTCGATCGCCTGTCCGCTGAGCGGCTTGATCGCCGCGATGCGTTTCAGCGCTGCCGCGATATAGCCGTCGTCGCGCTCGATGCCGATGAACCGGCGCCCGAGCTTCTTGGCCACCGCGCCGGTGGTGCCGGTACCGAAGAACGGATCGAGCACCACGTCGCCCGGCCTCGTCGTCGCGTTGAGGATGCGCAGCAGCAGCGCTTCGGGCTTTTGCGTCGGATGCACCTTGCTGCCGGCGCCGTCGGTCAGCCGCTCGGCCCCGGTGCAGATCGGGAACAGCCAGTCGGACCGCATCTGCGTGTCCTCATTGGCCTGCTTCATCGCCTCGTAGTTGAACGTCACGCGGCTCTTCTTGTCGCGAGCGGCCCAGATCAGCGTCTCATGCGCATTGGTGAAGCGCGTGCCGCGAAAATTCGGCATCGGGTTCGCCTTGCGCCAGATCACGTCGTTGAGCATCCAGAAATCGAGATCCTGGAGCGCCGTGCCGACGCGGAAGATATTGTGATATGAGCCGATCACCCAGATCGCGCCGTCGGGCTTGAGCAGCCGGCGCGCCGCCTTGAGCCAGGCGCGCGTGAAAATGTCGTAGTGGGCAAAGCTCTGGAATTTGTCCCAGTCGTCGTCGACCGCGTCGACCCTGGATTGGTCGGGGCGCGTCAATCCCTCCTCGAGCTGCAGATTGTAGGGCGGGTCCGCAAAAATCAGGTCAACCGAGCCGGCCGGCAAGGCATTCATGTGAGCAATGCAGTCGCCGACAAGAATCGTGTCGACAGGCAGCGTCGCCCTTTCCGCATCGGCCGAACTGGCCGTACGCGCGGTACGCAACATAT
>CAZASR010000251.1:0-3983 GCA_964487765.1 uncultured Devosia sp. | reverse complement strand
CATGGCGCCCTGGTTGCACATGGCCGGCTCCATGATGACGCCGGCGATGTCGCCCTCGGCGAGGCGCGCCTCGAGCGCCGGAAGGTCGTTCCATTGCAGCACGACGATATTGCGCGCCTCCTCCTGGTCCTGCCCGAGGCTGCCGGCGACGGGCACCGGCGCAGCGTCGGGACCGGCGGCATTGAGGGCAGGGGCGGTGGACCACAGGATGTTGTCGAACCAGCCGTGATAATGGCCTTCGAACTTGATGATCCTGGTGCGGCCGGTCGCGGCGCGGCACAGACGGATGGCCGCCTGCGCGACCTCGGAGCCCGAGGAGCCGAAGCGCACGCGCTCGGCGGACGGGATGCGCTCGCACAGGATTTTGGCAGCCTCGACCTCGATTTCCGTCTGGCCGGCGAAGTGGATGGCGGAATCCACCATCTGCCTGACCGCCTCGCGCACCGGTTCCGGGCTGTGGCCGAGCACCATGGCGCCCATGCCGGCATAATAGTCGATGAGGCGATTGCCGTCGGCATCGAACAGATAGGGACCCTCGCCATGGGTGAAGACTAGGGGGTGCGGCTGCATGCCGGTGCGGAAGTTGGAGTTGACGCCGCCGGCGATCCATTGCCGGTTCTCCTCGATCAGCCGCGCCGATTTGTCGAAGGTCATCAGCTTGCGGTTGGCGTCCATCGTCTCACTCCTCATCATGTCCGTCCCAAGGGTGCCGCGCGTTTCCGGGTCCCCGGACCAGGGTCCGCGGATGCAGCCGGATTCCACCTTTTCCGGAAACGCTCTACAGTCCACGTGAGGATCGCATTTCAGCGGAGGGATTGAAAGCATGCGCGTGTTTATCGCCACGCTCGGGACCGAGACCAACACATTTGCGTCGTTTCCGACGGGGCTCGACGATTTCCGGCGGCACTTATGGGTCGAGGGGGGGATCGATTCGGTGTCGATGACGCCCTGGTCGGCCCCGGCCAAGGTGTTCCGGACGCGCGCGCTCGAGGCGGGCTGGGAAGTGGTGGAGAGCCTCCATGCCTTCGCCGAACCCGCCGGCAAGACGACGCGCGAAGCCTATGAGCACATGCGCAACCGCATCGTTACCGATGCCGCCAAGGCGGGGCCACTCGATGCCGTGCTGATGTTCCTGCATGGCGCGATGGTGGCGGAAGGCTACGACGATTGCGAGGCCGACTTCGTGACGAATTTGCGCGCCGTCGTCGGCGATGACACCAGGATCGGCCTCGAGCTCGACCTGCATGCGCATATCGATGAGACGCTGCTTGCGGTCAGCGACATCATCGTCTTCTACAAGGCCTATCCGCATATCGACTACTCCGAGCGGGCCGAGGATCTATTCGCGCTGATGGCGCGCACGCTTAAGGGCGAGATCGAGCCGGTGATGGCACTCTACGACTGCCGAACCATGGGGCTGTTCCCGACGACGCGCGAAGGGCCGATGGTGCAGTTCACGGCCGACATGTTCGCCGCCGAGGGCAAGGACGGGATCCTGTCGCTGTCGCTCAACCATGGCTTTCCCTGGGCCGACGTGCCCAATGCGGGGGCCAAGATGCTGGCGGTGGCGAATGGGGATGCCGGCATCGCGCAGCGGGCGGCCGAGGAATTCGGACGCAGGTTCCAGGCGATCCGCGCCGAGGCGACGCTGCCCTTCGTGCCGTTCGACGAGGCGATCCGCCGCGCCCAGGAGACGGGCGACAAGCCGATCCTTCTCGCCGATACGTCCGACCAGACGGGCGGCGGCGCGCCGGGCGACACGACCTACATGATCAAGGCGTTCCTCGACGCCGGTATCCGCGACGCCGTCTATGGACCACTATGGGACCCGCTTGCCGTCGGCATCTGCATGGCGATGGGCGTGGGCGCGAGGCTCAGGCTCAGGATCGGCGGCAAGTACGAGCCGCATTCGGGCCCCTCGCTCGACGTCGATGCCGAGGTGCTGTTCCTCAAGCACGACGCCTACCAGGACCAGTTGACCGATGAGCGCGTGCCGATGGGCGACGTGGCGGTGATTCGCGTCGAGGGGATCGAGATCCTGCTCAACACCAAGCGGGTGGGCGTGTTCTCCCCCACGATGTTCACCCATCACGGGATCAGCCTCGAGGACAAACACGTCATCGGGCTCAAGAACCTCTACAAGCACCGCGACATCTTCCGGCCGCTCACGCGGGAGCAGTTGTTCGTTGCGACACCGGGCGCCTGCCCGCCGGACTGGAAGAGCATTCCGTTCGAGCGGATCCCGCGGCCGATGTGGCCGCTAGATGAGGGAGTGTAAAGAGCGGCGCGAGCGGCGCCCCACCCACCGGCTGCGCCGATTCTCCCTCCCCACGGCTTCGCCGCGAGGAGGGAGAGGGCCACATAAGGACCATCGCCGCGCTTTGCGATGCCCTATTCGAACCAGGTGGTGCCGGGGTACTGGTACTGCCGGGCCACCTCTTCGTTCAGTTCGAGCCCGATGCCGGGCCGGTCGCTGAGGGCGATGCGGCCGTTCTCGATGATCTCGCCGCCGTCGGTGATGGTCTTCCAGTAGTCGCGGTTGAACCAGTGGAACTCGAGGACGAGGAAGTTGGGTACGGTGGCGCAGACCTGCGCCGAGGCCATGGTGCCGATGGGGGACGACACGTTGTGCGGCGCGAAGGGGATCGAATAGAGGTCGGCCATCTCGGCGATCTTGCGGCATTCGCTGAGGCCGCCGCATTTGGGGATGTCCGGCATGATGATGTCGACCGCCTGCGTTTCGAGCAGCTTGCGGAAGCCGTGGCGCAGATAGAGGTTTTCGCCGGCGCAGATGGGGGTCGAGGTCGAGCGGGTGATCTCGGCCATGACGTCGATGTTCTCGGGCGGCACCGGCTCTTCGAGCCACATGAGCTTGAGGTGCTCGAGGTCACGGGCGAGGCGGATGGCCGAGTGCTTGTCGAGGCGCGTATGGAGGTCGGTGGCGACTTCGACGCTGGGCCCGGCTGCTTTCACCACCATTTCGGCCAGTTGCACCATGCGGTCATGCTCCCATTTGTTGGGAGTCATGTTGAAGCCGTCCTTTTCGTACCAGCCGGTCTCGGTGCCGGTGTGGCCATAGGCGCGGATGTCGAGGTCGACCTTGAGGGCGGTGAAGCCCGCGGCAAGGACGTCGTCGACCTCCTTCTGCACCTCGGACATGTTCATGCCGGGCGAGACTTCGCAGTCGCAATAGACGCGGATGTCGTCACGGAACTTGCCGCCCATCAGTTCGTAGATCGGCACGTTGAGGGCCTTGCCCTTCAGGTCCCACAGCGCGATCTCGATGCCGGTGAGGGCGGTAATCAGCGCGCCGGCGAAGCCGCCTTCGAACACCAGGCTGCGGCGCGTCTGCTCGAAGATGGCGTCGATGGCGAATGGGTCGCGGCCGACGAGGCGCTCCTCGAGCTCCTTGATGATCGCGATGGACTGGTGGCCGCCATGGACGCATTCGCCGATGCCCGTGATGCCGGCATCGGTCTCGATCTTCACCCACAAATGCATGCAGTGGCCGGTGCTGGCGGCCGTCTTTACCGACGTAATCTTCATTGGTCCCCTCAGAGTCGCGGGCGGCATCTCCGGTCCGGTGCCGCTTGTCCGACAAGTGGTAGCGTGAGGTACGTAACTCTGTCGAGCCCCATACGATGCCGAAGTCGCTGTGGCTTCCCTGTCCTCCCGCAGTTGCCGCCACGCCTGGCCTGCGACTTGTCTCGCATTGAGCGGGGCGGGCGGAGCCGCTATGAGCGGCGGGCACAGCGCGAGGCATCCATGACCACCACCAAACCTTATGTGATCGACCAGCTCATTTCGGCCAAGGCGATCGCGGCGCGCGTCGAGGCGCTAGCGCGGGAAATCTCCCAATATTACCGCGGGACCGACAAGCTGGTGGTGGTGGGACTGCTGCGCGGCTCGTTCGTGTTCATCGCCGATCTGGTGCGCGAGCTCGACCTGCCGGTCGAGGTCGATTTCATCGAGGTGTCGAGCTA
>CAZASR010000250.1:0-3983 GCA_964487765.1 uncultured Devosia sp. | reverse complement strand
TGCGCTTCGCCTTTCATAGCCGCGTGCTCCTTTGAATTTCCTTCGG
Organism: uncultured Devosia sp.; assembly: GCA_964487765.1. Lineage (GTDB taxonomy): Bacteria > Pseudomonadota > Alphaproteobacteria > Rhizobiales > Devosiaceae > Devosia_A. The sequence continues at coordinate 3,937 of CAZASR010000250.1, read as the reverse complement.
GGCGCCGGAGCCGCGACCGCGGGCGGGCTCACCTCCGCGGCGGTCTCCGCGATTTCAAGGTGATATTCATGGGTGACCTTGGTGATCAAGTCCACCACATTCGGCACGCAGCCCGAGCATTTGCAGCGCTTCTCAAGCTCGCGATAAACCTTTGCCGGCACGATGATCTGCCACGGATCATCGGCAAGCAAGTCTCTGATAACCTGAACGATTTCTCGATCGGTGATGGCGTTGCACTGGCAGACGAGCATGGCACGGAGTGAGACGAAAACGCGCGGATAAAGCGCGAGTGAAACATGATTGTCAATGTCAGATAATGTCGCCGGGTGGCCACTGCCAGAGGTGCGTGGCATAAGCGCCGGGCTTGGCCGCGAGGGGATCTTATTGGAGACACGCCGGAGCATTCTGTCGGGGTGGCCGCTGAGGCTCGCGCAGGTGGTGTGCGTATTGCTGCTGGGCTTGAAGCTCGCCCAGTGGAGTTTCGCCGGCGTCTTCATGGACGAGGCCTACTACTGGATGTGGGCGCAGCACCCGGCGCTCTCCTATTACGACCATCCGCCACTCAACTCCTGGCTGCTGTCGCTCTCGAATGCGATCTTCGGCTGGAACGTGTTCGCGCTGCGCCTTCCGGTCGCGCTGGGGCTCATTGCCGACATTGCGGCCCTATGGCTCATCGCTGGCCGCGTCGATGGCGACCGGTGCGGCATGTTCTGGCTCACACTGCTCCTGTTCCTCGTCACCCCGATCTTCTGGATGGTGACCAGTTACGCGCTGCCCGATCATATCCTGCTGACGGCCCTGCTTTATGCCATCTTCTTCTTCCTGCGTTTCTTCGCCGATCGCGCGGCGGGGCGGGCAGGGCTGACGCGTGATTTGCTGCTCGGCGGTCTCTGCCTCGGCCTCGCGGGACTCGCCAAGTACAACGCCGTGTTTCTCGGTCTCGGCGTCGGGCTTTTCGTGCTGCTCTACGATCGGGCGCTGCTTGCCCAGATCCGCCTCTATCTGGCCGCCGCCATTGCGCTGGCGCTGCAGGCGCCGGTCATTGTATGGAACGCAACCGAAGCCTTTGCGTCCTTTGCCTTCCAGCTTGGCGGCCGCCACTCCGGTCATCCCGCCAGCCTTGAGGGCCTCCTGCCGTTCTTTCTCGGCATTTTCATCCTCATCGGCCCGTTCCTGTTCTGGCCGATCGCCAAATTCGCGCTCAATCTGCGCCCTCAGGACCCGAGCGCCGCATCGGGCACCGGCTTCGCGCGTACGACCTTCTTCGTCTCGACCATCGCGATCACGGTGCTCGCCCTCTTCACGCTGACCCTGTTCCACTGGAACCTTGTCGCCTATGCCGCCATGCTGCCGTTTCTCGCACTCCACATGCGGCCGCGCTGGCTCATTGCGCTACAGGCCGTGTGGGGCATCGCCTTTGCCGGCGCGATCTTCGTCAACTACGCCGTCATGCCCATCACCAATGTCACCGGTTGGCGCGACGAAGCGACGGCCTGGTCATATGACTGGTCACAAGCGGCAGAGGCCGTCGCCACCGCGCGCGCAGAACACGATGTGGGCTTCGTCGCCGGGGTCGACTACACCACCGCCTCGCTGCTCGGCTTCGCCCTCAAGGACCGCGACGTCGTCAGTCTCGATCCCGATCTCGAGCAGTTCGATTTCTGGTTCGACCCCGAGGCGCATGCCGGCGAGGATGCCATCCTCTATGCCGATCGCTGGCGGCCGATCACGCGCGCCATCGAACGGCGCTTCGAGAGCATCGAGGAGATCGAAACCATCGCGGTCAAGGCGAACGACGAGACGATCTATCGCCAGAGCATCTATCTTGCCAAAGGCTACAAGCCCTGATGGCCGCGCCGGCGCTCGACTGGCGGATTTATCGCGCCCTCGCCATCGGTTTCTTCGTGCTTAAGCTCGCACTGCTGGTTGCGGCGCGCCCCTTCATGGACGAGACCTATTACTGGCTGTGGGGCCAGCATCCTTCGCTCAGCTATTTCGATCATCCGCCGCTGATCGGCTGGACACAGGCACTCGCCACCTATCTGGGCTGGAACACGGCCGGCCTCCGCGCCTTCGTTCTTGTCACCCTCATCGGCGATATCGCGCTGCTCTATGGCTTTGCGCGCCATCTTGGCGGGGCGGCCTGGCGCGACATGTTCTGGGCCACCGCGGCGCTGTTCCTCGCGACGCCGATCTTTTTCGGCCTCACCAATCTGGCGCTGCCCGATCACCTGCTGGTGTTCTTCTCGCTCGCCGCCATCAACGCCTTCACGCGCTTTCGCGTCGCCTACGAGGCGGGCGTGCCCCGCTGGCACTTCCTCTATCTCGCGGCGCTTGCCGTGGGGCTCGCAACGCTCAGCAAATATTCGGGTGCATTGCTCGCCGCGTGCATCTGGCTGGTCATCGTCTTCACGCCCAGGTTGCGCAGCCTGTTCCGCACGCCGCACCTCTATCTCGCCATGGTGCTGGTCCTCGTGCTGCAACTGCCGGTGCTGATCTGGAACCTGCAGCACGAGATGTCATCCTTCGGCTTCATTCTCGGTGGCCGCCGGATCAGCAGCGCGATCGACTGGTCCGGCGTCGCCGGCTATGTGGCCGGCTTTCCGCTCGTCCTTTCGCCGTTCCTGCTCTGGCCGCTGGGCCGCTTTCTGTTCGCGCGCGACGAGGGCACAGGTTTCATCAGGCTCGTCTTCTGGTTCTCGACGCTGGGGTTCCTCGCGGCCTCATTGTTCACCGACATCCTGATCCACTGGAACGCCGTCGCCTATGCCGCGGTGCTGCCGTTCCTCGCGCCGTACCTGCGCTCGCGCGCGCTCGCGATCGGCCATTTCGTGTTCGGCGGCCTCGTCGCGCTTGCGATCACCGTCAACTACACGGTGATGCCGCTGGTTTCGACCTACACCTATACCGACCAGACCACCTCGCTCTCCTATGGCTGGGAAGAGGTCATCCCGGTGCTCGACAAGGTCCGTGCCGAGCGCGACATCGGCTTCATCGCGACGCCCTGGTACGCCTCGGCCGGGGCGCTCGCCTTCGCCCTGGGCGACCCCGCCGTCACCAGCCTCTATCCTGGCCGCGACGCTTTCGACGACTGGTTCGATCCGGCTGCCCATCGCGGGGAGAACGCGCTCATCGTCGCCGATCGCAAGCGCGGCCTCACCGACGAGATCAGGGCCTTGTTCCGGTCGGTCCGGCGCCTCGAGCGCGTCGACGTCGTCCGCAACGGCTTCGTCATTGAGCGCTATTCGATCTACCTCGCCCGCGGCTATGCTCCCGGCCCGTAGCGGCGCCTTCCTTGCGACGCATCGGTGAATTACAGTGCCGCTATGTCGCACGTCCTTCGCATTGCCGCCGTTTTGTGCCTCATCGCCGCCACGGTCCCTGTCGCGGCCGGCAGCGAGCTCTTCGAGCGGTGCGCGGCCAGCGCCGCCAGCGTCTGGGAGGCGGGCTATGAGGGCGTCGGCCCGTTCGGCACCAGCGCTTACTACGCCTATGAGGCGATCGATGCGTGCGAGGCCGCCCACGCCGAGGCCCCCGCCGATCCGCGGCTCATGGCGTGGCTGGGCAATGCTTATGCCGCCGACGGCCAGCCGGCGCGCGCGGTGCCGCTGCTCGAGCGTGCGGCCGCCGCCGGCAATCCGGTCGCCCTCCGCGCGCTGGGCGATCTGCTGATCCTCGGCAAGGGCATCGCGCAGGACAAGGCGCGCGGCGTTTCGCTGCTCGAACAGGCGGCCGCGCTCGACTTCGTGCCGGCGCTGCTCAGCCTCGGCTATTCCTACGAGTTCGGCGACGGCGTGGCGGCCGACGCGGCCCGCGCCATGACGTATTACCTCCGCGCCGCCGAGGCCGGGCTGGTGCGCGCCCAGCTCATCGCGGCCGATCATTTTGAGCGCGGCATCGGCGTCGCGGCCGATCCCGCCGCCGCCTTCGGCTGGCT